>BTRA01000083.1:0-13511 GCA_036986155.1 Gemmatimonadota bacterium | reverse complement strand
GCGCCCGGTCCGAACGAGTAGCCACTCTCCGTCCGGCGTCCACCGCCCCTCAGTGATCGGCTCCTCCAGGTTCAGCAACAGCTCCACCGCGCCGGTGCCGTCGGCGTCCTTCGAATAGAGGGCGGCCTCACCGCCAAGTGTCGTGAACACAACCGAACTTCCATCCGGGCTCCACCGGGGAACCATCTCTCCCTCGTCTCCGAACGTAAGCCGCGACAGCGGCCCGTTCGCCCGGCCGAGTTGCTTGATCCAGACGTTGTCCCGGCCCGCCTCGCTGGTAACAAGCGCCAGCCGGGTTCCGCCGGGCGAGATGGACACCGCCGCCGGCAACGCCGTGGGCCTGTTGATCCGCCACCCTGCCTCCACCGGCGTCACGTCGCCCCCGCGGCTCACCCAGACCACCTCGGCGGCACCGATTTCGGCCAGCAGTGAGTTCCCTACGGCATAGATCAGCGTTCCGTCGGCGCCGAACGCCAGGTCCGGAGCCCTCACCCCCTCCAGGACGGGCACCGCGGGACCTGTGACCTTCATCCGGTCCAGGTCGAACGGCGCCGCGAACGCACCACCCACCCTCGCCACATAGAGCACATACCCGGTGGGCAGGTACCACACGCCCTGCGCCTCCCCGAACAGCAACCGCGCCGTATCGGCCTTGGCATCGTAGAGGTAAACGTCCGAATCAGCGCAATTGGCTGTACAGCGGGTAAACAGCGCACCTGCCCCGCCGGGCAACGGGTATACGTCTACCACACCGGAGATGGCCTCCAAACCTGAGGCAACCTCGGCCGATCCACCGGCATCGCTCACCCGCCTCAACCGAAACCCATTATCCACGAAGAGAATCGTGTTATCGTCGAGCCAAGCGCCCACAAAACCAAAGACGTTCGCCGAATCGGCGAGCGTGACCGACCCGCCACCGCCAGGGGGCACTTTGCGGAGTTTCCCGTCCGCCACAAAGCCGATCCAGGCCCCGTCCGGCGAGAAGAACGGCCCAATGGCTCCATCCGTCCCCGACAGGGGTGTGGCGACCGCCTGGTGCCTCTGTTTCATCACCAGTTGAGTACCGCCGGCAACCGAGTCCACGTAGACGATGGCCGATCCATCGGGCGCCACGGCCAGGCCCCAGCGTATGGAACCTAGAGTCTGTCCGGCGTTTCCCAGGACGATCTGCTGTCGGGTGACCCGTGGTGCGGGCCCCGGCCGCAACCAGCCCCACAGGGCGGCGGCAGTCATGAGCAACAGAAGGGCCGCTAGGACGGTGGCCGCCCGGAGAGGCGCACCGGAAACGGGTGCGCCCGCCGCCACCGTGCCTCCGGTGGCAGGGAGCGTGAAGCTGGTATCGGCGAGTGCATCGGCGAACCTGGCCGCGCTCTCGAACCGGTCCGCTGCCAACTTCTCGAGTGATTTCGCGGTCGCGGCGGCGACGTGCGGTGGCACGGATTTCCTGAGCTCCGTGACCGGACGTGCGTCATCGGTCACGATCTTCATGATGATCTGCTGCGCGGAGCTCCCCGTATGCGGCGGATCTCCCGTAAGCATCTCGTACAACATTGATCCCAACGAATAAATGTCCGACCGATTCGTGAGATCCTTCTCCGCAGTCGCCTGCTCCGGACTCATGTAGTGCGGCGTGCCGAGAGAGAGTCCCGTTTCGGTCATGCGTCCGCCGGCCGCCGCGCTCACGGCCAGCGCAATCCCGAAGTCCGCCACCATGGGGCGTCCATCGTGCAGCAGGATGTTTTCCGGCTTGATATCGCGGTGGATCACGTTCTGTCGATGCGCGTAGTCCAGGGCGTCCGCAATGTCGGTGGTGATGCTTACCGCTTCGTCGATACTGAGCTGTGTCTCGCGGTTGAGCTTGTCCCTGAGCGTCTCGCCGTCGATGTACGGCATCACGTAGTAGAGGAACCCATCCGCTTGGCCTGAATCGAACAGCGGCAGGATGTGCGGGTGCTGGAGGTTGGCGGTGGTCGTGATCTCCTGGACGAAGCGCTCCGCGCCGATTACGGCAGCGAGCTCAGGGCGCAGGACCTTGAGCGCGACCTGGCGTTTGTGCTTGAGGTCCTCAGCGAGGTAGACGGTCGCCATGCCCCCTTCGCCGACCTCGCTCTCGATCCTGTAGCGGTCGGCCAGGGCATCTTTCAAACGCTTCGGGTCATTTACCACTTAACTACTGCACGGCTCTGGGACCATCGACGATCACGATTTCTAGAGTCGGACTGTGCCGCCAGGGGTTCCAGCCGGCCCTGAGATCGGACCCTACCCCGGCTGTCTGACCCGCACGAGAACACCGGCTATCTCCCCTGCCAGTAGCCGGACCACCAACGTGTGATGCCCCTCAGGTACGACGAATCGGTCTCGGTCTCGCGTTCCGACTCGATACCCTTCCAGACTCACGTTGTCATCCGGCGAGGAGCGGTTGGCCTCAAACCGGTAAGGCCGCCCATCCAACGTCATTTCCAGGACGTAGGGTACGTCTTCGAGTTCGGTGTCGGCAAGGAATAGTGCACGGGACTCGACACGAGTGGGCGCCGACCCGGTCACTTCTATCGTGAGGCTTCCCGCCGCCGGGACCTTCCACCAGCTCTGCGGTCCCTTGTTCACGCGCTGGATCGCGACACGAACTCCTTCGGTAGCAGGGGCCAGCGATTCCCAGTCCACGCTGGCTGGACCCACCTGGGCAGAGAGTGTCCAGACGGCCATGATCACGCCGCCGGCCGCTACCAAGGCGGCCGGGACCCGGACTCTGCGCAACAACTGCTGCCACGGGTGCAGCGATTTCTGGATCTGAGGCCACACTTGCCGGCGGGCCCTGTCCAGATCGTAGGGAAAGTCGATTTCCACCCAGGGGAGCCCAGCGACGTTGACTCCTTCGACCCCCACTTCCGCAAGAATGGCGCGGACGGCCTCGGTAACCCAGGAATTCTCGCCGCCGCTCCGAATGATGGCTTCCGTCTTGCTCCTTAGAGCGAGCGATCCCTCGGCGTCCAGCTTGATGATCCCGACGTTTTCCCCCCGGGCACCCGTATCAGGGAAGTCTTTTCCAAGGTCCGATACGTTCGGACCTCGCATGCCGACCTTGGTCTGCTCGGCTCCACTCGCACTCGTCGAGTCGTACGCGAGCGCGCTCCCACTGGCGCGAAGTAACCTCTTGAGAATGTCTGGGTGAAAGAGGACATCGCAGTTCAGGAGGAGAACGTCCTCTCGAAGCCAATCTCGGGCCAGCCACAGAGAATAGAGGCTGTTCGTCTCTTCCGCCTTTTCGTTGAGGACGTAATCCACCGAGTCCCCGAGGACGGTCTTGATGTGATCGGCCCCGTGCCCGATGACTACGACGACGGGCCCGACGCCCTCGGCCGAAAGCGCCTCGAGCTGATGCTCGATGAGCGTTTGGTTTCCCACCCGCTGGAGCGCTTTCGGCAGTCCTTTCGCCTTGGCGCCCAACCGGCTCCCTTGTCCGGCCGCTAGGATGATCGCTTTCATTTCAGTCGGTGCTCATGGTTGATAGGCTCGCCGTGGGCACAGGTCTCTTGTCGCCCTCGGCACGCTCCAAGAACTCGGAACGTGTGCCGAAGAAGGCCACGCGCCCCGCTTTGAGGATCAGCACCCGGTCCATCGCCAGCGAGAGGAGCGGGTCGTGCGTGACCCAGAAGGTTGTGCGGCCCCGGGTGGCGCGGTCGAGTGTGGCCATGATCGTCTTGGAGGCTTCTACATCGAGTCCCGTGAGGGGCTCATCCAACAACCAGAGATCACCGTCCTTGAGGATGGCCCGAGCGACGGCGAGTTTTTGCCGCTCACCCACCGAGAAGCGACCCCCTCGCTTCTTGATCACGGTGTCCAGTCCTTCCGCGAGTCGCCCGACGAGGTCGAGGGCGTCCACGGATTCGAGTGCACTGAGGATCTCCGATTCGCTGGGAGGATTGGGATCTCCGAGCGTGAGGTTCTCCCTGACAGTAAGGCCGAATAGGACGCTGCCCTGAAAGACCACGCTCATCCGGCTTCGTAGCGAGGAGATCGACAGCGACCGCAGGTCGTGCCCGTCGATCGCGATCTCACCTCTGGCGGGATCCGCCAATCGCAGGATGAGCCTCAGGAGTGTCGATTTTCCCGAACCGTTCGCTCCTACAACCGCTACCCGCTCGCCGGCGGGCACCTCGAGATCGAGACGGCGGAGGGTCCACGTGCGGCCGCGCTCCTTACGCCGCCCTCTCTTGGCCGACATCTCGGAGAACCGCACAGTGCCTCGGAAGCTGGTCACATCCAGAGCATCGGGTCGGTCGGTGATTTCCGGCTCCTGAAGCATGATCCCCTGCAGCCGGTCTGCCGAGGCGACCGCCGTGCCCATTCGCGTCGCCTGCCGGGCGAAACGGAAGAACGGCCGATTCAAAGATCCCGCGTAGGTCGCGAATAGAACCAGCTCACCGGCCGTGATAGCTCCGCTCGACACTCTGTGCACTCCGAAGAGGAGGATGAGGGCGAGCCCCGCACTCAGTATGATCTCGACCCTCATGAGCATGCCCGAACTCAGCTTCCGAATCTTGCTTTCCTGCTTCAGGCTCCTCGCGTTGACACGCTGGAAGCCGGAGCTGTCGATCGGGTCCGGCCGGAATGTTTGGACATCGCGAATTGCGATCAGATCCTCCGCGACCAAGGCCGCCAACTTTCCTTCCCGCCTCCGATTCCGCTTCGCCGCCTTCTTGACCGCCCGGCCGCCACGTACCATGAGCGCCAGGGCCAGAATGCCCAACACGCCCATGACGAGGGCCAGCGGGACGTCCACCCAGAAGAGCACGGCGATTGTCGCCACGAAGGTCAGCACCGTCTGAATCAGGCGTGTCAGGATCTGGTTGACGCCTTTGCGGAGTCTGTTCGTGTCGTAGACCACACGGGTGAGGAGCTCGCCCTCGGCCCGTCGTTCGTGAAATGCGAGGGATTGCAGCAGAAGGTGTTGGAAGAGGTCCGTTCGAAACCGGTAGAGCACGCGATTTCCGAGGCCAATCAGGGTCATGACTTGCCAGTACTCTATCAGCGCAGCGGCTGAGGCGATTACGAGAAAGAGCACTGCTGCGGGCAGGGGAGCCACAGGTTGACCACCGACTCCGGTGATGCCGTCCAGGATCCACTTGAGGGGCCACGGTTGGGCGAGCCGGAGGGCAAGAAGTACGATTATGAGAGCCGTTCCTCCGGCCAACACCAGGTAATGGCCTCTCATATATGGTGCCAGCAGGCGACCCACTCTTCGGAGCTCCGTAAGATCCTTGAGCAGCTTCCACTGGCGCCGGCGAGCCATCATGCCGTCCCGACTGGAGCCGGTTGGCGGGATTCAAGCCCCAACTCCGCGAGAATCCACTCCACCGCTGCGTCCGTGGCTTTGCCGGGATTGTAGAAGAGATCCGCGGCCATGGCTCTGCGCACATCCCCATGGGCATCGGGGTTTTCCAGGCTCGACGCGACCTCGGCTACGGCATGATCAGGCCACCGGCACACCGGACCTCCCCGCCTGCCCCAAGTATCCATGTCGAAGCGACCCTTCTTGCTGGCGGCCGCAGCCCGGATCAGGTCAGGTACATCCAAGAAGACCATGGGTCTATCCATCAATGAATACTCGCTGCTTACCGACGATGCGTCGGTGATAAGCAGATCGGCCGCGAAGAGGTACGGCACGACATCGAATCCGGGCGCCATGCGAGTATGATCATCCAGGTAGGTCAGCAGCTCTTCCCGGCCCGGTTGCCCTCGGTCCCGGGGATGATCGTGGACCTTGATCAGAATATCGTACTCACCGGTCTCGCGTAGCCGGCGGATCACCTCGGGCCCCGCGCCCTCGAGGGAGTTCCGCTTTTGTCCGGTCGGAGCGTAAAGCACGACCGGCCGGTCGCCGGTGAAGCCGATCTCATCGAGTATCTGACTTCGATCGAGAGAGCCGTTGCGCAGTGGATCGACCTTCACAAACCCAGTTGGAACGAGCCGGGAAGATCCGGAGCGGGAGAGCTTGCTCTCCGTGAGGGCGCGCATCATGTAAGGTCCGGCCACGAAGAGATGGTCGTAAATGAGCACATCCCTCCGGATCGCCATGTTCCGAAAGGACAAGCCGTGAAATACCTGGATACGCTTTCGATCTTCCTTGGGAAAGAACCCTGAGATATGCGCACAGAACACCAGGTCGTAGCTTCGCTCGTACATCTCGTCCAGTTCGATGACGCATTCGGGGGGAAGATCGAAAGGCCGATAGAGGTGGCTCGCGGTCATCCCACCAACACCTGCTGCGTTCGGTGACCGCCCACCGGACACGTTCACTTGGATATCGTCTCTCCCGACCAATTCTCGGAAGATGGGTTCGAAACAAACGAAGTGTACTCGAGCATAGCCGGTGAACAGGATCCGTTTCATCGATGATAGACCAGTTGAAGAGTCGCCAGCGAGCGGTTGTAGTCGGTCTCGTCACCGGTGGACCCGCTAGCGGGCCGGAACGTGACCTGCTTCAGGTATTTCCCGCCGATCCACAGGTCAATACGCTTGGAAACCTCGTAGCGGAGCTCGGCCCCGAAGGCATTGCGGGCGTCTTCCCGGCCTCCGAATGCCGGATCGGTTCCCAGTTTCCCGAGGTAGGTACGCGTTCTCCGCCCGTACTCGAGGGCGAGGCGTGCGTCCCGGTTGAGGTCGAAACGGATTTCACCGCCGATCTTGGTTTCGTTGAAGTCCTTGTCGGCGGTAAGCATCCTGACGGTTCCGAGCTCTATGACCGGCTGGGATGCCGCCGTGTAGGAGGCACGCGACCGGGAAACGCCGAACTTCATGTTCACGTCGCTGTTCAGCTTGAGGTCGAATTCGATCCGCCCGCCCACCATCGAGCGGTCACGCCAAGACAATGCATCCACCGACCGAGTCGTACCGAGAATACCGACCTTTACGTCCAGATCCGGTCCAGATCCGCCGATCAACCGGCGGGCGTACATGACTTGCCCAGCGAAGGATGTGGAGACCCCCTCTTCGAAAGTGCGTCCGCCCAGGGCATCTCCGCCGGCGAGGTAATTTCGGCGGAACTCCGACGGGGTCACTTCGAACTTGACCTTGATCTCGTCGCGCTTGGTGACGGCCCGGGCGATGTACGCGTCGAGTGTCACGTGGGTCCGGCGGGTATTTGTCGTATAGGCGTCCAATGTGGCGCCACCACCGATTCGGAGCCGTCGGGACGAGGGGCCTCGGCGAAGCTCCCCCCCCACGGCGACCTGAACGGTCACGTCACTGGCTCCTTCCATATCAGCAAACTGATCACCGCCGAGGCCTATCTTGTTCTTTTGACGGTCCGTAAGCCGGAAAACATTACTGTCATAGGTAGTTCTTATCGAAATGGTGCCATCGCGTCGCCAGGGGCGATTGGTCTGGGCTTGGGTCCCGACTGGCGTGAACGCGAGGACCACCATGAGAATCACCCAACCCGCCGGGAGCCCGCCCGGGAATCTTGGCCTGAATCCTTTGTACGCGCCTGACAAGTACCAACCTACGCCGTGAGATTTCATGGTGAGCGCCGATGTTCTAAGTGAGAGCGGATTTCCGGCGGTAACACGCGCCCAGCCGGGTGAACCTCGAGGCCGCACGAAATGCGGACTCTCCTCGCCTCAGAATGCAACAAGCATGCCAATTATTGTGGGGGCACCACGTCGATCTCGGTCCTCGTCATCCATGTGGTTCCCTGGTGTACGAATCGTCTCACTTAATACGTACTGTCGGGTCGTAACGAAGATACCACGGTTCGACTCCGGGGGGAGTCACCTCGAGACCTCGCTGGACAATGCGCGCTTGAGGATGATCGGTCCGACCAGAATGTTGGCTATGACCACCGCGGTCCCAAGTGCCACCACGCCGTCACCCACGCTCGGCAGGGCCGCTTCGATGAGGAGTAGCAGGCCCAGCGTCACCCCACCCTGGGAGATGAGCCCGCTACCCGTGTGGTCTTGGATCAACTCGCTCGCGCCGGCGAGGCGGGTGGCGACCCGGGCTCCCCCGATCGTGAGAAGCATCCGCACGCCGAAGAACAGCGAGGCGACCAGCCAGAAGTCGGCGACAGCGCCGAGGTCCAGACTCGCGCCGGCGATCGCGAAGAAGAACGCGAAGACGACCACGGATACTGAAGCGATGCCCCGGATCATTCGGTCACCGGCGGGGCTGAGGTTCTCGATCAGGAATCCGGCCGAGGCCGCGAGGATTAGCAATTCCAGATTCAGCGCCTCGGCGATCACCACGAGGATGTACGTAAACAGGAAGGTGGCCAGCGGAGAGCGCCGCTCGTCCGAGGCTTCGAGGTAGAGGGAGAACAGCCAGCCCAGCAGCCCTCCGACCACCACCGCGCCACCCACCTCGCGGGTGACTTCGAGGAACGGGTTGTGCCCGCCTGCGCTTGCCGGGTCGATCAACGGGCTCACGATGGCCAGAACGATCGTGAAGAGCACGATCACGATGATGTCTTTTACAATGGTCACGCCCAGGATGACGTCTGTGAGCGGCCCCTTGGCCCCCATGTCCTCGATCACCGCGACCGCGAGATCAGGGGAAGAATTCGCTGCCCACACGCCGAGCAGGAGGGCGAGACCGCCTGCTCCGGCGAGTCCCACACCAGCCATGAAGGGCAGCAGAGGCCGGGCCACCAGCAGGAACCCGGTCACGCCGACGGCGACCATGGCCGTGACGATGAGCGTCGTGCTGATAATCGCCGCCCTGGCCTCGCCGAGCCGGCGGACCTGGAGTTCCCCTCCGGCAAGGAGGCCGATGAGCGCCAGCGCGAATCTGTCGATCATGCGGAGGTCTGCGATCACCTCCGGGCTCATGAGCCCGAAGGCCGAGGGTCCTAGCACGAAGCCGATCAGCAGGAAGCCCGTGAGGCGCGGCAGACCCATGCCGAGCGCCCATCGTCCGGCGACGGTCGCGGCGAGAAGCGTCAAACCGACGTACATGGTAAGCCGGCCCATGCCCGTGCCGACTCCGGATCTCGTGACTACGTAGGTCGCTAGCAGTAGCACGCCCAGCGTGATGGCGTGATCCAGACCGGGGAAGGCTCTCGCTGACTGATTGATGGCGCTCACCCGTCAACCGGTGGGTACGGCTCCGTGGAAACGCGCGAATCTACTCCTCGGCCTGAGCCACGGGTAGACCACACTGGCACCGGCACGGCTGCTTGCCCGATGGGGAGACGACTAGGATCCTTCCGCCATGGCCTCGGGCCCCTAGAACCCAAACGCGGGGAAGGGCGATCGCCCTCCCCCGCGCGGGTCGGCCCACTGTTCGTGTTCGATCGCTATCTGCGGCGCCGCCGTTGGAAGGGGCGATTTCCGCCTCGGGCCGAAAGGTCGACCGCGAAGCTCTCACCGTTGACGGTCATCGTCACGAACTGTGTGCCGTTGAACGTGACGATCGCGGTCCGCTCCACGGTTCGGTTTCCGTCCGGGCCGTTCACTATCTGTACGGTCATCTGCCGGGTGATCATCCCGGACAGCGGCCAGGGGTTGTCCTCTTTCGGCACCCCATGCACGAGGTCTTGGATCGTGCTCGTGCCCGACATCTCGTAGGAGCGGGCGCCGCCGTCGCCCAGGTGGCGGCTCCGCGTCACCTCTTCGCTCCCCGATCCGTTGGCCGTGCGGCTGGTCTCTTCACCCTCCAGTCCAGTGATGGTCATCTCGCGAGACCGGGAAATGCTCGCGCTCCAGTTCTCGCGGCTGAATTCGCCCGACATCTCGGCGGAGATCTGGATGGACGCAGTGGTCAGCTCGTCGAAGGCCTCCTGGGGGTTCCCCGCTCCGTCGAAGAACTCCACGGTGCGTGAGCGGGTGAGGGCAGGAGCCCGGTTCGCGGCGGATCCGAAGGGGAACAGCGCGTTGATCGTGCTCAGATCGTCCAGAAGACCGTCGGCGGCCACCATGGCGACATCGAAGTTGAGTTGGTCGGTGACCACCTCCGGCTCGGTTCCGTCGCTACAGGCCACCAGGGCCAGACTCAGCGTGGACGCCCACGCTACCTTCGTGAAGCACTTCATTTCGGTTTCTCCGTGCGTTCCGCCGTAGCGGCTGAGTGCCCCTTCCGCTGAGAAAGACGGTCCGATGGGGCGGAGTGTTAAAACTCTCCCCCGTCCCGAAACTCAGGTCCAGGATGCCTGACCCGGAAGGAACCGCGTATGAGAGGAAGAGGTACCCTAGCATCCTGAATGGAGGTTCGATGTCCGTTTTACTCTCGATCGCTCTGCTGGCGCTCATGGCCGGGGCCCTGCTCACCGTACCCCTGGGGCTTCCCGGCATCTGGCTCATGCTGCTCCTTCTCGGTGCCGCCGTCCTTTTCGGGGGTGTTTCCTGGATGGTCTGGCTGGGCTTGGTGGGCCTCGGCGTTCTCGCGGAACTGGCCGAGTTTCTCGTGCTCGAGAAGGTCGGGGGGCGCTATGGCGCTTCGAGCAAGGCCTTTTGGGGGGCCGTGGTCGGAGGCATTGTGGGATCGATCATCGGAGTACCGATACCGATCATCGGTCCAGTGATCGCGGGCTTTCTCGGCACCTTCGCCGGGGCTGGGATGGTGTCGTACCTCGAGACGCGGTCCATAGGGGATGCTTCGCGTGTGGGAGCCGGCGTGGTGCTGGCGAGGGCCTGTGCCGTTGCACTCAAGGTGGGTACGGGCCTGCTCATCATGGTGGTAACGGTGGCAGCATTGTTGGTGTGAAGCGAGGATGGTGGGTCACAGGAGCCGGACGATGTCCCCTGTGGCGAACAACGGTCCTGGATTCTCCAACCCGAGCTTCACGTAAAGAGTGGGCGGAACACCGATGTCGGCGAGGTAGATTTCGCCCACGATCTGTGCGACTCGTTCGCTCAGCAATCCGTGTTTGGGAAGGGCCAGAGTAAGGGTGGCCGACGCACGAATCGTGGGCTCGTGGACCGCGCCACTCGAAGCGGCGAGCCCCGAGGGCACGTCCATCGACAGCACGGGGGCGTCCGCCTCGTTGGCGGCTTCGATGAGGGCGGCCGCGGCCCCGTGAGGCGCTCCGGCTAGGCTGTATCCGATCATTCCGTCGATGATGAGGTCGGTTTCCTCGACCGCTTCGCTGGAGACGGCTCCCCCCGCTCCGGTGATGGTCACCTCGAGACGCCGCAGGATCGCGAGTTGGTGCGCCGAAACCGGTTGGAGCCGAGCCTCATCGGTGGAAAGCCGGACTGCCACGTCAGCCCCCCAGCCGTGGAGGCGTCGGGCCGCCACCATGGCGCCACCACCGTTTCCTCCCGAACCGGCCAGGACCGTGATGTGGCGGCCTCGTGGGTCCCCGTCGAGAAAGCGTGAGATGGCAAGGCGGGCGAGGCAGCGTCCCGCGTTCTCCATCATCTGGACCAACTCGATTCCGTAGTCCTCGATCATGGCCCGGTCCACGGCGCCCATGTCCTTGGTCGAAAGGTCGGGCGGCATGGCGATGATGGGAAATTCAATCATGGTGCCGTGACTCAGTCGGGGCGGGGTACTGGTGATCCTCGCGTCGCGAACCGAATATACGCCATCGCTCCATCAAGCGCGGTGACACATGCCCGAACTCCCGGAGATCGTCACCTACATAGAGGCCCTCGAGCGCGTCGTGCTCGGTCGAACACTGGAGGCCGTTCGCATCCAGTCGCCCTCGCTCTTGCGCACATACTCCCCCAAGGTCTCCTCCATCGAGGGACAGCGGGTGTTGGGCCTGCGGCGCATCGGTAAGAGGGTCGTGTTCGAGTTGGAGGAGGACCTCTTCGTGGTCATCCACCTCATGATCGCGGGTCGGTTCAAGTGGACGAAGCGAGGGGCTGCCATTCCGAGAAAAAGAGCGCACGCGGCATTCGATTTTCCGGAGGGCACGTTGCTACTCACCGAAGCGGCCACGCACAAGCGTGCCTCCATGCATATCGTAAGAGGGGAGGCATCCCTCCGTGAACTGGACCCCGGCGGTGTAGAGCCATTGGAGGTGGATGCCCGGAGGTTTCGGGAAGCCTTGCTGAAGGAGAACCGGACGCTCAAGCGTGTCCTCACCGACCCCACGATCTTCAGCGGGATCGGGAATGCGCACTCGGACGAGATCCTGCTGCGGGCACGCCTCTCGCCCGTGAAGCGAAGCCGGCAACTGTCCGGCGACGAGATCGAGCGCCTCCACGAAGCGACTGTGCGTTCGCTCGGCGAGTGGCTCGAGAGGTTACGTGCCGAGGTAGGGGATGGTTTTCCGACCAAGATCACCGCCTTCCATCCCGACATGGGCGCCCACGGAAGGTTCGGGAAACCCTGCCCCCGATGCGGTTCTCCCATTCAACGCATCGTCTATGCGAACCGCGAGACGAACTACTGCGCGACGTGCCAGACCGGCGGAAGGCTCCTCAAGGACCGCGCCCTCTCGAAACTCCTTCGCGAGGATTGGCCGAGGACCCTCGAGGAACTCGAGGAACGGCGGGCGGCCCGAGAGTAGGCTTTCCGGTCAGGCGGAATCCGACTCATCGGTCTTCGGAGCCGCGGCGTCCGCTCGGCGTTTGCTTCCGCGCGTCTTCCGCCTCTGGCGGCTGGGTCCTCTGGCCTTCTCACGCACGGCCTCTACATCGGCTACCGCCCTCTCGAGGATCTCGTGCATCTGGGCTAGAACCTCCTTGTCGGCGCCCCACCTGAACGCCTCGTCGAAGGTCATCTGCGCCAGGCGGGAAAAGGTCTTGGAGAGTCCTCTCATCTCGTCACCGAAGAATCGATCCGTGAGGTCGTCGACGCGAGCGAACACGTCCTCCACCACGTCCGCGTTTTCCTCGAGGTACTCTTTCCCCGAATCGGTCACATTGTAGACCTTCTTCCCGTCTTTCTCCTTGGCGTCGAGGTACCCCTCGTCCTCCAGCATTTGGAGGGTGGGGTATACCGATCCGGGACTCGGGCTGTAATAGCCACCCGACTCCTTCTCGAGTGCCTTCATCACTTCGTAGCCGTGCATCGGGGTGTCGGACAGCACCCTCAGAATGACGAACTTGAGGTCGCCGCGCTCGAAGATTCTCCACTTGAAGCGCCGGCGCTTACGCTGGTGTCTTCTCCGGGGACCCATCCCGAACAGGCTTTCGAGGTCGAACTCGAAGTCGTTATGGCATCGTCGCATCGTTGAACTCCCAGGTTATGATATACTGACACAGAATATCGAAAGATACAACGAAAAGATATAACTACCGATATATCGACACAACAGGTCGACACGAATGACGATGGGCTGCAGGGTTGGGCTGGGGAAGGGCGGCTTCTTATCTTTCCGCACAGGGTTTCACGCGATTCCATGGGTGTCGCCCGGGGGCAGGTCCATCGATGGCCGGTTCCGCCCGCGTGGCGGTTTACGAGAGGGATGGAGAATGACGGGTCTTTCTTTCGTTTTTGCAGGGGTGGGCCTGGCCTTCACGGTGGGTGCGGTGGGGCTGCACGGCCAAGAGAATCCAGAGTGGGTCACGGACGCCAACATCGAGGCGGGTGCTGCGGTCTTCGCCGGCGCCGGCATTTGCGTG
>BTRA01000082.1:0-13578 GCA_036986155.1 Gemmatimonadota bacterium | reverse complement strand
GCTCCCGCGAGCGTGACGCAGGGCGCCACCGTCGTTACACCGCGCGGAATGAACTTTGCGATCGCGGGTGGTACCGGTCTCCTAGGGCAGGAGCAGGAGGAAGGCGGTGTGTCGATGGTCCGCCTTGGCTGGGGGTTGGGGAGCAGGGTAGGGGCCTCGCTCGGATTCTACGGGGGCACCGCTGACAACGTGACCGGCGGGGCCGTCGCACAACTCAAGGTGCAGGGAACGCCGCTCTTCGGGGGCCGTGGTCTCTGGGGAGTGAATGTTGCGGCGGCACACGGGAGCAGGGACTCGCAGGTGCAAAAGGAAAGCCTCACCATGTTGGACCTGGCGCTTCCCGTGGAAATCCTTCTGGTAAGTGGCGACCGGAGTTGGCTTTCGGCGTACATGGGGCCGCGCTTTGTGCATCGTGGCTTCACAGATCGAAAAAACCGTGGCGGTTCGCTCAAATCGAGCTACCCCGGGCTTCTCGCCGGGCTGCATGCCAAGTCCTCACGCATCCGCATTCTGGCAGAATTCACCGTAGCGAAGCTCCCGGAAGGCACTTACCGGGGAAGGCAGGTAGGCGGACGCACGGTCATCCTTCCGATGGTAGAGCTCGCCTTCACAATCGGCCCCGGCCAAGTGTGGCCGGGATTTGGGAACTAGCGGGGGGCGTGGCGATTTCGGTCGACAGTGAGGCCCTCGGATTGGAGATCGCCGGGCATCTCGCCAGGAGGAGGCGGGGCGAGTCCGGCTGGTAACCCAGTCGGACTCGACACCAGAAGGGCCTCCTCTGGCCAAAACCGCCTACCAGCGAGCCGACCCCGCGACTATGTTTCGGGCCGTGAAAGAACGTACAACTTGTCCCCGTAGCTCAGTCGGATAGAGCGACTGCCTCCTAAGCAGTAGGTCGCAGGTTCGAATCCTGCCGGGGACGTTAACCTCGTTCGCCGGTCCATCCCGGTAGAGCAGGTTCGAGCCGAGGCGCACACCTGTGATCCGCGATGCGACCCACCCGCCGACCGCCGAGCCGACGGAGCGAAGCGACGTCAATCCTGCCGGGGACGTTGAATAGGGGTTTCTGAGGGGGTCGGTAGGGGTGTGTGACCCCTGGTGTGACCCCTGAGGGACTCTTCCATCCTCTTCACAGCCTCCCTCTTCGTGTCCGGGATGAGGTGCGCATAGTGCTTTCGACACACCTCCACGCTGTTCCCGAGGAGCTCTGAGGTGACATGCAGGGTCACCCCGCCTTGGACGAGCCAGGAGGCAAATGAGTGACGACCCGAGTGCAAAGTGAACCGGCCCTGATCCACACCGTAGGGGATGCCCGCTAGCTCGTAGGATCGGCGCGTCCAGTTGTCGCTTGTCGTCTGGGTGATGGGAGAGTCGGCCCCGGGGACCAACCCGAGGGCAGGGGGGAGGGGTGCAGGGAAAGTGGGGTGGGTACGGGACCCGCCAGCAATCGGGTCTCTTCTCCCGCCACCGTCAGAAGCTTTTCGCTGTGCTCAAGACCATTTCCGACAGGTCACGCGCCGTAGCCGCATCTTGAACGCATGACTGATCGCACCCGCCGCCCAGATCTGAGATGATCCAGAGAGCCCCAACAGCCCACCACCTAACCCACAAGTATCAGGGATTTCCCCACAGCGCTGACATGGGGCGCGGCATATAATGAATGACCGTAGAGTACTCTGGAAAGAGCGCGATCCAGTGACCGATGCGATCACCCGCCTGAACGCCGCGCTAGAGGGCCGCTACGCCATCGAGCACGAGCTCGGCGCGGGTGGCATGGCCACGGTCTACCTGGCCGACGACCTGAAGCACGAGCGGAAGGTCGCGCTCAAGGTCCTCAAGCCGGAACTCGCGGCCATCGTCGGCGCCGAGCGGTTTCTGGCCGAGATCAAGGTCACCGCCAACCTGAATCATCCCCACATCCTGCCGCTCCACGACTCGGGCGAGGCCAATAGCTTCCTCTTCTACGTGATGCCCCATGTGGAGGGGGAGTCACTTCGGGACCGCCTGGACCGCGAGAAGCAGCTTCCCATTGACGAGGCGGTGAGGATCGCCACGGCGGTGGCCAACGCCTTGGACCATGCCCATCGCCACAAGGTGATCCACCGCGACATCAAGCCCGCGAACATCCTGCTCCAGGACGGGGAGCCGGTGGTAGCGGACTTCGGGATCGCGTTGGCGGTCGGAGCAGCAGGCAGCAGCCGACTCACGGAAACCGGCCTCAGCCTGGGCACGCCGCACTACATGAGCCCGGAACAGGCCACGGGTGATCAGCCGGTGGGAGCTTCCACCGACACGTACGCTCTGGGATCTGTGCTGTACGAGATGTTGGTTGGAGAACCTCCCTATCCAGGGACGACGGCCCAGGCCGTGCTCGGCAAGATCATCGCGGGCAAGCCGGTGTCCGCCACCGAGCAGCGGCCATCGATCCCCGCGAACATAGACGCGTCCCTCCGTTGTGCACTGGAGAAGCTACCGGCGGATCGGTTCACCTCGGCGCAGGACTTCGCGAGGGCGCTCGGGGATGAGCACTTCCGGTATGGGGACCTGGTGCTGGCGGGCGCTGGGGCCAACACGTGGAATCGACTCTCCGTCACGACGACGATCACCACTGTCATGTTCGCTCTGCTTGCTGGCTGGGGCTGGTTCGGTCGTCCACCACCGCCTGTTCCTCCGATCCCGATCCATGCCGAGATAACTGGGCTGGTACCTAACGCTATGCTTGCAGCCTGGGAGCGCCTGGCCATTTCGCCAGACGGACGGTGGATCGTTGCTTACGGGGCAGACGGAACCAACAATCTAAGCATCCGGCGAGCTGATGAGACAGATTGGAGGCAACTGCCCGAGACGGAGGGTGGTTTCAACCCTGTGTTCTCACCAGACGGAAGGTCTGTGGCTATTGGCGGGGGAGGGAATGCGCTTTGGACGGTGCCGTTAGCCGGAGGACCTCGCCAGCTGATTGTTGAGCACGTCGAGTTTTTTGACTGGCTTGGGAGTGACACACTGGTCTTTTCGTGGAAAGGGCTTTACAAGGTCGGGGCTTGGGGCGGAGAGCCTGAGCTGCTCGCACCGGAGGATGCCGTAAGCTCTGGCTTCGGCCGATTGCACATGCTCCCGGACGGGCGAAGTGTTCTATTCAATACGAGGCCTAATGGGAATCCTACGAATGCGAGGATCCTATTATTAGAGATCGAAACGGGGGACCTCCGTGAGCTGATACCCTCGGGTGTCTCGCCTCAATACGTGTCCACTGGCCATCTGATCTACGCCCACGGTGAGCAACGGCTCATGGCTGTACGCTTCGATCCCGATGCTCGGGAGATCATCGGCAGTCCAGTGATGGTCGTTCCAGAACTAACTGTTCGGCCCGGCGGAGCCTCCCAGTACGCTATCTCAGCAACGGGCACCTTGGTCTACAGCAGGGCAGCCGTCCGGGGCGTCTCGGACAGTCGGGTGTTGGTCCAAGTGGAGATGGATGGAACGGCCACACGCCTTCCGCCAAGACCGGGTGGCTTCAGTGAGGTCCAATACTCGCCCAACGGTCGTCAGCTGGCGATCACCTACGAAGGGGAGATTCATCTATACGATGTGTTGACGGGGGCTATGCGGCAGTTCACCCATGGTGGTGGGTCCTTTCCAAAGTGGTCTCCCGACGGGGTGCACCTCTATTTCAGTTCAGAGCGGGGCTCCGCTCTTGATGCGGACGCCTTCCGTAAGAGGGCTGACGGAAGTGCCATGGCCGAGCTACTGTACGGAGGGCCGGGAACAGACCTCATAACAGATGTGCTTCCTGGAGATAGCGTCCTCCTCGTCCAGCAGGGAAGGTTCAACAGCGACCTACTCCTCATGCGGTTCGCCACGGACGGCGTTGAGTTTGAACCCTTCTTGACGGCGGCTTGGAACGAGCGCCTGGGCACGGTGTCACCTGACGGAGATCAGGTTGCATATGTGTCCGACGAATCAGGCAGTGATGAGGTGTATGTTCGCTCGTTCCCTGACGCTGGGAATCCGTTGAGGGTGTCGTCGGGTGGTGGAGACAAGCCCCTGTGGGCACCCGATGGATTGGCCATCTACTATCTGAATGGCAGCCGGATCATGCGGACGGCGTTAGCCACTGGCGGAGGCTTTTCGCCGCCCGAGTTTCTCTTCGACCGTCCAAATCTTGTGTTTGGAGGCAGAGCCGGGGCTAGGCAGCGGAGATGGGACTTGGATCCGAGCGGTTCACATTTCTTGACAGTCGAGGTCGCAGCGGACCAAGAGGCTGTGGCTCCACCAAGGTCCGGTAACATCTTTATCGTCGTCAACTTCTTCGAGGAGTTGAAGGAGCGGGTGGGGAACTGACTCCCCTAAGCTGTCGCTGTGACCCTTCGTGTGACCCCAGTGGGCCCTTTTGGGGGTCAAATCACCCCTCTCAGCCATGCGCCGCTGTAAAGATCTCTAGTATCTAGGCCAAATCGTCGTTTTCCAGACTCTCTGCATCGGACGCAGTAGGTCGAGCAGACTCAAGCCGAGGCGCACAATCGCGATCCGCCGCCGCCGAATCCGGCCCACCCAACTCAGTCCCGAGTCAGCCTCCGCCCGAACGTGCGGTGCCAATGCCGGTAGCGAGTGGCGAGCCGCGCGTTCGTCCGCTCTGCCACCGGGAGCCAAGCCGCTCCAGCTTCTTCGTGGATCGCCCGCCACCACGCCGGGTCTTCACGTAGATGCGCGTGCCGCAGGTGGTCGAGCCGCTCCGCCAGCGCTGCGAGTCGAGGCCCTTTTTCCAGGATGACGAGGCGCTCCGTGAGTCGTTCGTCCCCGGGTAGAGGAAGCGACTCCACGATGTCCGCGACCTCGTCGGCGAGCGTCGCTCTAACGGCGGCCAGGGGCACGCGGAGGTCGTCGTCCTCAGTGTCGTGTACCGCGGCGCTGGCCAAGACCTCCGCAGGTAGCGGCCCAACATCCCGAAGCAGCACGAGCACCGAACGGCCCGGATGCAGGAAGAGCGGGTGGTGGTCGTCGTCGAGCGCATCGACGCGGGGCCTCATCGCGAGCGCGTGCGCCTTGCCGAGAAGATCGATACCGTCGGGAGGGAGGCCGTGAGCCCGGGCGGCCCTTTCGATGGACATGGCCATGGCAGCGCCCCGGTCGGCGTCCCCCATCTACGAACCGACGTGCATGGCAAAGAGTTGGTCGGTCTTGGCGGCCATGATGAAGTCGTTCCGGTGTAGGCCCCGGATCTTGTGGGTCCACCAGGTCACAGTGACCCGTCCCCACTCGGTGAGGAGAGCCGGGTGATGCCCCCCCTCGTCAGCGAGCTCACCCACCCGGTTCGTGAAAGCCATGGCGTTCACGAAATCTGGGACTGAAAATAAGCGCTCCAGCTGATCGATCTCATCCCGCGGGATGATGCTCCAATCCGGGATCTCAGCGCCGAAAGTCTCAATCTCCTCCGCGGTGGCTCGGGGCGCGTCACGGTTGCACGCGACGCACTTCATCCCAGTCAGATTCTCCACACGTCTCCCCGTTCGTTGACGTGCTACACCCCTACGACCCTCTCGGCGTCTACCCGAGCCCTGTCTGCCCGGGGGTGCGCGCACCTCTGGCATCGGGGAGGATAAGCCTCACGGCCCGCCGGTAGAAGATGTAGTTCCAAGCCCAGTTGACCAGCACCAGCAGCCGATTCCGGAAGCCGATGAGCCAAGCCAAGTGAATCGTCAGCCAGAGCACCCAGGCCGGCAACCCCGTGAACGTCCTACCCCACACCTGTGCGACGGCGGCGTTACGCCCCACGACCGCCAGCACGCCGAGGTCCCTGTAGACGAACGGCCGGGGCGCCTCCCCCTCGCGCAGCCGGACGATGTTGTCGGCCGCCGCGGCCCCCTGCTGGAGTGCGACCTGGGCCACCTGAGGGAGCGGGGCTCCGCCCGACTCAAGATACGCCAGGTCCCCCACCACAAAGACCTCCGGATGGCCGGGAACCTGGAGGGTATCCTCGATCGGCACTCGGCCGGCGCGACCGACCGGAAGGCCCCACGCGCCCACGGCTGGATCTCCTCTCACACCGGCGGCCCACACCACCGTGTGGGTCGCGAGGGCTCCGTCCGCACTCGTCACCACACGGC
Source organism: Gemmatimonadota bacterium (assembly GCA_036986155.1). Taxonomy (GTDB): domain Bacteria; phylum Gemmatimonadota; class Gemmatimonadetes; order Longimicrobiales; family Gaopeijiaceae; genus JACZXQ01. The sequence continues at coordinate 7,477 of BTRA01000082.1, read as the reverse complement.
CCGGATCGACCGCCTGAACCTGTGCGCCAAGGCGAATCTTGACGCGCCGTTTGACCAGGCGCGTGTGGGCGTACTCCTGAAGGCGGGGTGCCATCCCTGGTAGGAGGTGCGCCCCTCCTTCGATGAGGCGCACCTCGACCTCGTCTCTCGAGATCTCCGCATAGTCCTTCAGGAGCGGTCCGTAGATCAACTCCGCCAGCGCGCCCGCAAACTCGACCCCGGTGTGCCCTCCCCCAACGATCACGAAACGAAGCAGCGCCGTACGCGCCTCGGCATCCTCTGCCTGCGCCGCTCGCTCGAAGCAGTCCAGAACGTGATACCGCAGAGGAATCGCATCATCCATGGTGCGAAGGGGAAAGGCGTGCTCTTCCGCGCCGTCGACCCCAAAGAAGTTGGGCACGCTCCCGGGAGCCAGCACGAGGTAGTCGTAGTCGATCGTACCGTCTTCGGTCGTGAGGCGCTTCGCTTCGAGATCGACCCACCCAACCTCGACCCTCCGGAAAACGCACAACGACTGCTTTCGAAAGACGCCCCGAACGGGATATGCGATCTCACCGGGGCCGAGCTCGGCGGCTGCAACCTGGTAGAGCAGAGGAAAGAACGTGTGGTAGTTGTTTCTGTCGAGAACCGTGACCGGAAGCCGGTGACTCAGCAGGCGCTTTGCGGCCCAGAGGCCACCGAACCCGGCCCCCACGACCACGATCCGGTTCCCGGTGGCTGCCGAATCGGGTGCTCCGGTGCTGTGTCCGGGGCCGGGTTGCGTTGTTCGGGGGGACGAGGACGGTTCCATGGAACAATGATAACGCCGAGCCGACGGAGCGTAGCGACGTCAATCCTGCCGGGGATGTTCGGGGAAGGGAAGGCCCTGCTTGGAGTTAGCGATCTGAGTGAGGCCTTTGGATGTCCGTCGGCGGTGGATGTCACGCTCATGTCCAGACAAGAGACGATCAACTCCGGGACTGGCTGCTCGCGGTGGCAGTCGCCAGGTCTCCGCGCTCGGAGTCACCGTCACGGGAACGGGTTCCCCGTGGAACCCATTGGCCCATCCTGACTCCATCGCCCCGCTCAAGTCTACAGTGGCACCGGGTACGGAATGCGTCTCTCCGAACGAGCGGCCAGTTCCCTTCTGGTCGCGGTCGCGCTGATCGGCTCCTGCATTGACGGCGCCCGGCTTTAAAGACGGGTCGGCCACGATCACGGTGGTACAGCTCGGGGTGATTATCTCCGGCCTGGCGACGGTAGGCATTCCTTGAGGCAACAGCGTGGTGGTGCAGGCCGTGCGCTTCGGCGGCAATACTCTGACCGTGACGATGAGCAGTGGCGGCGGGCGGAGTGGCGTTCGCCCCGGTGGGCCCGGGCACCTCGACGGTGCGCGCGAGCATTCCGGGCTACATTGTGCAACCCGGCGGGACGATAACTGTGATCGTGAACTAGCGGGCTCCGCTGCCGATGGGGTCGGCAGGGACAGCTACCGACCGGTGACCGGAGGCGGCAGGTTCGTCCACTTCAGAAACTCCTCGAATCGCGGATCGTCCCAGAGTGACTCGAGGACGGGATTGGTCCTATTCCAGGGCACAAAGCCGTGGGGCGGCTCGAACATCAGCCAGCGGAACGCCTCGTCCTTGTGTCCCAGCACGGCGTGCACCTCGGTCAGGCCGAAGGCACCCCAGGGTGTCGGCGGCATCGACTCGAGCTCCTCGACAATGCGTAACGCGTCGTCGGTCCGGCCCGCCTGTGCGTAGGCCCGGCCGAGCGCGTAGAGCCAAGCCGGGCTGATCGCCACCGCCTTTTCCGTCGCGACGATAGCCTCTTCATAATACCCCAATTGCCCGGCGGCCATGCCGACCATGGCCAGGGCGATCGCATTGTCGGGATAGAGTTCCGCGGTTTTCCGGGCCTCGCTCAAGGCTTCCTCGAACCGGCCCATCCAGAAGTACAACCCCGAAAACCACACGGTAAACAAGGGGGTCAGCGGATCCAGCTCCTGGGCCCGCCTTTCCTCGGCGATCGCTTCTTCCTCCCGTCCGAACAGGGCCAGGTACCACCCGTACTGGTAGCGATTCATCGGCAAGCTGGGGTTCAACTCGTTCGCGCGCAGAAACGCTCGTTCGGCGCCCTCCCAGTCCCATTCGTAATACAGCTTGACGTCGGCGAGCGAAGACCAGGGCTCGGCCATGGTCGAGTCGAGCCTGATCGCTCTCTCAGCCGCCGCGCGGGCTCGCGGCCACGTGTCCGGTAGGGGGGCGGGGCCATGCCCGATCGTGACGTACGCCAGCGCCAGGCCCGAATAAGCCAACGGGTCAGCCGGGTTCTTCTCGACCGCCTCGTTGAAGTAAGCCAGGGCCTCCTCGACATCCCCCGGCCCGCCTTGGTTGAGTTTGTACATCCCTCTCAAATATGCCTCGTAGACTTCTGGGCTCCGAGGCGTGGCGCGGTCGAGACGGGCTTCGGCCTCGGGGCTCAGCGCGACTCGAGCCTTTTCGGCAATCGCACGCGCAAAGCCGCGGTAGAGGGCCACGGCGTTCGGAAGGTCACCGTCGTAGGTCCCGCTCCACATCTCTTGCTCGTCCCCGTCGTACAATCGGGCCGCGATCTCCAAGCTGTCGCCCTGTCGAAAGAGCGATCCCTCGATGACCGCGTCGACGCCCAGTTCGCGCGCGATTTCCCGTATCGACTTCGTGGTGGCCTGGTACTGCATCATCGTGGCACGTGCGATGACCGAGATACCGAGTTGTGCGAGCTCCGAGATCAAGGCTTCGTGCACGCCCGCCACGAGGTATTGCTGCTCAGGAGCGTTGGTGAGATTGGTCAGTGGGAGAACCGCCAAGCGTTCGATCTTCGTAGCGCCGAAGATGGTCACTAGGCCCCAACCGGCCGCCACCAACACCGCGCCCCCTGCGGCGGCGAGTGTCTGCCGGTACCGCCGTTTCCGGTGCACCCGCGCTACGACAGTCCCTGTCGTCAGCGCCTGCGCAAACTCGTTGGCCGACTGAAACCGATCGTCCGGGCTCTTGGCCAATGCCCTCTCCACCGCCCGTTCCAAGAACACCGGGATCTGCGGATCGCTCGTCCGGAGACCGGGCACTGTTTCCATCGCATGCTTCGCCAACAGCGCGTGCAGTGCCGATCCGGCGAACGGTGCGCATCCCGCGGCCATCTCGTAGACCACACAGCCCAACGCGTACACGTCGCTCCGCCCATCCACCTCCTCCCCACCCCTCGCCTGCTCTGGGCTCATGTACACCGGAGTTCCGACGGCCAACCCCGTTCGAGTAAGACGTTCGCCCCCGGCCGCGGTGACGGCACGTGCAATGCCGAAATCCGCCACCACCGCGCGACCACCGGTGAGCATGATGTTCTCCGGCTTGATATCTCGATGCACGATCCCACGCTCGTGCGCGTAGCTCAGAGCGGCCGCCACATCGTCCGTGATTCGAATGAGATCCTCAGCCGGGAGTTTGCCTTCGCGATCCAGCCGCTGGCGCAGCGACTCCCCCTCGACATAGGGCATCACGTAATAGAGAAACCCGTCGGCCTCACCCGAATCGTAGAGCGGCAGGACGTGGGGGTGGGAGAGTTTCGCCGCGATTTCAATCTCTCGCACGAACCGCTCGGGACCGAGCGTGGCGGAGAGCTCGGGACGAAGGACCTTCACCGCCACCTTGCGGTGGTGCTTGATATCCTCGGCGAGATACACCGTGGCCATGCCGCCGGCCCCGATTTCTCGCTCGAGCGCATAGCGATCCGCCAGGGCAGCAGAAAGACGTTCGCCGATTTCGCTCATCGCACGGCTCCAGCCGTAGTACAGCAAGAAGATGTGTTCGCGGAGCAGAAGTCGCCAGGGTACTCGGCGGGCCGCCGCCCCAGAAGCGCGCGGTCTCTCCGCTCGATGAGAAAACCCTCATGGGAAACTCAGACCCCCTTCATGGGCGTCGGTTTATGCATGCAGTACCCTGCTTGAGCGGCAGGGTCGACCCAGTCATGCGAATCGGACGTTGGGTATGAGCAGAATCCGAGAAGACAGGCTCCGGACCGCTACGGATCTCCCGAGCCACACCCGCGCCTGGGCGTAGAGAGGCGGACCTTCCTGTTTCGCACTGACCGAGATCTGGCGTCCCCGTCACCGAGTGACGCCCAATGACCGTGAACATCCTGTCATTGCCGGCCATCCTGGCGCTTTCGATCAACGTATCCGTAGCGCTGAGCGTGCTGGCAAACCGCCCGAAACAGCTCGCATATCGGTTGATGTCCAGCTTCGTCCTTTCCTTCGCCGTATGGAATCTGGGCGAGATCATCCTCGTGAACGCCTCCACGGCTTCAACGGCTCGCTTGGGCACCCACCTCATCGACCTCGGCTTCTTCCTCGGTCCGGCCCTGTTTCTCCTCATCACCCTCAACTGGCCGCCCTACAGGAACACGCCGTTCGCGCACTGGCCAGCCGGCTTGGCCATCCTAGCCGCACCCGTGGCATTGCTCCTCGTACCGCTGCCGGATTCGGTGATGTCCACCATCCGGGTCCGCGAGTTGGGGAACATCTACTTCCATTCCCTGTCCGCCCCTCGTTCCTGGGCCCTCGATGCCCTCGTGGTGCTCAATGGCGGTTACCTTGCGTACGGCGTTCGCAATCTCGTCCGTAGCTACCGCCGCGCCGGGTTCCGCCGGGAGCGCATCCAGTCGGCGCTGCTTCTGGTCGGCTTCGTCAGCATCGAGGCGCTCGCCACGGGGATCAACGTTGTGCGCACGATCGTGCCACGCCGGGAGTTTTTCTTCCTCTCCACAGCGCTCTCCATCGCCATCAGCGGCTTCTTCGCCGTCGCGATCTGGCGGTACCACCTGCTCAGTTTACATCGGTTGCTCCATCGCGGGCTCATCTACTCAGCGCTCTCGGCCCTTGTGCTGGCGCTCTATTTCCTGCTCATACGGCACGCTGTGTTCGCCCTGGAGAGCGGGTTCGGAATCCGTTCCGCCGTGCCTCAGGCGTTCATCATCCTGGGTCTCATCGCCCTCGTGAAGCCGGTTGAGGACAACATCAATCGCGGGATCGAGCGCCTTGCGTCATCGAGCCGGAAGCGACTCCGCGAACAGATCGGAGAGTTCGGCAACGCGCTGCTCCCCGACTCGAGCCTCCCCGAGTTTCTAGACCACGTGGAGAACTCGTTGAAGTCGATCACCGGCGCATCCCCACTGGCCGTATTCATCCGAGAACCGGGTGATGATGGGTGGATGACGCGAGCCGCCGGACAAACGCCGCAGCCTGACTGGCCGGCGGACGCACCGGCACTCCGTCGAATAGGTTCGAGCAACGAAGTGCTCGAAGTTGGGGAACTCGAGGCGGACGACCCCGAAGACCTGGTGGCCCGAGAGCTCATGAACTCGGGCTTTCGTGAAATCATCCCGCTCCGTGCAGGCGGGGCCCTGTCGGGCTTCGTGGCCCTAGGGCCGAGACTCGACGGGGAGGCGTACACCCTCGAGGAACTCGAGGCGTTTCCCCTGTTCGCCGACGAGATCACGATGGCCCTGTCTCGTACCGTCGCCCTCCAGGAAAGCCGGGCCAGGGAGGCGCGTCTCAAGCAGGCCGAGCGATTGGCCACGATGGGCAGGTTGGTAGCGGGGGTCGCTCACGAAATCCGCAATCCGCTGAACGTCATCTCCACTGCCGCGCAGACGCTGCGAGTCCGGGACCTACCCGAGCGCGAGCGCGTGGATCTCGCCCGCTTCATCGAAGAGGAGACCGACCAGTTGGCGGACCTGCTCAATGATTTCCTGAAGCTCGCCCGACCTCGCTCGCCCGAGCCTACCCCAGGGCGACTTCAGGGCCTGCTGGACTCGGTCGCCCACGCCGTCGCGTCCCCAGCGGCCAGGAGCGCCGTGCGAGTGGTGGTGGCCAATACCGAGGCCGAGGGATACGTGACGACCGATTTTCGGATGTTGGAGCGGGTTCTACTCAACCTGGCGTTCAACGCGGTCGGAGCGATGCCGGACGGCGGCACCCTCACCTTCAGGGTAAGCCTTGGGGTTCCGGGCCGGCTCACGCTCGAGGTGGAGGACACCGGCAGCGGAATCCCCTCGGACCTCCAGCCTCGAATCGGCGAGCCCTTCTTTACAACCAAGGAAGACGGCACGGGACTCGGCCTCCCGCTCGCCCATGCGCTGGTCGATGCTCTCAGCGGAACTCTGAGTTTTCAGACCGGACCGGGGGGAACCACGTTCCAGGTCCAGGTCCCCATAGGGGAGGGAGGTGACGGATGGGCGCGAAGCCCGAGATCCTGATCGTGGATGACGACCGCCGAGCCCGTGCGGTCCTCGCGATGAACCTACGGGACAAGTGGACGGTCCACCTCGCGGGCGGGGGACGCGAGGCGTTGGACGTTCTGGAGCGCGCCCCGATCGAGGTGATCCTGTCGGATCTCCGGATGCCGGGGGTAGACGGAATGTCGTTGTTAAAGAAGGCCCCGACGGTGGTACCGGACGCGGCTTTCATCATCATGACGGCTTACGGCACGATCGAAAACGCGGTCACTGCGATGAGGGAAGGCGCCTTCGACTACATCCTAAAGCCCCTCAGGATCGGGGAGATCGAAATCGTCATCCAGAGGGCTCTGGACCACACCGCGCTGGTACGCGAGAACCGGCGGCTGAGGGCCGCCCTCGACGAGGCGAGGGTCCTCCCCGAAATAGTAACGGCCAACCCCGGCATGCGGCGGCTGCTCGAGAGGGTCCGACTGGTAGCACCGAGCAACGCTTCGATCCTCATTACGGGCGAGAGCGGCACGGGCAAGGAGCTCATCGCACGGGCGCTCCACGGGTTGAGCCTCCGCAAGGACGGCCCACTGGTGGACATCAACTGCGCGGCGGTCCCTCGGGAACTTCTGGAGAGCGAACTGTTCGGCCACGAGAAGGGTGCATTCACCGGGGCCGTGTCGCGAAAACGCGGGCGCCTGGAGGACGCAGATGGTGGCACGCTGTTTCTGGACGAGGTGGCCGAGTTCCCGCCCGAGTTGCAGGCCAAGATTCTGCGCGTGCTGGAGACAGGCCTCTTCACCCGTGTGGGAGGCAACCAGGAGACCTCATCGGATTTCCGCGTGATCGCCGCTACCAACACCGATCTTTCCGATGCTCTGAGTCAGGGGCGTTTTCGGGAGGACCTCTTTTACCGGCTGAACGTGGTGGCGCTCAATCTGCCCTCGCTCCGGGAGCGACCCGAGGACATACCCTTGCTGGTGCGTCACTTCCTCCGGAAACACCGCGACGACTCGCCGCAGGCGGTCGACACCGTGACCCCCGCAGCCATGGAGATGCTGCGACAGCACCCGTGGCCGGGCAACGTTCGGGAGTTGGAGAACGCGATTCTGCAGGGCGTTGTGCTGGCCGGTGACGGCGTGCTGCGACCGGAGCACCTGCCGGATGTGGTGCGGGAGGCCGAGGGTGGCCCCATCGACGATCCCGAGCCTCGAACAAAGCACGAGCTCACCAATGC
>BTRA01000081.1:0-13632 GCA_036986155.1 Gemmatimonadota bacterium | reverse complement strand
CAGGTCGAGTAGGAAGTCCTGGATCCACAAGGTGGCGCGCTTCCCGACGGTGGTGGGCTGGGCGGGCTGGAAATGAGTATACCCGAGCGTGGGCAGGTCCCGGTGCTCTCGTGCGAACCCCGCCAGAGCCGATACGCAACGCACCAGACGGTCGCGGACCAACTCGAGCCCCGCCCGGTGAAGGATCAGATCCGTGTTGTCGCCGATATAGGCACTCGTCGCGCCTAGGTGGATGATGCCACGGGCGGCCGGGGCGGCATCACCGAACAGGTGCACGTGGGCCATGACGTCATGCCGAAAGCGCCGCTCGTACTCGGCTGCCTGGTCGAGGTCCACATCATCGAGGTGAGCCCGCATCTCGGTGAGCGCTTCCGGAGAGATGGGCAGCCCCAGTTCCGCCTGAGCCTCCGCGAGTGCCAGCCAGAGGCGCCGCCACGTGCCGAAACGGCGCACGGGCGAGAATACGGCCTGCATCTCGTTGGATGCGTAGCGCTCCGCCAAGGGGTGTATGAAGAGATCGGGAGACCGTTCGGTCATCGCGACCGCCCTTTCGAGGCGTGGTGCACAGCTACCACCGGAAGTCACGAGCCGTCAGGCCACCGTTGCGCTCGAACCAGATTCGAACGCGCCCGCCCGCTTGCGCGAGGAGGCGCGCCGCGCTCTCGGCGCTGTCGATGGCGCGATTGTTCATCTGCAGAAGTACATCTCCCTCCCGAAACCCCGTAGCCTGTGCCAGGTCCGCCGCGATCGCAACGATCAAAGCTCCCGACTCCGACCGGATCTTTCGTTCCGCCCTCACCTGGGGAGTGACGGTGATGAGCTGCATGCGATCTCCCACCGTCACGCGCTCCGCCGCGACCGACGGAAGCTCGCTGGCTATCAGCATCACGGTGCGGTTTCGGCCGTCGATGCCCAACGTGAGGGAATCGCCCGCCCGAAGATCCAAGAGGAGAGCCTGGAAATCCAGTGGTGTCACCAGACGGCGGCCGTTCGCCTCCAGTAGGCGATCCCCACCGCGGATGCCCGCACTGGCCGCGGGGGACCCCGGCGCCACGTCTGAGACCAGCACGCCTCTCGTACGGCCCCAGGCGTCGGCTTTCACCGGCTCGACATGGACCCCCACCCAGGGGCGCTTGACTTCACCGTACTGGATGAGGTCGTCGGCCACCCTGAGAGCCCGGCGGATGGGGATGGCGAATCCCAGACCTTCGCTACCGCCGCTGCGGGAGAAGATCGAACTGTTCACGCCGATCACCTCGCCGAGCGAGTTCACGAGGGGCCCACCCGAGTTGCCCGGGTTGATCGATGCATCCGTTTGGATCATGCCCAAATAGACCCCTTGGTCCGCGCCGCTCGGCACGATGTGCCTTTCGATGGCCGAGATCACGCCGGCTGTGACCGTTGGCTCGGAGTTCGAGAACAGGTACCCGAGAGGGTTTCCGATCGCTACGGCCCACTCCCCGATCATGAGATCTTCGGACGAGCCGATCGGCGCCACCGGGAGGGAACGGCCCGTGACCCTGAGGATCGCGATATCGGTGACCTCGTCGCTCCCAACGAGCTCCGCCGGAAGATCGCGGCCGTCCGGAAGCGCGACCATGATCCGTTGCGCGCCACGCACTACGTGTTCGTTCGTCATGACGTAACCGTCAGGGCGCACGAAAAAGCCGGACCCGAGGCCTGCACTCTGCCTCGTACGTGGCGTCCGCGGGTCGAAGAAGTCGAAGACGGACCGGCGGACCTGCTCCGTGCGGATCACGTTGACGCTCACCACGGACGGTGCGACCCGGTTGGCCGCCCGAACTATGGCCGTGCGGCGGGACTGGCCAAGCCCGTCGGGTGAGCCCTGCGGACTCGGCGCCCTGAGCCGCACTTCCGAACTGGCCGCCGGAACTTCGGTCCCGGTCTGGTCACGACGGTCCACCTCGACGGGCTCACAGGCCATCAACAGCGCCGTGAGCAGCAGCGCGGGAATAGCCCGGGTTCGGTTCAGGACTATCGCCCGAAGGTCCTTCAACAGGCCTCTAGAGGTCAGCGCCAAGGGATCTCCAGTCCTCCAAGAAACGCTCGAGCCCCAAGTCGGTGAGTGGGTGCTTCAGCAGTTGATACAGAACCTTAGGGGGAAGTGTGCCGCAGTCGGCGCCCATCAGGAGTGATTGCACTACGTGCTGGGGGTGCCGCAAGGACGCCGCGAGGATCTCTGTCTCGATTCCGTAGTTGTCGTAGATCTGTCGGATCTGGGCGATGAGATCCATGCCGTCGCCCGACACGTCGTCGATTCGCCCGACGAAGGGCGAGATGTAGGTAGCCCCGGCCTTCGCCGCCAAGTGGGCCTGCGTGGGCGAGAAACAGAGCGTGACGTTGACCTCGACGCCTTCACCGCGGAGCCGGCGGCAGGCCCGCAGGCCGTCTTCGGTGAGCGGGACCTTGACGACGATGTTGTCGTGTAGCTCTGCCAGCCGCTTCCCTTCGGAGACCATCGTGTCGGCATCCAGGGCGACCACCTCCGCGCTCACCGGACCGTCCACCGTCTCGCAGATCTCCAGGAAGATCTCTTTCGGATCGCGGTCGCCGGCGACTTTGGCGAGAAGGGAGGGGTTCGTCGTCACCCCGTCGATGAGTCCGGCGTCCGCTGCCCTGCGGATCTCGTCTACGTCGGCAGTGTCGAGAAAGATTCTCATAGTGTCGGTGTGCTCCGCGTGTGATGAGTGCCGGGGCCGGCGTCGTTGGCTGGCTCAGGGTAATCTACTCGAACGAGAAAGAGCCCCTCCGGCGGCGCCGGGGGAGAGGTATCCAACTCGGTCCGCTCGTTCCGCAACAACTCCTCGAGGTCTGCCAGCGGGCGCTGATTCGACGCGATCTGCACCATCGTTCCGACCAAGTAGCGGACCATGTGATGGAGGTACCGATCGGCCGTGATGCGAAATGACCGTCCGAGGGTCTCCCAGGGCTCCCAGGCGGCACTCATGATCGTGCAGCGATAGCCGCGTTGCGGCTGGCCTGCCTTGGCGAATCGCTCGAAGGAATACGTGCCGGAAAGCTCCGACGCCGCCTGCTCGAGGAGGGCGGGGTCGGCCCGGTGGTCGTAGGGCCAGCACCAGCGGCGGTGGAAGGGTGAGGAGGCCTCCGCCACAAGCCCGAGGCGATACTCGTAAGTGCGTGCAATCGCGTCGTACCGGGGATGGAAGTCCGGATTCACGCGGTCCACACGCTCCACCCACAGGTCGTCCGGCAGGACGGCATTCAGGGCCCGATGCAGTTCTTCCGCGCTCCAGCGCTCCGGGACCGACACGGCGGCGACCTGCCCCGTGGCGTGAACGCCACGGTCGGTGCGTCCGGAACCAATGACCGTGCTGAGGCCTCCAGTCAGCCGCTCCAAGGCCGATTGGATTTCTCCCTGGACGGTGCGTTCCTCGCGCTGTATCTGCCAGCCGAAGAACGCGGATCCGTCGTAGTGCAGGGTGAGCTTGAGCCGATTCTCCCCGGCGGATTCCACGCACCGAAGGTAGCGTGAGGCACCCTGGCGTCAAGCGTGTTCCGGAAGCGCGGGAATTGACCCCGAATCCCGGTCTGGACTACCATTCGCGGTGCCCCCCCCGTCCAGGGCGCGGGTCGGATACGTCCCACCACTGCGAGACGAGAGAATGTCCAGAGTACCCGCCAAGGATTCGCCTGACGCGCTCAAGGCGTTGGTGGCTCTCGTCGCGCTCGGAGGGGACCTCGACGCCGCCGAGGCGGAGGCCGTGTTCGACCATTTCATGGCCGGAAGCGCATCCCAAGTCCAAATGGCGGCTTTCCTCACCGCTCTCGGGGCGAAGGGGATCGTCCCCGGCGAGATCGCGGGGGGCGTTCGCGCGCTGCGTACAGCCATGATCACGGTCTCGGCTCAGGGGCTCGATACGCTCGTCGACACCTGCGGCACCGGCGGCGGTACCATTACGACGTTCAACATCTCCACTGCCGCTGCGTTGGTGGCAGCCGGGGCGGGCGTGAGGGTCGCCAAGCACGGCAACCGATCGTTTTCCTCCAAGAGCGGGAGTGCGGATGTGCTGGAGGCCTTGGGCGTGCGAATCGAACTGACCCCGGCCGGGATGGAGCGTGTGCTGGCCGATGTCGGCATCGTGTTCATGTTCGCACCCCTTTTGCACCCGGCCATGCGCCATGTCGGGCCGGTCAGGCGCGAGCTGGGCTTTCCGACGATCATGAACATCCTGGGTCCTCTCACCAACCCCGCGCGTGTCACGAGGCAGGTGGTGGGTGTGGCCGATCCATCCCTGATGGGCACCATCGTTGCCGCGTTGCGCGAGTTGGGCCATCGCCGGGCGCTCGTGGTGCACGGCGAGCCAGGAATGGACGAACTCAGCCCATTGGGCGCTACGAAGGTCGCCGAGCTCATCGACGATGATATTCGCGAGTTCACCGTCACTCCTGAAGAGTTGGGCGTGGAGCGAGGCGACTTGGAGGGGTTGGCCGGTGGCGAGCCCGCGGAGAACGCCGCACTCATCGAGAGCGTGCTCTCGGGGGAGGAACGCGGCTCGGCTCGCGCCGCGACGGTTCTGAATGCGGGCGCCGCGATCTATGTGGCCGAGGAGGCCAAGACCTTGAAGGACGGCGTGACCTTGGCCGAAGCCGCGCTCGACTCCGGCGCTGCCCAAGAGACGCTGGCCGCGCTGAAGGCCTCTAGTACTTCCGGATGACGCCGACCACCACTCCTTGCACGGCGACGTTTTCGGCATCCTCGACGATCGGAGACATGGTCGGGTTGGCGGGCTGCAGGCGGATGCGGCCCCCGGTCTCGCGGTAGAGTTTCTTGACCGTCGCCGACTCCCCACCCACCAGGGCGACCACCATTTGCCCATCCTCCGCGGTTTCCTGCGCCGCGACCACGATGTAGTCCCCGTCGCGGATCTGCTCGTCGATCATGGAATCACCCTCGACCCGGAGCACGTAGTTGTCCCGGTTCGGGCGCACCATATCCGGGGGGACGGCGAGGGACTCGTGTTGGGGTATAGCCTCGATTGGAAGCCCGGCTGCCACTGCCCCGAGCAAGGGAAGCTCGACCACTCCAGGGCTTCCGTTGGGGGGAGTGAGCTCGATGGATCGGCTCTCGTTGTAGGCCTTCCGGATATAACCTTTGCGCTCCAGATTGCTCAGGTGCTCGTGGACCGTGGCCAGAGAAGAATATCCGAATTCTTCGGCGATCTCCTCGAAGCTCGGTGCGTATCCGTGGGCTTCGATGAACGCTTCGATGTGGTCCAAGATTTGCTTTTGGCGCTTCGTCAGCGGCATGCAGACCTCCTTCGATTCGGTTGGAACCCGAACAAGCACCGAATCCACGATACCCGAACGTTGCCCGAAACGCAAGGTTTTGCCTGGATCATGACCCTCCTGCCGACCACCCTGGGGTGCCCATGAGCGCCGAACCCGGCATCCTGGACATGATCGCGGCGACCAAACGGAAGGAGGTCGAGGCGCTCCGCCCGAGAGCCGTAGACCTGGAAGCCGCCGCTCTCAATGCCGATCCCCCGCGCGATTTCGCAGCGGCCTTGAAGCGGCCAGGACTGGTCTCCGTGATCGCTGAGGTGAAGCGTAAATCCCCCGGTGCGGGTCCGATCCGCCCCGATCTCGAGCCCGCCCGACTCGCATCCAGTTACCATGAGGGCGGCGCCTCGGCGCTGTCGATTCTCACCGACCGTGACTACTTTGGCGGCTCGCTCGATGACCTGCGCGCGGCCAGGGCCGCCGTGGATCTGCCGATCCTGCGAAAGGACTTCATGATCGATCCCCTCCAGGTGCTCGAGGCGCGGGCGGCCGGGTCGGACGCGGTCCTGCTCATCGTGCGCATCCTCGATGACGCCCGTCTCGCGGAGCTGCTCAGCGTAGCCGAATCCCTGGGCATGGCCGCGCTGGTCGAGGTGCACGACGGCACGGAACTCCGAAGGGCTGTGCAGTCGGGAGCGCGGGTTGTAGGGATCAACAACCGCGATCTCAGCACTTTCGCCACGCGGATCGACGTGACGCTGGATTTGCTTCCGGAAGTGCCGGCCGAGGTGCTGGTCGTCTCTGAGAGCGGAATCAGGAGTGGCGACGACGTAGCTCGACTTGGGAGTGTCGGGGTGGATGCCGTACTCGTCGGGGAGTGGCTGCTCGGCCACAAGAATCCGACCGAGGGTGTGCGCCGTCTGGCAGGCCATGCGGTCCAGGCGCGTGCCCGCCGTGGCTGAATTCCGGTCCGGGCAACCCGACGCGGATCTCGCCACGCCGCCGGCGGTCAAGATCTGTGGCGTGACGCGGTCGAGAGACGCGCTCGTGGCCGAATCGCTCGGTGCGGGTTACGTGGGCATGATCCTCTCCGGCGGCTTCGAACGTTCGGTGACCACCGAAGTGGCTACGGCGATCACGTCGAGCCTCGACATCAAGACCGTAGCGGTTCTGGTGGACGAAGCGGTCGAGGCCGCGGTGCTTGTTGCCGAAACCGTCGGTGTCGATGTACTACAGCTTCATGGAAGCGAGCCCGAAGGTGTCGTAGCCGAGCTCAGATCCGCCGGCGATTGGCTCGTGTGGAAGGCGCTCCGACTAAAGGAGCCTCATGACCTGGAACGCGGTCTCCAACGATACGGGGCGTCGGTGGACGGCCTCCTGCTGGAGGGATGGCATCCCAGCAAAGTGGGTGGCTCGGGGGTGGCCCTTGCTTGGGAGGAGTTCGCTGCCGCGCGGGACGGATTCCCGGAGGGAGTAGTTCTGATCGTGGCGGGTGGGCTCACGCCCGGAAACGTGCGAGACGCCGTATCGCTTTTGTGCCCGGACGTCGTAGACACGAGTTCCGGTGTGGAGTTCGCGGTTGGAATCAAGGATCCAGGCCTGGTACAGGCCTTCGTGAAGAATGCGCGAGGAGAACGCGGCTAGTGTCCCCTGACCAAACGATGGAGGCATCTGCGCAAGCGGATGATCGGTTCGGGGCGTTCGGCGGCCGGTACGTCCCGGAGACGCTGATCGCCGCGCTCGATGAGCTCACCGCAGCCTATGCAGCGGCGCGCCAGGATGACGCATTCCACGAAGAACTGCGGGACCTTTTGCGCGACTATGTCGGCCGCCCCACCCCTTTGTACCGCGCGCGCCGGCTCGAAGAGGCCGCCTCGAGTGGTGAGTTGTATCTCAAGCGAGAAGACCTCAGTCACACCGGCGCCCACAAGATCAACAACACCATCGGCCAGGTACTTCTGGCGCGCCGGATGGGGAAGGGAAGGATCATCGCCGAAACCGGTGCCGGCCAGCACGGCGTGGCGACGGCGACGGCGTGTGCCCTTTTCGATCTCGACTGTGTCGTTTACATGGGTGAAGAGGACGTCGAGCGTCAGGCGTTGAACGTGTATCGCATGGAGTTGCTGGGTGCCGAGGTGCGACCGGTCGCGTCCGGCACTCGTACGCTGAAAGACGCGACGAACGAAGCGATCCGCGACTGGGTGACCAACGTTGAGGGAACCCACTACGTCATCGGGTCGGTTGTGGGGCCGGCCCCGTTTCCGCGCATGGTGCGCGACTTTCAGGCCGTGATCGGCGAAGAGGCCCGCGCACAGATGCTGGAGCGGGTAGGACGGTTGCCTGCGGCGGTGATCGCGTGTGTCGGCGGGGGCTCCAACGCGATGGGCATCTTTCACGCCTTCATCGACGATCAGGAAGTGGAGCTCATAGGCGTTGAGGCAGCCGGCGAGGGGCTGGATTCGGGCCGCCATTCCGCCTCCCTCGCGGCAGGAAAACCTGGTGTCCTCCACGGTGCCATGAGTTATCTTCTTCAAGACGCCGATGGGCAGGTCGCACCCGCCCACTCGGTGTCGGCGGGGTTGGATTATCCAGGGGTCGGCCCGGAGCATTCACATCTGAAACAGACCGGGCGGGCCCGCTACGTATCCGTCACGGACGAGGAGGCCGTGGCCGCCTTCCATCGTCTCGGCGAACTGGAAGGCATCATCCCGGCCCTTGAGAGTGCGCACGCCATCGCCTACGCTCTCCGGGACGGGTCGGGTTGGGCAGACGGTGGACCGACTCTGATTTGTCTGAGTGGCCGTGGCGACAAGGATGCGGCCCACGTCGCGCGAATGGAAGGTAGGGATTCGATCCTCTGATGAGCTTTGCCGTTGACCAACGCGCCACCTGACCGCACGGGCACCAGCACGGACGGCTGGGAAGGGGAGGCCATTCCAGACCTCCCCATCGACGAGGTGCGCGACCTCTTCGTCACCCTCGGCAAGGCACTGCGCGCCTACCAACTCTACGACGAGAACAACCCGGTCTACCATCGGTTCGTGTCCAGCCTGCGGGAGGCCTTCCAGGATATCTGGCAGGAGGTGGACAAGGTCACGGTGGCGGTGGAAGAGCATCGCTTCATGGCCGGAGAGACCGCGGTCTACGAGAACGAGAACCGCTCCGAGTCGCTAGCGTTCCTATTCTTCAAGGATGGTGTGCGGGAGATCACATTCCTTTCCGGCATCGAGACCGACGAGATGGAACCCTTCCTGGCGGTGTTGCAGCGTGCCCGCAATCTGAAGCCGGATGCCGACGATCTTCTCACGGTCCTGTGGGAAGCCGATCTCACCTTTTTCGATTACACCTACGTCGAGGTCATTCCGGATGGTGTGGAGTTGCCGGCGGCGACCCCGGAAGGCGAGAGGGCCGACCTCGGGCAGGCGCACCAAAGCCTGCGGGAGGAGGCGAAGGAAGACGAAGGAGGCCAGGCCGCAGCGGACTCGCCAGCGCCGAAGCAGATCAGCAAGGAGGACTTCAACCCGACGCTCTACTCGCTGGATCCGCGCGAAAAGGAGGTTTTGCGGGAGGAAGTCGAGCTCGAGGTGAACCGCGAGTTACGTGCGGACGTGCTGAATGCCCTATACGATCGGCTCGAGGATGCCGACTCCGAGCGACAGGCCGAGATCCTAGGCATCTTGACGACCCTGTTACCCAACTTTCTCAGCCGGGGTGCGTTGGAGGCTGCGGCCGAAGTGCTCGACGAAATCGCGAAGATGCGGGCCGCCGAGGGCGTGTTCGACGATGCTCGCAAGGCCGAGGTTGACGGCCTCCTCGACCAACTGAGTTCCGAGGCGACGCTGAACGAGCTCATCCGAGCCATTCGGGATGGATCCATTTCGGCCGATCCCGAGTTGCTGGCTCGGTTCCTCACTCATTTGCGAATAGGGGCGCTCCGCGTGCTCTTGCGGGCCTCTGAAGAGGCCGAGGATCGCGAGTTGAGAAAAGTGCTTTCCGGCGCAGTAGTGGGGATCGCGGAGCAGAATCCCGAGGCGCTTCTGGGCCTCCTCGGCGACAGCAGCAGCGTCGTTGCTGCCGGCGCCGCCCGCCTAGCCGGGAAAATGGGGGTGGTGGACGCCGCCCCTGCGTTGGCGCGGCTCATGGAGCACCCGCAGCCCCTCGCGCGCTTGGCTGCCGTCGAGGCCGCGTCCGAACTAAGAGCCGCGGGAGCGGCGACGGCCATACAGGCCCGGCTCGACGATCCCGATCGCAGCGTGAGGATCGCCTCGGCGCGAGCCCTCGGTACGTTGCGGCACAGCCGGGCTGAAGCGACCCTGAAGCAGATCGTGACCGGGAAGGCGATCAGGCAGGCCGATCTTACGGAGAAGCTGGCAGTGTTCGAGAGCTACGGTCTCGTCGGCGGGATGGAAGCGGTCAAGGTGTTGGACGGGCTGCTGAACGGGAAAGGCTTCCTGGGGCGCCGTGAGTCTGCCGAGATCAGGGCATGCGCCGCTCGCTCGCTGGGGAGGGTCGGCACGGATCCGGCGCGCCAAGCGCTCGACAAGGCGAAGAAGATCGAGGACCCGGTCGTCCGCAGTGCGGTGAACAAGGCCCTCCGTGGTGAAGAGGACGAATCGTGAGGCAGGACAGGGGCGACTTCGGGGACCGGGGCGTCGTCCAGGAAAGCGGGCGGAAGCTCCTCACGGCGTTCTACGGCGCTATTCAGGCGCTCAAGCTCTATCCGCTGGAGAACGACCAGGTCCAACAGGCTCTGGACGATCTGCACAATGTGACGGGCGCGATCGTACGCCAGGAGGGCGCGCTCGAGCTCCGCATCGTAGGGGACTTTTTCTTCCTCAACGAGACTCGGCTGCGTCTCGATCTGTCTAACTTCTCCACCTTCGGAAGCTTCGCGAGCGCGCTCATGGAACACGGCATCGGCGCTGTAGAGATCGTGGCGGGCGTCGAGCGCCAGGAATGGGCGCCCTTCGTCTCACTGCTGACACGCAAGGCGGATGCGAGCCCATTCGAGGATTTCACCGAGCGGCTCGCCTCGACACCGGTCGAGCACATCGATGTGCGTCCAGAGCAGGAAGTGGTTGAGCCCGAGATGGACACGGAGGAGGCACTCACTGCGGCCAAGCGCACCTATGCGCAGTCGGTACGCGCGGCCAAGGACGTACTCACGGACATCCGGTTGGGACGTGCGGTCAACGGGCGCAAGGTGAAACGGGCCGTGCAGAATATCGTGGACCAAGTGCTCAACAACGAGCCGTCGATGGTCACCATGACCACCCTCCGCGACTTCGACGAGTACACGTTCACGCACTCGGTCAACGTGTGCATCTTCAGCGTGGTCATCGGGCAGCGCTTGGGCCTCACCAAGCTCCAGCTCTATGAGCTGGGGTTGGGGGCGCTCTTCCACGACATCGGCAAAACGCGGATCCCGTTGGAGGTCATCAACAAGGCCTCTGGGCTGAACGACGACGAATGGGCCCAGCTCAAGGAGCATCCGGCCGAAGGGCTGCTCGCGCTGTTTGGCATGCATGGGTTTGCGGACGTACCCTACCGCCAGATGCTCATGGCCTACGAGCACCACATGAAAATCGACTTGACCGGCTACCCGGAAAACAAACGGTCACGGAAGCCCACTATTTTCTCACGCATATGCCAAGCGGCCGACGGGTTCGACGCGGGCACATCGGTGCGCAGCTACCAGTACAAGCCGTGGCCCCCCGATCAGGTCCTCAAGGAGATGAGGGACAATCCGCAGCGTGGGTACGATCAACTCTTGGTCAAGGTGCTCATCAACGCCACTGGAGTTTATCCGATCGGAACGCTCGTGATCCTGGACACGTACGAGTTGGCAGTCGTATCGACGGTCAATCAGGACCCCGACCACCTCCACCAGCCCACCGTCAAGATTATCTCCAACGAATTGGGCGTGCCCCTGACGACTCCTACGCTCGTGGATCTGTCGCAGGGAGTGCGCACGATCATCAAGACGACTGATCCGCAGAAGTACGGGATTCGCGTCAGCGACTACCTCATTTAGCCGACCGTTTCGTCTGATTCGTCGATGAGCAACGGACAGGGAATCTCCAAGCGATTTGCTCAACGCCGATCCGAGGGCAGGGCGGCCCTGATCCCCTATGTCATGGCGGGCTACCCCGATGCGGAGCAGTCGGGGGACTGTCTGAAGGCCATAGCCGAGGCTGGGGCGGACGTCATCGAGCTCGGCATTCCGTTCAGCGACCCGCTCGCCGATGGTCCGACGATCCAGGCGGCCACGTACGCCGCGCTCCGGAACGGGATGACAGTCGAGCGGACGCTCGAAGCACTCCGGAGCTTCCGGGCTTTCTGGGACACCCCGGTGGTCCTGTTCAGCTACCTGAACCCGATCCTCCAGTACGGAGTGGGGCGATTCATCTCGGACGCGGCGGGAGCGGGCGCGCAGGGACTCTTGCTTACGGATCTTCCGGCCGGGGAGGACCACGCTCTGGAGCGCGAGGTGCAGGACGGCCCCCTCGACCTGATCCGGCTCGTTGCACCCACCACCGAACCGGCGCGTGTGCGCCGTGTGGCCGAGGGAGGCCAAGGCTTCCTCTACTACATCTCCCGCACGGGCGTCACGGGTGCTAGACAGCAGCTCAGACAAGGGCTTGGCGGCGAGATCGAGGCTCTTCGAGAGGTGGTCGCGCTGCCGATCGCGGTCGGCTTCGGCATCTCCACACCCGAGCAGGCGGAGATGGTCGCGGGCGTCGCGGATGGCGTCGTGGTCGGAAGTGCACTCATCACCGCCCTGGGTGCCGGCGGACCCGACGCCGCGGGCGCACTGGTCGCCTCCTTTCGGGTCGCAATGGATGGGGCGGCCACCTAGCGAATCGATTTGCGGAGTTACCCCACTTCCGCGTCACTTGGTGCAAGGCGCTCCTCTACAGCGGGATCGGGTTCCACGAAGACGGTTCTTACGCGGTCGATACTCACGGCGCCGGGTGGCGCCTTCCGCGGCTTGCGCACGTGCTTGCGGCGCGTCCAATCCACTGGGACACTCGCCGAGGTACGGGCCTTGGAGTAGAGAGCGGCGAGGATGGCGGCCTCCTCGAGGTCGCGTGCGGGGGGGTTGTCGTCGCTGTCCCACCGCACGATCACGTGGGCGCCGGCGGTATGGCGGGCGTGCAGCCAGATATCGCTCGGACGAGAGTGGTGGAACGTCAGGTCATCATTGAACCTCGCACCGCGCCCGACCCGGATCTCGAGTCCGCCCGAACTCTCGTAGAGCCGGTATGGAAGTGCGGTCACCTTGGGCGCCCGTCTCGTCGTCTCCAGTACCTGCGGCAGCGCGTCCCGCACTTCATCCGCCGTGACGTCGTCGGCTCGAACCCGCAAGAGCAGCGCCTCGAGCCGGTCCGAACGCGCCCTCGCCTCAGCCGCCAGGGCGGGGAGCTTCTCTAGTGCGCGCTCCCCCTTGGCTGCCTCGTTGTAATAGCGGGCGGCGTTGTCGGACGGAGACTGGCGTGGATCCAGCTCGACTGCCACATCTTCGCCGTCGAAGCCTTCCAGTTCGACCCTATCCGCGCCACGAGGGACTTCGTGGAGCCGGGCGAGGAGGAGGTCCCCCAAGGCTCGCGCCTCCGCCGGGTCGGGTGTGTTCTCCAGTCGCCTGTGGAGGCTCGCAGCCGCTCGTGAGGCTCGTTTTGCCTCGTCCAGG
Source organism: Gemmatimonadota bacterium (assembly GCA_036986155.1). Classification (GTDB taxonomy): domain Bacteria; phylum Gemmatimonadota; class Gemmatimonadetes; order Longimicrobiales; family Gaopeijiaceae; genus JACZXQ01. Next base: position 680 of record BTRA01000081.1, on the reverse strand, counting down.
AGCCTCGACACCAGGACGGAGGGAAGCGACCCTTCCGCTCGCTCGCCCGCTATGTCGCGGAGCGCCTCCAGGAGCGAAGCGGCGGGCTCACTGTCGTAGCCCGGGAGGGCTATCACGTACGGCTGCTCGCCCCACCTGGCTTGCAACACACAAGGCGAGGCCGCAGTCGGGCCGAAGAAGCCTGACCAGAGGTCGTATCCACGGGACAGCGCAGCCTCGGCGCCGGCGCCGTCCTCCTGGGCGGCGCTCCCCAGCAGCGCCGCAGCCGTGATGCGGGAGGTGTACGCGAACCGGCTGAGAAGAGTGCGTTCTCTTTCGTGAGGGGGGACACTCAGCATCGACTCGAGCCACTCCTCTCGTGGGACCGGTGTCTCGATACCGAGACGACCCGAGGGGGTGGGGGGCTCGTAGGGATATCCCACGCGAAGCGCCCGGCCACCCCGAGCGCGGTCCATCAACACGTGCCTGACGATGCGGTCGTCACCCTCTGCGAGCACGGCGTTCGGACGATTGGTCGCCAGCTCGACGATCACCTCGATCCGCGTCCGCTTCCCCCGGATGCGGCGGGCGGCAAGACTCAAGATGCGCTCGTCTGGCAACGCGGTCACTTCGCCGACCTGGCAAGGAAAGGGGCGTGCTTCGGGCGGGTGATCCACAGGGGCCCCGAGCAGCACCGTCGG
>BTRA01000080.1:0-14406 GCA_036986155.1 Gemmatimonadota bacterium | reverse complement strand
ACCGGGTCGAGCACCGCGACCACCGACGTGCCTTCCGATTCACCCTCGTACACCACCAGGTTGCAAGGGAGCAGAAGTCCGATGTCTTCCTCGGCCGTGAGGGCCTGGTGAGCGAGCGTCGGGTTGCAGGCGCCCAGGATGCGGTAGGGCTTGAAGTCGACGTCCAGTTTTTCTTTGAGCGTTTCTTTGACGTCGATCTCCGTCAGCACCCCGAAGCCTTCTTCTTTGAGCTCGGCTCTGACCCGTGCTTCGGTTTCAGAGGGCGGTAGGGCTACCGTTTTCTTGAGGCCGTAGGTAAAGGTTCGTATGTCCATGCCCTCAAGATCTCTACGATCCGGTTCGCCGACAAGGCGACCCATGAGTTGGATCGAGTTGATCCCGCGGCTGAACGGCTCCTCGTCCGGCCCGCGTTTGGACTGGTAGGTACTGAAGACGTGGATGATGTTGCCGAACGCCTCGGTGCGGCGTCCGATCTCCGCCTCGAAGAACGGATTCTCCGCGAAGAAAGGCCCGTTGTTCTCACTGTACTCCCGAGGCGTGAGCACGCGCGAGATGCGCTGTCCGACGCGGTTGACACCCGTGGGAATCAGCCGTGCTCCGGTCATGAACAAAGACTCCCAGCGCTCCCAATCACGCTCGCCCGCCGGCCCCGAGATCACGTCGTAGAGGGCGTCGACAATCGCGTCGACCGATCCCACGTCGGCCGGGTCGGCCGGGTCGGCCTGTGGCGGTCCGTCCTGGCCTGCGCCCACCGGCGGGAAAACCAGGCCCACGGCCATCGCACAAACCAGAATAGGTCCAACGGTTCGACGAGAGCGCATCACCAACTCCTAACGTGTCCTCGGGATTAGTTGATCGGCGTCCTCCGCCTAGATATCCTTCCGCTCCCATCGCTTCCCAATCTCACCGGCGCGGATGGCACAGGCTGACGATACACCCCTGATGCGGCAGTGGCGAGAGGTCAAATCCCAACACAGGGACGCCCTCGTCTTCTTCCGCGTCGGCGACTTCTACGAACTCTTCTTCCAAGATGCGGAAGAGGGCTCCAAGCTGCTCGGGCTCACTCTCACCTCGAGGAACAACGGGGCGGCCAGCCGTGTGCCCTTGGCCGGCATTCCCGTGAAGGCGCTCGACGAATACCTGGGGCGGCTGGTTGCTCTCGGCCAGCGCGTGGCCATCTGCGAGCAAGTGGAAGACCCCGCGGAGGCGAATGGCATCGTCCGGCGCGAAGTCGTAGAGACCGTCACGCCCGGCACTGTAATGTCCGACGCCCTGCTCAGCGCGAACCGGAACAACTTCCTAGCGACGCTCACTGTGCCGGTGGAGGGGCGGCAGGCGATAGCTGCCCTCGATCTGTCCACCGGGGAGCTGCTCGTGCAGGAACTGGCCGAGTCCGAGGTCGAGGCCGAGCTGGGCCGCTTGGAACCCTCCGAACTCCTCCTGCCCCGCTCAGAGGAGGACTCCGTCACTAGGACCTCTGACGATACCGGAGGGGTTGCGGCATCCCCATTCCTGACCACCTACCGGGACGATTGGCTTTTCGACTTCGAGTCGGCCTCGGAGGAAGTGCTTCGGCGCTACGCGATCCAGTCGCTCGATGCCTTCGGATTCCAAAAGGCCGACGCTTTGCTCGTCCGGGCGACAGGGGCGTTGCTCTCTTACGTGCGGGAGATACGGCCTTCGGGGATCGGACACCTGAAGCCGCCGCAGATCATGCGGAGTGGCGGTGCCATGGTGTTGGATGAGATGACGCTTCGGAACCTCGAGTTGGTTGAGCCGCTGAGACCCGGCCAACAGGGAGGCACGCTTCTCTCCGTGCTGGACGAGACCGTGACAGCGATGGGTGCGCGCCTCCTGCGCCGATGGGTTCTCCGTCCGATGATCGAGGCGGAGCCGATCTGGTCGCGCCAGGAGGCGGTGGAGGAGTTGGTCGAGTCACGTGACTACCGCGGCGGCCTTCGGGAGCGCCTGGCGTGTGTCACCGATCTGGAACGGTTGGCCGGCAAGCTAGGCAGCGGACGGGTGTCACCCCGCGATCTTGCGGGCCTCGCCCGTTCACTCGATTCGCTTCCCGCACTCCGCTCGGCGGGAGAATCGGCGACATCCTCCCTTCTGGCGAGCTTGGCCGGTGATTTGGACCCGCTCACGGACGTCGCCGACCGCTTGCGTGCCGCTCTTTCGGAGAACGTGCCCGCAACGCTTCAAGAAGGCGGCGTGATCCGCGAAGGATACAGCGAAGAGCTCGACCAACTCCGGAGGATCCGGGATGGCGCACGCGACTTCATCGCCACGCTGCAGGTACGTGAGCGTGAGCGCACGGGCATTCAGTCGCTCAAGGTCGGCTTCAACAAGGTCTTCGGTTATTACCTCGAAATCACCAAAGCGAACGTCGAGCGCGTCCCCGAGGACTACGTTCGCAAGCAGACACTCGCGAATGCCGAGCGGTACTTCACTCCGGAGTTGAAGGAGTGGGAAGAAAAGGTCTTCGGTGCTGAGGACAGCATCGCTCAGCTCGAGGCCGGGCTTTTTTCTGAAGTGCGCCGCGCCGCCACCGATCAGGTCGTAAGAATCCAGGACGCGGGGGCCCGGGTGGCCCAACTCGACGTGCTCGCCGCCCTGGCCCACGGGGCAGTCCGTCGCGGGTACGTGAGACCCATTGTCCATTCGGGTTTCGAATCCGAGATCGAAGGTGGGCGCCACCCGGTGGTCGAGACCATGATGCCCCGTGAGTCGTTCATACCGAACGACGTGGTGCTGGACGACGAGAAGCGGATAGTCATCCTGACCGGTCCGAATATGGCCGGAAAAAGCACCGTGCTGAGGCAAGTCGGGCTCATCCATCTGATGGCGCAGATGGGAGGGTTCGTCCCGGCCGACGCAGCCCGCTTGCCGGTGTGCGACCGGATTTTCACGCGCGTAGGCGCATCGGACAACCTCACGTTGGGGCAGTCGACCTTCATGGTCGAGATGAACGAAACCGCCGCCATCATCCACGGTGCCACGGAGCGGAGTCTCATCCTGCTGGATGAGATCGGGCGTGGTACGTCGACCTACGACGGCGTGTCGATCGCGTGGGCGGTCGCCGAGCACATTCACCAGGAGTTAGGGGCCAAGACCATCTTCGCGACCCACTATCACGAACTCACTCAACTCGGTGACCTTCTGCCCGGAGTGAAGAACCTGAATGTGGCGGTCCGGGAGGTGGGGCACGAGATCGTATTCTTGCGGAGACTGGAAGAGGGAGGGGCGGATCGATCCTACGGCATTCAGGTGGCCCGGCTGGCGGGGCTCCCCGACGCAGTGATTGCCCGTGCCGGGGAACTTCTGGCCGAGTTGGAGGGAACACACTCTGGAGGTGGTGGTGGCCTGGGCCGGACGGATCCACCCGACCAACTCTCTTTCTTCCAAGGATCCGTGCAGATCGAGGAGCCTCTGGTCGTTAGACGGCTCGCGGAAATGGATCTCGACAGGCTATCGCCCCTCGAGGCCTTGAACCTCTTGTTCGAGCTTAAGACTGAAATCGGCAGCGGAGAGGACGATTGAGCAGAATGGAGACCGACCTGCTTCGTCGCATCGTCGGCTTCAGCGCGTGGGCCGCGACGGCCGCCGCCGTTGCGTGTGGCGGCGATCAGGATGTCCAACGCCCCTCGCCACTCATGGCGGGGGTTTCTATCGAATACCCCCTCGAGTTGTGGGATCAAGGCATCGAGGGAGAATGCCTCGTGAAGGTCCGTGTGAATGCGTTGGGTGGTGTCGATAGCGCAGTGGTCGTCGAGTCCAGCGGGTACGCGGCGTTCGACTCGGCTGCCATCCAAGGCGCTCGCTCACTCCGTTTCCACCCAGCGATGAAGGGCGGCAAGCGTATTGAGGTGTGGGCCCAGGTACCCGTGCACTTTTCGAAAAAGCCTCGGCCCTGATCTCTTTGTCGCCTGCGAATTCCGTGTAGCGGCGGCCTGCCGCAACGCACGCATCTTGAAAGGATCAGCGGAATGACCGAACACAACCGGGGCGTTTGCGCGAACGTCCTCGACACGGTGGGGTGGACCCCGCTCGTGAGGTTGAATAGCGTCACCGACGGTGTTCCGGGGACGATCTATGCCAAGTGCGAGTTCATGAACCCCGGCGGATCGATAAAGGACCGCATCGGCCTCGCCATGGTGGAGGCGGCTGAACGGGAGGGCACGCTCCAGCCAGGTGGAGTGATCGTGGAGGCCACGAGCGGAAACACCGGAGTCTCGCTCGCCATGACGGCGGCGATCCGGGGCTACCGCTGCATCTTTGTAATGCCGGACAAGATGAGTCAAGAGAAGGTCAAGCTCCTGCGCTCATTCGGTGCCGAAGTGGTCATCGTGCCCACCGCCGTCACACCGGATCATCCGGAGCATTACGCCAACAAGGCCAAGAGCATCGCCGAGGCGACTCCGGGCGCGATCCTTGCAGATCAGTTCTACAATCAGGCGAACCCGCAGGCCCATTTCGAGACGACCGGGCCGGAGCTCTGGACTCAGACCGAGGGCAAGATCACGCATTTCCTCGCGGGGGCGGGCACGGGGGGTACGATCACCGGCGTGGGGCGTTTCCTCAAGGAGCAGAATTCGGACGTGCAGATTATCGGTGTGGATCCGGAGGGATCGGTGATCAAGACGTTTTTCGATACCGGCGAGATGCCCGAGGGTCAGCCCTACAAGGTCGAGGGCTTGGGGAGCGACAAGATCACGGGGGCCTTGGATCTCGATGTGACCGACAGATGGGTCACCATCACCGATGCCCAGGCGTTCTCGATGACCCGCAGGATTTGCCGAGAGGAAGGCCTGTTCGGCGGCGGCTCCTCCGGTCTTCTCGTACAGGCCGCCATCGACATCGCCCGAGAGGAGAACGATCCGGACGCCGTTCTGGTTACGTTGCTCCCAGACTGGGGCGAGCACTACCTGACCAAGGTCTACGACGACGATTGGATGCGCGAGAACGGCTTCCTTCGGCACACGCGCGTGAGCGTCCACGAGGTGGTTTCGGCGAAGGATGGCGCGGCACCGCCCCTCATCTCGGTGAACCCGACCACGTCGATTCGGGTGGCACTGTCCACTATCACGTCGTACGACGTGTCCCAGTTGCCAGTAGTGCTCAATGGCGAATGCGTGGGATCGCTTTCGGAGGGAGATCTCATGGGCCGTGTCATCGAGAACCCCGAACTGCTCGACCGACCGGTGGATTCCGTGATGGATGCGCCGTTCCCCGTGGTGGACAGCCACATCGAGGCCGAGGGGGCGAGTCGGTTACTCACGCGCTCGAACGCAGCGGTCCTCGTGCGAGAGGGTGGGGAACTCCTAGGCATTCTGACACGCTACGACGTGGTGAAGAGCCTCACCGGCGCCGGTGGGTGAGGACCAGGATCCCATGAAGGTCGTGGTCCTGCTGGGTGGCGACTCGGCCGAACGGGACGTATCCCTCGCATCCGGTGTCGGCGTCGCCGATGCGCTCAGGAAAGCCGGACACGAAGTCGTCGCCCTGGATCCCGCAAGAGGTTTGCTCACGCCTGCCGAGGAGGAGTCCATCCTGGCAGCCGGAGTGGCAGCGGCACCGCCGGCGGAAGGCCACGTCAAAGCCGGCACCGCGGTGACGATCGGTGGGGATCCCGCGGTGGCCGATGCCGACGTGGTGTTCGTCGCCCTGCACGGGGGTCGGGGAGAGGACGGCACTGTTCAGGCCCTGCTCGAGTTGGCGGGCGTCGCGTTCGTGGGTAGCGGCATGTTGGGTTGTGCCCTGGCGATGGACAAAGACGTATCCAAGCGACTCCTCCGTGACGCCGGACTTCCAACGCCCGACTGGATGGTTGGAGATCCATCGGCGGAGGAGGTCGTGGAGCGGCTCGGCTGTCCAGTCATCGTAAAGCCGGTGAGTGGAGGCTCTTCGATCGGGCTCACCCTGGCGGCCGACACCGATCAGGTGGCCAGCGCGGGCGCCGAAGGGCGTGCCCGTGGAGAGGCCATGATCTTTGAGGCGTTCGTCGAAGGCAGGGAACTCACAGTGGGAATCCTCGGAGACGAGGCTCTGCCTGTTGGAGAAATCGCCACCGAACACGGACTGTTCGACTACGAGTGCAAGTACCAAGCAGGTATGGCCTCAGAGATTTTCCCGGCCGACCTGAAGGCAGGCTTCGCCCAAGAGCTCCAGCGTCTCTCGCTCGAGGTGCATCGCGCCTTACACCTGCGCCATTACTCGCGTATCGACTTCATGCTCGACGGCGCGGGCTCCCCGTGGATACTGGAAGCGAACGCATTACCCGGGCTCACCGGAGCCAGCCTTCTCCCGAAGGCGGCTCGGGCGGCGGGTCTGTCCTTTCCGGAATTCTGTGACTCGTTGGTGCAGCTTGCGCGTACCGCTTAGGGCGCCGAGACGCTCGTTCATCAGGAACAACACATCGTGATCCGGTGTTGAACGGTAGACTCGAGGGTCAACTGTTTTTCGTAGTAGAAACCCGAAGAATTCCGTGAAGAGTATGGGCTATAGCGGCGGTAGAGGGATTCCCACCTTCAGCTTCCAACTCACGCCTGTGGTGAAGAAGCTGATCATCGTGACGGTCGGCGTATTCATCGTCTCGCGCTTGGTTGGTGACGGGCTCGTGGAGAGCCTTTTCGCCTTCCAACCTCGGAAGGTGCTCCTGCAACCGTGGGGTGCCGTCACCTACATGTTCGTGCACGGCGATCTGATGCATTTGGCCGGGAACATGATCGTTCTGTTCTTCTTTGGGCCACCCCTGGAGCGTCGTTGGGGCTCGCGTGAGTTCACCAAGTACTACCTGATCTGCGGCTTGGGCGGTGTAGGACTCAGCTTCATCTTCGCATCGTCTTCCGCGATCATCGGCGCGTCCGCCGCCATTTACGGCCTCATGTTGGCTTTCGCCATGATTTGGCCGAAGGCTCCGATTTACGTCTGGGGCATCTTCCCCGTGCAGGCGAGATGGCTAGTGGCGTTCTTCTTCCTGCTCGCTTTTTCGAGTGCCTTTGGAGCGGCGGGGGGTGGTATTGCGTACTTCGCGCACCTCGGTGGGTTGGTGACCGGGTTCATCTACCTGAAGAGTGACTGGAAGGTCTCGGGTAAGCTGCAGCGATTCGCCAACGCCGCGGGCACGAAGGCGAGACGACTCGCGATTGTCCGCATCGAGGATACGTCGCGCGCCTCCGCCCGGAAAGCCGGCAGCACGGATGCATCCCGGAGAAATGAAAGGGCCACCCTCGACGCCGTCGACCAGGTGTTGGACAAGATCTCAGCGGAGGGCATGAGTTCGCTTACCCCGGACGAGCGTGCTTTACTCGATGAGGTCTCTCGCCGACAGCGTACGAATTGACACCGGGCGAACTGCCTGGTATCGAGGCGTAAATCCACCCGCCGGGGAGGGTCCCCGGGCCCGCTCGATTCATTGCTGGAACCCTTCCAGTCTATCGTTCTTCAAGTGCTTGACCCAGGTTTTTGTGAGATCTAGAATCACGATCCCCTGTAACAGGTCTCTGGGGTCCGAATCGAGAATTTCCAGTAGGAGGTAGCAATGGCATCCGCCAAAGAATATACAACGGAGCAAATCCGGAACGTCGCCGTTCTGGGGCACGGTGGAGCCGGGAAGACGAGCCTGATCGACGCGCTCTGCTTCGCGGCGGGTAGCTCGAAGCGGAAGGGCAGCGTCGATGAGGGACACGCGCTCACTCTATGCACTCCGGAGGAGGTCGAGCACGAAATCTCGATGCAGTGCACTCCCGCGTTCTGTGAGGTGCAGAACGCGAAGATCAATTTCCTCGATACGCCCGGTTATCTGGATTTTACAGGTGATACGGTCGCTGCGGTACGCGTCGCGGACGCCGGTTTGATCGTGGTGGGCGCCACCGCCGGTGTCGAGGTGGGCACCGAGACCGTGTGGGAATACTGCGAGGACCGAAAGCTGCCGCGAATGTTCTGTATCTCCATGATGGACAAAGAGAACGCCAACTTCGACAGTGTTTACAAGCAGATCAAGGAGCGCCTGACCGACAAGGCGATCCCCGTCGAGATTCCGATCGGAGAGGGCGAAGACTTCGCGGGCATCATCAATCTTTTCAGCGAGCGCGCGCACCTTTTCAAGCCCGGCACATCCACGGGTGAGTACGAGGAGCAGGACATTCCCGAGGAGTTGCAGTCCCGGTTCGAGGAATGGGAGACCGAGCTTCAGGAGACCCTGGCGACGACCAATGAGGACCTACTCGAGAGATACCTCGAGGGTGAGAAGATCTCCCGTGAGGAAGCCATAGATGCTATGGCGCTAGGCATGTCCAGAGGCGAGATCTTCCCCGTCTTCTGCACATCAGCGACCAAATCGTTCGGGATGCAGGCGTTGCTGAAGAAACTCGTTGAGCTGTGCCCATCCCCCGCCGAGACGGGAGGTGAGATCGCGACCAAGCCTGGTATGACCGAAGAGGTGGCGGTCCTACCGGCCGACAGCGAGCCGTTCTCGGCGCTGATTTTCAAGACGTCCAACGAGCCCCACGTGGGAGAACTGTCATTCTTCAGGATCGTAAGCGGCTCGATCGCCAACGGCATCGAGGTGAAGAACGCGGAACGTGACACGGAGGAGAAGCTCAACCATCTCAGCATCGCCCAGGGCAAGGAGCGTTTCGAAGTGTCTAGGCTCCACGCTGGCGACATCGGGGTGGTTGCCAAGCTCAAGCACTCGCACACCAACGACACGCTCTCGGCGGCGAGCCGGCCGGTGACGCTCACACCCATCGACTTTCCAAGCGCCGACATCGCCCTAGCCGTGAAGGGTGCGACGAGGGCCGACGAGGACAAGCTCGGCGAGGTGCTTCCCAAGCTCCATGATGAGGACCCGACGTTCAGCGCCGATTTCAATTCGGAGTTGCGCCAGACGATAGCCAGGGGATTGGGGGAGATGCACCTCGAGGTCCAGTTCGAGAGGCTGAAGCGCAAGTACGGGGTATCGGTCGAAACCGAAGCGCCGAAGATCGCCTACCGGGAGACCATCACCAAGGAGGCTCAGGGCCAGGGCCGCTTCAAGAAGCAAAGCGGGGGACGCGGCCAATTCGGAGACTGCAAGGTGAAACTGAGACCGCTTCATTCGGGTGAAGGCTTCCGCTTCACAGCCTCGATCAAGGGCGGCGTGATCCCCACCAAATACGTGCCGTCCGTGGCGAAGGGGATTGAAGAGGCTGCCCAGGACGGTATTCTGGCGGGCTACCCGCTCGTGGACTTCGAGGCCGAGTGCTATGACGGGTCATACCACAGCGTGGACTCCAGCGACATTGCGTTCAAGGTTGCCGGCTCGATGGCCTTCAAGAAGGTGGCCCCGGACTGCCGGCCTGTGATTCTGGAGCCGATCATCGACGTCGCCGTCTCCACGCCCGACGACTACGTGGGTGATATCATGGGTGACATCACATCGCGCCGGGGCAAGGTGCAGGGGATGGAGCCTACCGGCGGAAAGACGACCATTCGGGCCAAGATTCCCGAGGCGGAGCTTTACAAGTACGCGGCCCTGCTACGCTCGATGACGCAGGGCAGGGCCCACCACACGCGAGCGTTCGCCGGGTACCAGGCCGTGCCCGAACACGAGGCGCAGAAGATCATTGCGGAATCCAAGAAGGCGAACGGTTAGGACGTACTCGGAGGACTCGTGTCTGGACACAGCAAGTGGTCCCAAATCAAGCGCAAGAAAGCTGTTACCGACGCCAAGCGCGGGCAGATGTTCACGAAGCTCATTCGCGAGCTCACCGTCGCGGCCCGCGAAGGTGGCGGCGATCCGAACTTCAATCCCCGACTCCGCCTGGCTGTCGACACGGCCAAGTCCTCGAACATGCCCCACGACAACATCGAGCGCGCCATCAAGCGTGGCACCGGCGAGTTGGATGGGGTTCACTACGAGGAGATCGCCTATGAGGGTTACGGCCCGGGCGGAGTCGCCATCTACATCGAGACACTGACGGACAACCAGAACCGCACAGTAGCCGATGTGCGCCACGTCTTGAGCAAGCACGACGGCAGCCTGGGGACGGCCGGCTCGGTGGCCTGGCAGTTCGCCCACAAGGGACAGATCTACGTGGATGGGGCCCAGTACACGGAGGACGAGGTTCTGGAGGCCGCGCTCGACGCGGGCGCCGAGGACGTGGAGCGCTCGGGCGAGGAATTCGTGGTGACGACCGAGGTCGCAGCCTTCCACGAGGTCCAAACAGGATTGAAGGACTCGGGCGTGGCCTTCGATCGCGCCGAGTTGAGCTGGTTGGCCAAGAACGAGGTCAAGGTCGAGGGCAAGGTTGCTTTGCGTCTGCTGAAGTTGTTGGATGCCCTCGACGACTCCGACGACGTTCAGATGGTCTATTCGAACGCGGACATCGACGAGGCCGTGCTGGCGGAGGCCACGTAGCGCGTGAATGCCGGCAGGTCCGAGACCGAGGTCGTGCTCGGCATCGACCCCGGCACCGCGATCACGGGATACGGCGTCGTCGCCAAGCAGGGCGGCGGCGCCGTATCGTTGCTGGAGTGTGGTGTAATCCGTACCTCGGCCGGACAGGCGCTTCCCGTGCGCATTAGGGAAATCTTCCAGGAGATCGAGGTGTTGATCGAGCGGTTCCGACCGTCTGTGGTGTCGGTGGAGGATGTCTTCCAGGGGAAGAACGTGCGCAGTGCGCTTACGTTGGGTCACGCGAGGGGTGCTATCCTTTTGGCCGCGGCTTTGAGCGACGTCACGATCGCCGAGTACACGCCCAGGCAGATCAAGAAGGCCGTGGTGGGCCACGGCGGCGCGACCAAGGGACAGGTGGCCTTCATGGTCCAGAAACAGTTACGCCTCGAGGCGCCACCGAAGCCGGCGGACGCAGCCGATGGTTGCGCGGCAGCCTTGTGCTACTGCCTGATAGGAGATATGCGGTCTTGATCAGCCGAATCAAGGGTACCCTCGTGACTCGCGACTTGGACCGCATCGAGGTCGAAACCCCAGGAGGCGTGATCTACGAAGTCGAGATACCGCTCACCATCCTTCAGCGCTTGCCTTCACCTCCAGCGGAGAATTTCGAGATCCGCACGCTCCAGGTGGTCCGCGAGGATTCGCTGACCCTATACGGGTTTGTCGAGGATCACGAGCGCGAACTCTTCCGCCGATTGCTCGGTGCCACTGGAGTGGGTCCCAAGGTGGCGCTCGCGATGTTGTCCACGTACAACGCGCCACGTCTGGCCCAGGCACTCGCCGAGAAGGATCTGGCTGCCCTGACGCAAGTGAGTGGCGTGGGCAAGAAGACAGCCGAGCGAATCGCGCTCGAGTTGGCCGACCGTGTGCAGGACCTCTTGGTGCCAGGGGAAGGCGTCGCGACCGATGGGGTAGGCTACTCCCACGAGGCGGTGGCCGCGCTGGTCCACCTCGGGTACACTTTCGTGGATGCCGACGCCGCCATACGCCGAGCTCTCGAGCAGGGCGAGCCGGAGGGGCGCGAGGAGTTGATCCGTAGAGCATTGAGCAACGAATGACCGGACGACGCGAGGTCACGACACCCAAGGAACTCGAGGAGGACACGCAGGTCGAGCCTTCGCTGCGGCCTCAGTGCCTCGGCGAGTTCATCGGCCAGGAGCGTGTGAGGGAGTCGCTCTCGATTGCAATCGAGGCTGCGCTTCAGCGTCGAGAACCGCTGGACCACCTACTGTTCCATGGTCCGCCGGGGCTCGGAAAGACGACGCTCGCGACGCTCATGGCTCGAGAGATGGGCGTGAACATCAAGGCCACGTCCGGGCCCGTACTCGAGAAGCCCGCCGACCTGGTGGGCATTCTCACTAATCAGCGTGCAGGTGACATCCTTTTCATCGACGAGATCCATCGTCTAAGACCGATCATCGAGGAGTTCCTCTATCCTGCGATGGAGGACTACCGGGTCGAGATCCGGCTGGCGGACGGCCCCAAGGCCGAGACCATGACGATGAACATCGAGCCCTTCACGCTTGTCGGTGCGACGACCCGTTTCGGCCTTCTTACCGCTCCAATGCGTGCGCGCTTCGGACTCATTCAGCGCCTGAACTTCTATCCGGCCGACGAACTCGCGGTGATCGTTCGCCGGAGCGCTGAAGTGCTCGACATCAACACGACTGAGGAGGGCGCGGACATCTTGGCGGCACGGGCAAGGGGTACGCCGCGGGTCGCGAACCGTTTGCTCAGGCGGGTGAGGGACTTCGCGGAGGTCCGGGCCGACGGCGTGATCGATGCGCAGGTGGCACGGGACGGGCTCGCCATGCTCGACGTGGACGAATACGGACTCGACGAGATGGACGCCCGCGTACTCAAGACGCTCATCGAGAAGTTCGAGGGAGGCCCTGTCGGTCTCCAGTCGCTTGCAGTGGCGTTGGGGGAGGACGTGTCCACCCTCGAGGAGGTCTACGAGCCCTTCTTGATCCAGGAGGGCTTTCTGATGCGTACCACGCGTGGCCGCGTGGCGACCAACCGGGCGTACAAGCGGTTCGGGTACGCGGTTCCGCCGGCGGACGGAGGGACCGACCAGTCGTCCCTATTCGAGTAGAATCCGTGGCCGGCGGTAGGCGAGTCCAGGACTACGAATACGACCTACCGGAGAATCTGGTTGCGCGCTATCCCCCCGAACAACGCGACGCCAGCCGTCTCCTGGTCGTGGCCCGGAACGGTGGCCCCATCTCCGATCGCCCCTTCCGAGAATTCCCTTCCCTCTTGGCACGCGGTGACGTCTTGGTCGTGAACGACAGCAAAGTGCTGCCGGTCCGCCTCAAAGGACGGAAACCCACCGGTGCTCCTGCGGAGATTCTGCTCCTGCGCCCAGCAGGTGGGGTGGAGCAGGGCGCGGGCGACTCCCTGGTTTGGGAGGCGCTCGTGCGACCGGGTGGAAAGCTCAAGCCCGGGCGCACTGTTACGGTCGGTCTGGATCTGGATGTCGAGATTCTGGACTCTTGCGAGGGCGGGGGGCGCGTGGTCCGCCTCGTCACCGAGCTTGCGTTTCAAGATGTGCTCACGCGCTATGGGCACGTGCCCTTGCCTCCGTACCTGGAGCGAGAGGACGAGCCCCTCGACCGAGAGCGCTACCAAACCGTCTACGCGGAGGTGCCTGGATCGGTCGCAGCTCCGACGGCCGGACTTCACTTCACGACCGAGCTGCTGGCTGAGATCGATGCAATGGAAGTCGAGCGGGTCTCGGTGACGCTGGACGTGGGGGTAGGCACGTTCCGGCCGGTCGAAGTCGACGATCCCGGGCAGCACGCCATGCACTCGGAGCGGTACTGCGTGCCCGAGGCGACGGCCAGAGCCGTGGTGAATGCGAAGAGAGAAGGTAGGCGCGTGTGGGCCGTTGGCACGACCGTCGTGAGGGCGCTCGAGAGTGCGGTGGGGAAGAGTGGCGTGGTCGAGCCGCGGGTGGGGACCACCGAGCTGTTCATTCGGCCGCCGTACGAGTTCCGGGTGGTGGACGCGCTGGTCACGAATTTCCACCTTCCCCGTTCGACTCTGATCATGCTGGTCGCGGCGTTCGGTGGATATGAGAGCACCATGAATGCATACGACGAGGCGATTCGGTTGGGTTTTGGGTTCTACTCCTACGGCGACAGCATGGCGGTCACATGATGGCCCTCCATGGACGGGTCGGGCATCGTCGGCCTGGCGGCTGAGATCCCGTGTTTGACTTCTCATTGGAGGCGACCGACGGGGCGGCCCGGGCGGGCACGTTCAGCACACCCCATGGTGACGTGCCAACACCTGTGTTCATGCCGGTCGGTACCCTCGGCGCTGTCAAGGCGGTCTCGCCGGACGAGCTTTCCGGATTGGGCGCCACCATGATCCTCGCCAACACCTACCATCTCTACCTGCGTCCAGGGCACGACCTGGTCGACGAGTTGGGAGGATTGCATGCGTTCATGCGCTGGGACGGGCCCATCCTGACGGATTCAGGCGGCTATCAGGTTTTTTCGCTCGCCAACATTCGTGAAGTCCAGGACGATGGGGTCGTATTCCAGAGCCATATCGACGGCTCGAGCCACCTGTTCACGCCGGAGAGTGTCATGGACATCCAGCGGGTGTTGGGAGCGGATGTGATCATGGCGTTCGACGAGTGCCCTCCCGGCGGTAGCAGCCGAAGCGTGGCTGAGGCGGCCAACGCGAGGACGCTACACTGGCTGGAGCGCTGCGCCACCCGTTTCGCAGAGATTTCCGCTAGTGACGGCAGGAATCGCCAGAGCCTGTTTCCGGTACTCCAGGGTAACGTCTACGAGGATCTGCGGCTCGACCAGGTGCGGCGGGTAGGCGACGTCGGCGCATGGGACGGGTTCGGCATCGGGGGCCTGTCGGTAGGCGAAGCCAAGCCGGAGATGTGGCGGGTGCTCGAGGCCCTCCACACAGAGATGCCCGCCGACCGACCCCGTTACCTAATG
>BTRA01000079.1:0-14491 GCA_036986155.1 Gemmatimonadota bacterium | reverse complement strand
CCAAGCCGGTTCTCGCGGCGGTGGGGGGCTATGCATTGGGAGGTGGGTGTGAGTTGGCGCTCGCCTGCCACCTTCGCATCGCATCCGAGAACGCCAAGTTCGGGCTTCCGGAGGTCAGCCTGGGCATCATTCCGGGATACGGAGGAAGCCTTCGCTTGGCCCGCATCATCGGGCTAGGCCGGGCCGTCGAGATGACCCTCTCGGGAACCATGGTCGACGCCGAAAAGGCCGAGCATATGGGGCTGGTTAGTCAGGTAGTCCCGAGGGAGGAACTCATCGAGGGAGCCAAGAAGTTCATGCGCGGCATTACGAAGAACGGGCCACTCGCGGTGCGCGCGGCTCTCGAGTCCATCTATCTGGCGGTGGACTCCCCGGCAGCGGATGCCATGCGCTTCGAGTCCGCCCTCTTCGGACTGCTGGCCTCGACCGAGGACATGAAGGAAGGCATGACCGCGTTCCTCGAAAAAAGGGCGGCGGATTTCAAGGGGCGGTGACCGGAGACAGGGACTCGAGAGACGCGGCTTCGGAGCATGATTGACGCCGGTTCCGGGCGTGTGACTTCCCGTCGTTTACGCAGCATCGCGAAGGCTGCCTTCGAGAGCACCGAAGTGCTTGTACCACAATGCTTTCCGACGCCTCCCGCCCCTCTGGCTATACTCGCAGGGAAATGTTAAATTTACCTATGCTACGAAGGCTCTCACAGGCACTGGCAAGTTGCGCCTGAGCGGGCTTCGGCTTCGGCGTTTCCGGAACCTCGGAGACCAGGAGCTTCGTATCCCCGCCGAGGGTGTAGCTATCATCGGGCACAACGCCCAAGGCAAGTCGAATCTCCTCGAAGCGATCTACTACCTCGAGACGTTTCGGTCTTTCCGCCGGGCTCCCGACGAGCAGTTGATCGCGTTCGGTGAGGACTCTTTCCGGTTGATGGCCTGTCTAGTCGGACCTCGTGGGACCGAGAATGGTGGTCTTGGAGGCGACATCGAGATCGCGGCCGCGTATCAGAGGACGGGAAAGCGAAAGAAGGTCTCGGTCGAGGGTGCGGAGCCGGAGCGCTTCGGTGATGCCGTCGGCCGACTATCGGCGGTGATCTTTTCGCCGTTGGACGTTGGAGTGGTGAGCGATGGTCCTGGCCACCGTCGGCGTTACATGGACATCGTCCTGTCGCTGAATGTGCCAGGGTATCTCGACGCGCTACAGGGCTTCCGGCACACGCTTGCGCAGCGCAACGCCTCGTTGCGGAAAGAGGGCCCGTCGGAAGTAGTGCGTGCGTGGGACGGAGTGCTTGTGGAGAGCGGATCGCGGGTCATGCTGGAGAGGCATCTGTGGGCCGGGCGATGGGCGGGGGCTTTCTCCCGGTACTATCAAACCGTGAGCGGGGACGAGACGGGACACCTTTCATACGACCCGGCCTTCGCGATCGACCGGGCCGAGTTGGACCGTGTGGAGGAGCTCTACAGGCAGGCGCTCGACGAGTCCGCTCGCCGGGAGGCGCGGGTACGCACCACGGTGGTTGGTCCTCACCGCGATGACCTTCGCCTCAGCTTGGCCGAGGAGGGAGAGCACCTCGATCTGCGGGAGTTCGGTTCGGGAGGGCAGCGGCGCACGGCCGCCTTGGCACTGCGCCTGGTGGAAGCTGCGACGATCCGATCCGCACGGGGATTCGAGCCCCTGTTGCTCCTCGACGACGCGTTCGCCGAACTCGACGAGGGCAGATGCGAACGCGTGCTCGCGCTGATCGAGCAGGAGGAGCCGGGGCAGGTCATCCTTACGGCTCCGAAGGAGAACGACGTCAAGGTGCGCCGGGACGCTTTGCCCCGCTGGACGATCGATGCCGGGCGCATTCAGGCGTGAAGCGCGGACGGACGGCGGGACCGGTAAGGGTCGGGGAGCTCGTAGACGCGTTTCTGAGCAAGGGAAAGGTCGGGCGCCAGGTACGGCGGGTGGGCGTGTTGGACGAATGGGAGGAGCGCGTGGGCGAGCGCATTGCGGCGGTGACCCGTCCGAGGTCTCTCTCGGATACGGTTCTGTTCGTAGAAGTCCGGACAAGCCCTTGGCTGATGGAATTGAACATGATGAGGCAGGGCATTCTCGAGCGATTGAATGAGGGCCGGGAGGATGCGCCCGTCAAAAAGATAGTGTTCGTCCTGATGGACGGAGGCTGATGCCGTGATTCGCGGCGAGTTGGGCCTCCATGGTGTGCTGTGGGTTTCACTCGATAGGAAACCGTAGATGACGCAAAGCGACAAGAAGGACAGCAACGGAAACGGCGATTACACGGCCGATCAGATCCAGGTGCTCAAGGGTCTGGAGGCGGTAAGGAAGCGGCCCGGTATGTACATCGGGTCGACCTCGGCCCGTGGACTGCATCACCTCGTGTACGAGGTCATCGACAATTCGATCGACGAGGCCATGGCGGGGTTTTGCACCAAGATCGGCGTCTGGCTCCACGCCGACGGATCAGTGGAGGTCGTAGACAACGGGCGCGGCATTCCGGTCGACATCCATCCCGAAGAGAAGGTCCCCGGAGTCGAGCTCGCCATGACGACGCTGCATGCCGGAGGAAAGTTCGACAAGGACACCTACAAGGTGTCGGGCGGTCTTCATGGGGTGGGTGTCAGCGTAGTGAACGCACTTTCCGAGTGGTTGGAGGTCGAGATCAGCCGGGACGGCAAGCTCTTCCATCAGCGGTACGAGCGGGGCATCAAGAACACGGAACTGGTGGAGTTGGGCGAGGCTGATGGGAGTGGAACCAAGGTCACGTTCCAGCCCGACCCTGAGATCTTCACCGAGCGGGAATATAGCTTCGAGACCCTGAACAATCGGATCCGTGAGTTGGCGTTCCTGAACAAGGGGCTCGAGATCACGCTGAAGGATGAGCGCGAAGGAGGGACCGAAGAGGTCCACTGCTACGAAGGTGGTCTTGCCGAATTCGTTACGTATGTGCGTGGCGCGAGGCACCCTCTTCACGAACAAGTGGTCTACTTCGAGGCGAGCCGTGAGGAGGCAGACATCGAGTTGGCCTTGCAGTACGACGACAGCTTCAGCGAGAACACCCACACCTTCGTGAACAACATCAACACGCACGAAGGGGGTACGCACCTCACTGGGCTCAAGGCCGCTCTCACCCGTACGATCAACGATTACGCGCGCAAGAACGGAATCTTCAAGAAACCCGACGAGAGCCTCTCGGGGGATGATGTTCGCGAGGGTCTCACGTGTATCCTGAGCGTCAAGGTCATGGAGCCCCAGTTCGAAGGTCAGACCAAGACCAAGCTTGGGAACAGTGAGGTGCGAGGAGCGGTCGAGACGGCGGTCAACGAACATCTGGCCATCTTCCTCGACGAGAATCCCAAGGCCGCCAAGGGGATAATCGAGAAGTCCCTTTCAGCGGCTCGGGCCCGCGAAGCGGCGCGCAAGGCACGTGATCTCGTCCGCAAGAAGAGTGGGTTGGAGGGTGGCGTGCTACCGGGCAAGCTGGCCGACTGCTCCATCTCCGATCCCTCCATGTGCGAGATCTACCTGGTGGAGGGTGACAGCGCTGGAGGCAGCGCCAAGCAGGGTCGGGACAGGTCGTTCCAGGCCATCCTTCCGCTGAAGGGGAAGATCCTCAATGTCGAGCGAGCCAGGATCGACAAGATCCTCTCGAACGAGGAGATCCGCGCCATGATCACGGCCATTGGGACGGGCATCCGCGAGGATTTCGACCTCGATAATGCCCGGTACCACAAGATCATCATCATGACGGATGCAGACGTGGATGGCGCCCACATCCGGACGCTGCTGCTCACATTCTTCTTCCGGCAGATGCGCGAGCTCATCGAAGAGGGATACATCTACATTGCCCAACCGCCGCTCTACCGTATCTCCAAGGGCAAGAAGGAGCACTACGCCTATAACGAGGAGGAGCGCAACGAGTACATAAAGCGGTTCAATGGGAAGGGTGAGGGGGATGGGAAGGCCAAGGGTGTGTCGATCCAGCGCTACAAAGGATTGGGCGAGATGAACCCGGAACAGCTCTGGAAGACCACGATGGACCCCGAGGTCCGAACGATCTACCAAGTCACATTGGAGAGCGCCGCGGGCGCGGACTCGATCTTCAGTCGCCTCATGGGGGGCGATGTCGAACCGAGGCGACGGTTCATCGAAAAGAACGCCAAGTACGTAAAAAACCTCGACGTCTAGTCCACGATTGCGGAGGTGCCGGCGGTGCCCGTCTTGAGACCCCGGCCCGACCGGCACTACCTTCCTGTATGGAAACGAGCCGAATGGACCTGGACACGTTGGTCGCTTTTCTCGTCGAGAACGCTGGGCCTTGGATCAATGAGCAGCGGAACCGGCACTTTGAGACGTCGGAGTCACTACCCGACACCACGAGGGCGGCGCTGCGCGGATATTTCGAGCCGGAGACTCTGGACCGAGCGAGAATCGACCATGCGTCCCATATCGAGAACCCTCCCTTCTACAGCCAGTTCGAAGCCGCCGGCCAAGCCATTCCGCTCGACTTCAGCGTCTGGGCCGGCATCACGTTCGGCGATGTGATTCTGCTGAGCGACGCCGGGGAGTCGGGCTCCATGCCCCCCTCGGTGGTCTTCCACGAGATGGTACACGTGGTGCAGTACGGCATGCTGGGGATCGACGAGTTCGCACGCCGATACGTAACCTCGCTGGCTTGGAATCGATTTCAGTACATGACGATACCTCTCGAGGTGATGGCGTTCGAGCTTCAGGATCGCTTCGAGCAGAGCGACGGCCAGCCGTTCTCGGCGGAGGCCGAGATCAGGCGCCAGCTGGATGCGGGACCACCCACACCCGGCCGCGAGGACCGCCTCACTGCGAGTTGAGCGCGCCAGTTTCGACCCAGGCTCGCCGGATCCCCCGACGTACACCAGACGCATCCGTGGTAGACGGTCTTGTCGTGGTCGATCCGTACCTACATCACCTGACTCCGGCGGGACCGCAGGGTTCGCTTGTGGCTTTTCGGCCGAGCGGGATATGTTGCCCGGGCTCTGAAACCTCCACCCACAGATAGGACTCGCGCATGTCGCTGCCCACGAAGATCCTGATCGGTCTCGTCGCCGGACTCGTGGCAGGACTGGTAGCGAACCTCGCGGGCATCGAGCAGTTGCAGGTTTTACTCGGTGGGCTTCAGCCGTTCGGCACCGCCTGGATCAGGTTGATCACGATGATCGTGATTCCGCTGGTCGTGGCCAGCCTGCTCGTGGGCACGGCTTCTCTGGGTGATCTACGCAAAGTGGGGCGAATCGGCGGCAAGACGCTGGTCTATTACATGGCCACCACGGCCATCGCGGTGACCATCGGGCTGGTGATTTCGCAGGTTATCGAGCCGGGTTCGGGTATCGAGCCGGCAACGCGAGACGCGCTGTCCGCGGAACTCACGACCCAAGCTCAGGGCAGGATGCTGCTGGCGGCCGAGAAGCCGTCTGCTGTAGAGACCCTGCTCAACATGATCCCGCGCAATCCGGTCGCGGCGGCCGCCAACATGGATCTCCTGCCGCTGATCGTATTCACGATCATCTTCGGTGCGGCTGTCAGCACCCTCCAGGAGGATCGAAAGAACGCCGTGCTGTTGTTCTTCGATGGCGTGAACGATGCCTCGATGGTTGTGATCAACTGGGTGATGGTGCTCGCCCCCTATGCCGTCTTTGCGCTCATTGCCGCGATCGTGGCGACGTTCGGGATCGATCTCCTTCGGAGCCTGATCACGTATGCCATGGTGGTCGTCCTCGGCTTGGCGCTACACGTTGCGGTGACGTACGCGTTCGCGGCCCGGTTCCTCGCTGGGCTCAGTCCGCTCCCCTTCTTCAGAAGCATTCTGAAGGCTCCCTTGATCGCGTTCTCCACGTCCTCATCGAACGCCACGCTGCCGGTGACAATGGAGACGGCCGAGGATGAAGTGGGCGTCTCCAAGGAGGTCTCGAGCTTCGTGCTACCACTGGGCGCCACCATCAACATGGACGGCACGGCCCTTTACCAGGCGGTTGCCGTCATGTTCATCGCCCAGATCTATGCGATCCCTCTCGGCTTCGGTGCCCAGCTCACTGTCGTTCTCACCGCGACTCTGGCTTCCGTCGGCGCGGCCGGCGTGCCGAGCGCGGGGATCATCACCCTCATCATCGTGCTTCAGTCGGTTGGCTTGGGGGATCAGGTCGAGGTGGGCATCGCACTCATTCTAGGAGTGGACCGCATCCTGGACATGCTCCGTACGTCGGTGAACGTGACAGGCGATATCACCGCATCGGCCGTCATTGCGAGGAGTGAGGGTGAATCACTGGCTCCGGCGCTCAGTGTGGGCGGGCAGACGTAGGGTCCGAGATTCTCACTCGTGCGGAGCGCCCGGGCCCGAGTGACTACAGCGCGAAGGCCGCCAGCAGCGTCGCCAGCACCGCACCGATCCCCGCGGCCGCGAGGGCCAGGGGGAGTTGAGTGAGCACGTGGTCCATGATGTCCCCTCCACACGCCAGGCTGGACAGGATCGTCGTGTCCGAGATCGGCGAGCACTGATCTCCGAACACCGCCCCGCCCAGCACCGCCCCGAACGCCAGTGATAGGTAGAAGGGATCCGGGCTGATCGCGTACGCGAGCGGCATGGCCAGCGGGAAGACCACCGCATAGGTGCCCCATGACGAGCCGATCGAGAACGCCACGGCCATGCAAATCAACAGGAACAGGGCGGGCAGGAAGATCGGATTGAGTAGGTGCTGCGTGGTCTCCACTATGTAGTTCGCGGTGCCGAGAGCCCGGGAGACCTGCCCTAATGTGACGGCCAGCGCCAGGATGATCGCGCCGATGGTCACCCCCTTACACCCCTCGACGAAGCCTTCCACCACTCCCTTCACATCCATGCCCTTGATGAGGGCCACCAGCATGGCCGAGAGCAGCGAGAGGCCGAACGCCTCGGCTATCGGCACGTTGATGGCGGCCAAGAACACCTCGACGCTTCGTGCGTGCACTCCGGCCACAGCCGCGCCCACGACACCGGTCAGGGCTGTGCCGATGAGCACGCCCAGGGGCACCAGGAAGTCGATCAATCCCGGCGTGTACCCTTCTGGAACCTTGAGGACAGTGAGTTCCTCTGACGTCAGCGGCTCCGCCCCCGGTCGGTCGAGCTGGCCGGTCTCGCGAGCGCGCAGCCGGGCGGCCTTCATGCGCTTTCCTTCCCACGGCAGCACTTCTAGGGAGAACAGTAGGGTCAGGAGTACAGCGAAAATCGCGTAGAAGTTGAAGGGGAGCGAGCGGAAGAAGAACGTCACGACATCCTGTTCGGTGGCGAATATGGGGATCGTGCCGACGAGCAAGCCTGCCACATAGAGCGGCCAGGCATTGAGCGGAATGAGGGTGGCTATCGGAGACGCGGTGGAGTCCACGATGTAGGTCACCTCCTCGTGTGAGACCCTCTCGGCGTCGGTCACAGGCCGGACGGTCGTACCCGCGAGGATCGTGGAGATCGTGCCACCCTGGTGGAACACCACTCCCATGAGCCAAGCGAAGAGCTTGGCGCTCTTGGGCCCTCGCACAATGCGGTCGCGTGCCCACTCGGCGAAGAAGCGGGCCCCACCTGTTCGGGTCCACAAGCCGATCAGGCCGCCGAGGAACCACAGGTAGACCAGGAGGATGACCGCGAAGTTCGACGTTCCGATCGACGGGATCAGGAACCGGTCCACGAGATTGGGATCCCGGACCACGAAGCCCGCGGTCACGATGCCCACGAACAGAGAGCTCACCACCTCTCGGGTCACGAATACCAAGAGCAGCGTCACGAGGGCCGGCATCAGAGATGCGAAGCCGTAATGGCCGACCTCCTCGAGGGTGTTCACCCCTCCCGGCGAGATCACGAATGCGAGGAGGGCAGCGATCGCCGCGACCACCAATGGAGTCCAGCGTGCCAAGGGGTTCTTCGCCCCGGGTGGGTCTGTGTGGTCGCTGTCGTCCTTCAACGCGCCTCCCTGCGGTTGTTGGTCGGAAATCGTCGAGAACGTAGAGGGGTGGTGAGCGTGCCAGCAACCGCTCCGGATTCCGACGCGGGCGGGGGCTGGGCCGACGGTGCCGGCACCGGGGCGCGTTTGACGGCCCCCGGGGTCGGAAACCAGAATCGGGGGCGATGAGTGATCAGCCCGCCTCCAAGCTACGCAGAGAGATACGCCTGCATCACGCCACCGCTATGGTGGTGGGCACGATCATCGGTGCGTCGATATTCGTGCAGCCGTCCGAGATCACAGGACGGGTGCCTTCCCTGACCGGTGCGGCGCTCGTGTGGCTCGTGGCCGGGGGCATGACGTTCCTGGGGGCGTTGGTCACGGCGGAGCTCGCCTCGACCCTTCCCGAGAGCGGTGGTGTCTACGCGTTCCTCCGAGAGGCGTTCAGCCCCCTCCTGGGGTTCCTTTGGGGATGGGCGATGTTCTGGACGATGCACTCCGGGATCATCGCGGTGATCTCGGTAGTCTTCGCACGCTACGTCGGATTCTTCGTACCGCTCGGTAACCTGGGCACCAAGGCCGTGGCGATCAGTGCGATCCTGCTCCTCTCGCTTGTGAACTACGCCGGGGTGAAGCACGCGAGCAACCTGCAGGCCGCTTTCACATGGGTGAAGGTGGCGGCCATCGTGCTGATCATCGCTGTGGGATTCGCTCTTGGCGAGCCGCCTGTAGATGCTTCGGCCGCCGCCGATGCGGGCTTGTTGGGTGGCGGAGGGGGTTCGGACTTCATGTTGGCCCTCGTTGCCGCGCTCTTCGCTTTCGGTGGCTGGCACATGGTGACGTACAACGCCGGTGAGACCGTGGACCCCACGAAGACGATTCCGCGGGCTCTGATGATCGGCGTGCTGGTGGTCACGCTGAGTTACGTGGCTCTGAATGCAGTCTATTTCTACGTACTACCCCTGGAGACCGTGATCACTTCGGACCGCGTGGCGGCCGACGCGGCGGACGCCGTGCTCGGTTTCGGGGGTGGCGCCATGATGTCGGGTCTTGTGCTCTTCTCGACGTTCGGAGCCTTGAGCGGCATCGTGCTCGCAGGTCCGCGCGTCTACTTCGCGATGGCCAATGACGGCGTGGTATTCCGCTGGCTCGGGGACCTTCACCCGACGCACGGCACCCCCCACCAAGCGATTCTTCTACAGGCGCTGTGGGCGTCCGTGCTCGTGGGCACGGGCAGCTATCGTGTTCTGTTCACGCGGGTGGTTTACACCGAGTGGATCTTCTTCGGGATCATGGCCCTGGGTATATATGCGCTTCGGCGACGGACCGACGTGAAGCGGGACTACTCCATGTGGGGTTACCCGGTGGTGCCCGTCCTCTTCTCGCTCGCCGCCTTCGCGATCGTCATCAGCCAGGCCATCGCCACGCCTCTCGACAGTGCTTTCGGCCTGGGTTTTGTGCTCTTGGGCGTCCCGGTCTATTACGTGTGGATGTGGTTTCGCGACGGGCACACTCGCCGGTAGACCACGGTCCGGGTGTCCTGACCACAGTTTCATCGCCCGAACAGCTCGCGGGGGGCATCGCTTGACAACGTATACTATGTAGTATACAGTACACATATGACGAATTTCGGCGCGTTTCTAAGAGAGCGCAGAGAAGAGTTGCGACGGCACGACAGGTCGTTCTCGGTGCGGAAGGTGGCCGAGCGCATCGGCGTGCAGCCCTCCTATCTGAGCAAGGTCGAGAGGGAGAAGGTCGCACCGCCTTCGGAGGAGACGATCGTCAGGCTGGCTGAGGAGATGGGGCTGGACCCCGATGTGCTCCTGGCGATGGCCGGCAAGGTGTCGAGCGATCTCCAGGCCGCGATTCGCATGCGGCCGCATCTCTTCGCGGAGTTGATTCGTGAACTGAAGGACATGCCGGACCACGCCGTTCTGCGGTTGGTCAGAGAAGTGAGGGACGGCCACTGGTAGGTCGCCCCCCATGATAGGAGAACTCGAATGATCGAACTAAAGCACCACGACCTCGTCTTCACGTTCCCGGAGGTCCACGAGGAGGCCCGCCTCCATATCGGTTTCCAGCGGACTCTGAGGATTCCGGACGATGACAAGACCTACCCGCTGCCGCCCGGCCTGGGACCGTTTCCGCTCCGCCACGTGGACGACTTCGCCGCGGGCGTGCCCGACGTGTGGCTGAGGCGTGGTGGTGTGTTGCTCCCCATGTACCAATCAGAGGCCGTGTGGCTGAACTTCACGGCGACCTACCCCTTCGCGATCAAGATCGCCGCCGGCAAGATCAACGCCGTGAGCGGAAAAGAGTGGCGGGACGACGGTCTCGACCATGACACGCAGGACTACGTCGTGGTGCCGGGGCAGCCCTGGCTGGACGGCTACTGCGTGGACGAGGGACACATCCGCCAGTTCGTGGCCATGCCCTTGGGTAGTGGATATTCCGCGGAGGAGCAACTCACCGGCGCGGCGGAGCACGGGGGCATCCAGATCGTGGCATACCCCATCGAGCCTGAGGTCTTCGAGCGGCTGCGGGGGGAGGGGCGCTGTGGGGGGGTGGTGATGTACCAGGCTCTCGGGGACGACATGTTTGAGGGCCAGGGTGCTTCGGTCGGCGCCGCGCCCGACATGGGCCTCGCCCCGGGCGGCATAATGGAGCAGGAGATCTATGACGACCACTACGAGTTCGAGGACTGGAAGACCGACTCCTGCAGCCGTTGCTTCGTGCACCTTACCAACTCGCTCGTATGGCGAAGCATCACCAAGGAGGACCCTCCCACAACGCCTCCGACGGCGGTCGAGTATACCAGCGCCGGGCTACCCTGGTTCGAGTACTACGACGACACCAAGGTGGCGTTGGAAGGTGGCGAGCGCCTCAAAGAGATGAAGTCCGTGGCCGAGCTCGCCAGGGAGAAAGGTGACGTTCCGCTCCCCGAGAACGAGTCCGTGGAACCGGACGCCGTGGTCACCTACCGCGTGGGCCTCGAGGAGGACCAGGTGCGCGAGGGCGTGTTCTAGCGTTGGTGGTGGGCGGATGGGGTCGTCCTGCTGTACCTTCACCGGGTTCGGCAGGACGCCACGCTACTCGCGAGGACCGCCCGAGTGATCATCGACTTCCACAATCACTACTTTCCACCCCGCTTCCTGGAGGCCATTCGGGAGGGGCCCAGTAACTTCCGCATCACTGAGGACGATGCCGGGAATCCCGTGCTCCATTCTCCCGGTGACTACAACGTTCTGGTCCCGGGCCACCGCGACCTCGCTCATCGGGCGCAGGTGCTGGAGGAAGCCGGAGTCGATATGCAGGTGATCACCTTCACCGCTCCGGGCACGAGCATCGAGACCCCCGAACGGGCCGCCGAACTCGCATCGATCGTCAACGACGGGCTGGCCGCCGGCCGCGACGAATGGCCGGAGCGGTTCACCACACTCGGGCACCTCCCCCTCAACAACCCCGAGGCCGCCGTGCGCGAACTCGAGCGGGGCGTGACCGTGCTCGGCTTCGAGGGGTTCATGCTTCTGAGCAACGCGAGTGGCGTGGCATTGGCCGACGAGCGTTTCGAGCCTCTCTACGAGCGGGCCAACGAACATGGTGTGGTTTTCTACATCCACCCCACATACCCCCTCGGTGTGGAGGCGATGGAAGACTATATGCTGATGCCGTTGGTGGGATTCCTCTTCGACACCACTCTCGCCACGGCCCACCTGGTCTACGCCGGCGTGCCGGAGCGTTACCCGAGTATTCGGTGGGTCCTGGCCCACACGGGAGGTGCGATCCCGTTCCTGGCGGAGCGTCTCGACCGTGGCTACGAGGCTTTCCCTCGCTGTAGAGAGCGGATTCCCAAGCCCCCCTCGGAGTATCTGAAGACGTTCTACTACGACACGGTCAACTTCGACTCGAAGGCCTTGAGGCTTGCGGTCGACTTCGCCGGACCCGACCATGTCGTCGCCGGAAGCGATTATCCGCATATGATAGGGAGCCTCGACAGAATGCAGTCTTCGATCTCAGCGTTGGGCCTGTCTGCGGGGGATGAAGCAAAGGTCCTGGGCGAGAATGCGGCGGGGTTGTTGGCGCTGGGGTTGACGGACCTTGGTTAGCTCCGTCGTCAAGAAGACACTGGTAGGTGTCCTGGTTGCTGCGTTCGCCGTGCAGACCGTGCTGGTCTACTCGGACCAGCGCGAGGAGCCGCTGTCGGCTTCCGCGCTGGAGGGCAGGGAGCTATGGCATGCCAACGCATGCCAGGTCTGTCACCAGATCTACGGGCAGGGAGGCCCGCTGGGTCCCGACCTCACAAATGCGTCCAGCCGGGTGGACGATGCCCGCTTGAGCCTCTTGCTCAAGGAAGGCAGCGGACAGATGCCGGCGCTCGGGTTCACCGATGAGCAGGTGGCCCAAATGGCGGCATACCTCGAAGAGCTCAACCGGCCCGACCTCGGCCGGGGGCAACTCCGGCTCGGAGTTCGTTCCGAGGCTGGAGGCCCCTGGGGCAGGTTCGCCGATGTGTTGGGACAGGCTCTGGTGGATGGGCCCCCGGTGGTGGCGGACGGCTACACGGCGTTCCAAGAGCGTTCCTGTACAGGGTGTCACCTGCTGCTCAGGACGTCTCCCGTCGGCGCCCCTGATCTCTCACTGACCGCCCTGTCGGATGAGGAGATCAGGGGCGTTCTCGTGAACGGTAGACCGGGCACGATCATGGTGGCCCCCAGCCCGCCGCTCGCCGAGGCGGAACTGAGGGCCATGAGTGCCTTCATCGGCTGGCTGGCCGAGCAGCGCGACGACCTGGCAGCGACGCTCGAGGCACAGGGCGAACGGGAGGTCGATTGGTCCGAGGTACCCTGGTGGGAGTACCGATGAACGGCGACGTGTCGCACAGGCCCTTCGCGGACGGCGATCCCTCGCGCAAGCTCGCGACGCTCACGTTCATTCGGGGCGGGCTCGTGGCCGTCGCCGTGACGTTGCTCGGGGGGCTGCTGGCCGCGCTCTATACCGTGCCGAGCTTCGCCCCGGCGTTCCAGTCGTGGGGCCTCGACCTGAGGCAGCTTCGACCGATTCACACCACGTTCGCGGGGGCCTGGATCTTCTTGGGGGGCGTCGCGGTCGTCCACCGCTACCTCCAGGATCACGGAGGTCCCATCACGAAGGGCGACCGAGTGAGGCTGTGGGTTCAGGTAGTCTCCTGGGCCGCTGCGGGCACGGGCATTCTGGTGACGCTGCTGCTTGGTGTGGGCTCCGGGCGGGAGTACATCGGGTTCCATCCGATCTTTTCGGCGCTGATCCTACTGGGCTGGATCTGCTATGCGTGGAATTTCTTCCGCGTCGTGGGACCCGGGTTCTGGAGTCGTCCGGTCTACGTGACCATGTGGGGCGTGGGGATGCTGTTCTTCATCTACACGTTCATCGAACTGCACGCCTATCTGCTCTCGGGCATCTTCGCCGACCCTCTCCAGGATCTTCGCGTCCAGTGGAAGGCCACGGGGACCCTGGTTGGGAGCTTCAACCTGTTCGTGTATGGCTCCGTCATCTACATCGGTGAACGGATATCTGGGGACCCGAGGTACGGCCATTCGAAGACCGCGTACGCACTGTTCGGAGTAGGGCTGCTCAATTCGTTCACCAACTTCGCGCACCATACCTATCATCTTCCGCAGAGCGAGTTGGTGAGGTGGATCTCCTTTGTCGTGAGCATGACAGAGATCATCGTGCTGACGAGGGTCGTTTGGGACCTCTGGAGGCTAGTCAGCACCGTGGAGGACCGGCCATTCTGCGCCGCGCGTGGCAGCTTCGCGGCGGCCAAGTGGTGGACAGCGGTGATCCTGGTCTCTGCCATACTCATCTCGATCCCACCGCTGAACGCGGTGATTCACGGGACCTACGTGGTCACGGGACACGCCATGGGAGCGACGATCGGGATCGACACCATGATCCTGCTGGGTGCCTTCATCTGGATTATCGGCGAGCACTTGTGCGCCATCCGAGGTGAGGGCGCCGATGGACCGCTGCATTGCGATGCCATGAAGTGGAGCGTGATAGGCTTGAACGTATCCGTCGGAGCCCTGGTGCTGTGGCTGCACGTGGCGGGATTCGTGACGGGAGTCACGCGCATGGGATTCGCCCCGGGCGAGACGTACGTTCCGCCCCCCTGGTTGGGCGCGACCAGCGGGCCGCTCTTCGCGGCGACGGGGGCGCTGGCCGTCGTGTTCTTCGGTCGGCTCCTCGACACGTTGTTCCCGCTGGCGTTCCGACCACTACCGCGCGACGCGATGACCTCGACGGAGCGGACTGGACTCCCATGATCGAGCGTCGGCCGTACTTCGTGCTCGGCGACCTCATCTCGTGCGTCGGCACCGGAGGACTCGTGGGCTTGGTGGCGGGCGCAGTGGTTGGGCCCGAGTGGCATGCAGCGGTGGGGCTGGCGGTTGGGATGGTCATGGGCATGATCATCGCCCTCGTGCTGGGGCTCACCGCCCTCCAGATCCTCTTCGGAGCGATGGAGGTCGTGTTGCCGGTCACTCTCACGGGAATGGTCGCGGGCATGTCGATCGGCTTTT
>BTRA01000078.1:0-14532 GCA_036986155.1 Gemmatimonadota bacterium | reverse complement strand
GGCATGGCCATAAGGTCAGAGTTTTCGCGCGCCGGGGCCGAAGGTGCTTGTACGTTTCGGTTTGGGAACGCGGGCAGGAGGTCAAGCGCTCTCTAGGCCACGCCAATCGCCAGGGGGCGATGGACTATGCCGACGACCTGGCGACCAAGTTTCGGAAAGGGGAGGCGCAGGTCGGTGGGGAAGCGCCAACGGTCGAACGGATCTTCTCGCTCTACCGCCAGCACCGCACACCTGACAAAGGCGCGTACAGCCAGGATGCCGACGACCGGCAGGCCACGCTCTGGAAGCGGGTGCTCGGAGGTGACTTCGATCTCTCGAAGCTCTCTCGCCGGCAGTGGGACGCGTTCCTTCGGGTGCGGCGGTCGGGGGCGATCGACGCGAGAGGGGAGCCGGTGGCGATTGAAGGCCGGCGTCCCATCGGGGAGCGTGTCCTTGAAAAGGACTGCGCCTTTCTTCGGGCCGTTTGCAGATGGGCAACAGAGTTCCGCGACGAGGACGACCAACTGCTCCTCGATCGCGACCCGACGCGAGGGCTCAGAATCCCGAAGGAACGGAACCCCATGAGGCCTGTCGCCACGCACGACCGAGTGGATCGAATCCGGGGCATCTATCACGACGTGAGAATGTCGGTGGGCGGGAGACTGGTGGAAAGTTACCTTCCCGAGGTCTTCGAGATCGCGGCCGGCACGGGTCGCCGCATCTCCGCAGTGTGCTCACTCCGTGTCGAGGATTTGGAGTTGGAACGGAGCGACGTAGCGCCTTGGGGTACGATCGTCTGGCCCGAAGACACGGACAAAATGGGGAAGTGCTGGCGTTGCCCAATCTCTGGTCATGTGCGGGATGCGATTGAGGCTGCCCAGGCTAAGCGGGGCAGGTTGGGGCGTGTGGGGAATGGACCGCTCTTTCCCAGTCCGAAGAATTTGGACAAGCCGGTGGCCTACTACGAGGCCGCCACCTGGCTTCGGAGCGCCGAGAGCAAGGCCGGCCTCGAGCCGCAAGAGGGTTCGCTTTGGCACGCCTACAGGAGGTTGTGGGCGAGCTCCCGAAAGAACCTGCCTGACGTCGATGTAGCGCAGGCAGGCGGATGGGCCAGCCTGGAGGCGTTGAAGCAGGCATACCAGCGCCCAGATGACGAGACGATGCTTCGCGTCGTGACGCACGAGACGGAGCTTCGAGAGGTAAGGTGACGACAGATGCATAGCACCAAACTCGCCCCGCAAACTCGCCCCGCCGCTGCTTTCGGTGGTTATTGGAGCGGCGTAAGCGATTGCGAGTCAACAACTTGCCGGGGTGGCGAAATCGGTAAACGCAGGGGACTTAAAATCCCCCGGGCTTCGGCCCTTGCGGGTTCAACTCCCGCCCCCGGCACTGGTGGTGAGGAACAATGCGTGGCGTACCCGAGACGACGAGCCCAAGCCGATCGGGCACCCGGGCGAGGCCCGCTCGCGAGCCCACCCTCAATCGTCGTTTCGCAGGGCGCGACCCACGATGACGGTGATGTTGTCGCTCCCCCCGTCGTCGAGCGCATCCTTCAGCAGGTCTTCGCACACCTGTTTCGCGGATGTCATCGAGCGGAGTCGCTCGGCGATTCGCTCATCCGAGACGTGTTTGGTCAATCCATCGCTGCAGAGCAGATGGACGTAGTTCCAGTCCTGGTCGATGCCCGTGACCACCGGTGTGGTCTCCGAGCCCCCGATGGCGCTCGACAGCACCTCGGAAAGCGGTGACTTGGAAGCCTCTGTCCTGGAAAACACGCCGTCGTCGACCAACACCTGGGCCAACGTCTGATCACGGGAGATCTGGGTCAGCTCGCCGTCACGTAGGATGTAGTAGCGGCTGTCTCCGACCTGAAGAAGGTAGGCCCGCGGCCACACGAAGAGCATGAGAGTGAGCGTCGTGGCCATCCCGCGCCCTCGTGCGCCGTCCGAGCGCTTCAGAACGTCCTGGTGGCAGTGGAGCGCCGCGTTCGCCAGGGCACGCGTGAACGCATGGTCGTCCGTGGGATCGGCCGTGTAATAGCAGTCCATACTTTCCGCGGCGTACTGGCTGACCGCCTCCAGCGCCAGTCGGCTCGCCGCCTCGCCCCCCGGCCCCCCTCCGACGCCATCCGCGACCATGGCCAGAAGGGCAAGCCGCTCGGCGTCTCCGTACAGCCTTCCCGTGTCGGGGAGACTGGTCAGGTGCACTTCCATGCGCTTATGGAGAGAGGAGACGAGGAAGTGGTCCTGATTCTCTGTTCGGACCTTCCCCGGGTGGGTGAGCCCATGGAAGTCTATCTGCTCGTCGACGGGCTTTCGGCCGAGGGCACGAGTGCTCGGCTCGTTCTCGATCGTAGTCATTAGTCACTCCGTGGAGGACAAGACTCCCGCGCACACACCACCCGACGAATAGGGGAGTATCACGGTGCACTCCCCCGACAGTCTTAGCAAGGGATCGTGCATGGCGGACACGGAGCGCTAAGGACGTCCGACCTCCTCGTCGAGTCGGGCACCGCTAGCGGTCCGCCGACCCCCGACAGCGCAATGGCGCGCACAAAAAAAGGGCGCCCGAAGGCGAAGCGGAGTTATCTTAGGGCATGAGCATATCGTTGGGACGCAACGTCCCCAGCTCCGGCGCTACACCGAGCTGTGCGCGCGCGCGCGCCGGTTTCACGCTGATCGAGTTGATGATCGTCACTGTGATCATCGGACTCCTGGCGGGTCTCGCTGTGCCTCGGTTCGATGAGGTGCGGACGAAGGCCTTCAACCGAACGGTGCTTTCGGACATCCGGACGACCATCGTGGAAATCGAGCGCTTCTCGATCACGAATTACGCTTTCCCGAGTGATCTGGACGCTCTATTCGCCGCGGGGCTGACGCTGTCTCCGGGAGTGAGCTTTACGAAGTTCACGGTGACCGATCCCGGTAATCTCACGATCGCCCAGGTCCACGCCCACATCGAGCACGTTGGGTCTCCGAACTACTATCACTTCAAGTACCCCGATGACGAATTGGCCGAGCTCCGCTGGAAGTAGCGACCGAAGACGATCACTTCGTATCGAGTAGAATCTCATCGGCGGTCCATCCGTCTGTTGCATCGAACTGGGCCGTGCAACTCACATCGTGTCGGGCCCGCAGCGAGCCCTCGACGAGTTCGACGGTCCCACTGACATCGTACTCTCCCCCTCCGAGGTACTCCGTCTGGAGGGGCTCGACGATCGCCGGACGCTGCGAGGCGAACCGGGACTCGATGCCGGCGAGACATTGGGCGATCGCCTCCTGCGGTGTGTGTAGTGCCTCCTCGGCCGGGTTAGGTCCGACGTCACGTGTTGCGGCCTGCCAGAGATTCAAGGCGACGAGAGCGACGACGAGGATCATCGACTTCCCCACCAGATCCTTGACGCCTCTGGCCGACCCACTCCCTTTGTTCGTGGGCTCCTGGCCGGCGCTCAGAGCTCCGCAATAGGGGCAGAGCGGGCGGTGGGCGGCATAGGCACGCTTACAGGCGCGACAGGTTGTTATCGCCAACTGGTCTCATAGGTGTTGAAGTAGTGGTCCTGTAATCCTGCCAGAGTTCTGTGATAGGTGCAAGCGGGCTGGTCTCGGGAAGGTGACCAGGGCCTCGATCGATCCGATCGACCACACCCGCCGCGGCGGGGTGCCCCGCGACCATCATCGTCCAGAGATCAGAAGGTCGGTCAAGCTCGTGACGGATACTCGGGCGCTGACCCGCTGGCCTCGCCCTATTCCCCCAACGATGATCATGGTGTCGTCTCCGATCAACAGGCCGCGGTGATCCATCGAGGCTTCCGCGAGACGGCCGAATCGCCTCCACTCGCCGGTCGCGACGTTGAATCCGAACACGAGTGCCAGGGGGCTGGACGGGTCACCGTCGTAACCGATCCCGTCGTAGTTGTACGGGTTGTCCGTGCCGCCCGCGAAGACTACCCATGGACCCACCGAACCGGCTGCGGCTCGATAGAGCGCAGGTCCCGGATGTGGGGGGAGTCTGCGCCACTCGATGTGCGATGGGTCGGTCGGGTCGATGTCACCCCGCCAGCCGGACGTCTCCATCAGGAACCGCGGCGGTTCACTTCGGGTGCGCACACCATCCAGGTAGACGATGGTGTTTCGGGCGATCGCGCCGGCGTGGCCGAAAACCGGGGGCCCAGGGATGGGCGTCCCGGCCTGCCACCGATCGGCCGAGGGGTCATAGATCTGCACAGCGCTCACGTTGCCGGTGTCGTGCCACCCGGACACCACGTAGATCAGGGAGTCGCGCCAGAGTCCCGAGACCGCGTCGTCGCTCGGGATGGGCATGGGTGCACCCTTCGTCCAGGTGCGGCGCGTGGGATGGTACACGTCGACACTCGGCGACGACTTCTCGGATCCGCCCTCCGCTACGGTGTACCCACCGATCACGTAGAGCTTTCCTTCACGCCCTTGTGCGGTGGCCGCCAAGCGCCCCGGGCCCGGGACCGGTGGGATCTCCCGCCACGCCAGACTCCCCACCCGCCAGGAGAAAGCCGCGCCGGTCACTCCATTCCAGGCCCTGGTTGAATCCAGGCCCATGAACGAGAAGGCGGTCGGCTCGCCAGCGACGACCGCGAAGGCCACGGCGTTATTCGTGACGGGGTGAGGAAGGAGTGGCCCACTGGTCGACCCCCCGGCGGCGCCCTGTAGGACGGCAGAAAGGGCGGCCAAGGAAAAAACGTTCAATTGATGCCCCTGCCGAGATGGTGGTTAGCTCGGAAGTCCGTGCCGGATGACCCGCTCCATGGCATCGGAAAAGCGGTCGAGCTCTTCGAGCGTAGTGTACACGCTCGGAGAGACACGCAGACCGGTGAATTGGGCGTGATTGATCGCGACCGTGAGAATCCGGTGTTCGCCCCAGAGCCAATCTCTCAACTCGGCTGTCTGGATACCCTCAACCTCAACCGTTGCGATTCCGCACGCGAACCCCTCCCTCAAACTCGTATGCAGGCGAATCCGGTCGTGCTCGAGAAGCCTCTCCGCCCAGTAGTTTCGGAGGTAGATCAGTCGCTCCGTCTTGCGATCGGCCCCGATCCCCTGATGGAACGTGAGCGCCTCGGCGATTGCGAGGTAGTTCGCCGCCGGGTGCGTGCCGATCTCCTCGAACTTTCGGATGTCGTCGTCCATCCGCTCGGGTGCGGCCATCAATGGCCAAAGGTCGGCGATCTGGTCCCGGCGTACCCAGAGCAGGCCGGTGCCGTGGGGTGCGAAGAGCCACTTGTGGAGGCTCGTGGAGTAGTTGTCGCACTGCAACTCGGGAATGGTGAACTGGAAGTGCGCCAGGGCATGGGCACCGTCCACGATCACGGGAATCCCGCGCGCGCGCGCCATCTCCACGACCTCTCTGACGGGCAGAATCTGTCCTGTCAGATTGATCATGTGACACATGAGGATCAAACGGGTGCGATCCGTGATCCCCTCCTCGAAGCGCCGTACCACCTCGGAAACGTCCTCGGCGGGAACGGGCAGTTCGATCTGATTCAGCACGACCCCCTCGCGACGCTCGCGTTGTTTGAAGGTGGTGATCATCCGCCCGTAGTCCTGCGTCGAAGTCAGAATCTCATCCCCGGGCTCCAGGTCGTAGCCGAATTGGCACGTCTGGAGGCTCTCGGATGCGTTCCGCGTAAACGCCACCTCCTCCGGGTCGACTCCCCACTCTCGCGCCATGCGCTGGCGGACGCTCTCGCGTTGGGGCTCGAGGATGTCCCACATCGTGTAAGAGGGGGCAAGGTTGGAGTAGTCCAGGTGGCGCTTCATCGCCTCCTGAACCCAGGTCGGGGAGGGGCTGACGCCGCCGTTGTTGAGGTTCACCAGTGTGCGATCCACTGTGAAGGCGCGGGCCACCTCGGCCCAGAAATCCTCGTCGCGAGCAATATCACTCGCCGTCCCACGGTAGCCCGCGAGGCCATCGACGATTTCGGGACCGGTGCGCCTCAGATATGGCGGGGAAAGATTCAGGCCTGCTGTTGCAAGAGCCGGCGGGAGAGTGATCGCGCCCAGGAAGTCACGGCGATTCAGCATTCTTACCTCCCTGATCGTCCATTGGGTCGGAGAACGCCCACTATAGGCACCGGCGAGAGCGCTGTCCACGACCTGATCGGTCCAGACCCGGAACAAATGGTGGGGAGGCGTCCTATCTCCTAGCCGTCAGAGTGTGCCGAACTGTCTCCAGCGAAAGACCTTGTGTGGATCCTAGGTGGGCGGGTGATGAATAAGCGGCAAGCTGTGGCACTACTGCTCGGTGGGTCGGCTGTGCTGCAAGGCCGCGTGAATGCGTCTGCTCAAGTCGGCCCAGACTCCACGAAGGCTGTTCAGCGCGCACTGATGGTCGAGGGGGTGAGGGTCACGATCCCACGCTCCCTGACCGATGCCGGCGGTGTCAGCGCCATCGAGGTCCGACTGGATTCCATGAGCGTCATCCCAGCCGCCACGGCGGAGGATCTCCTCCGGAAGATGCCGCTCATCCAGATCCGCCGGAACTCTCGGGGAGAGGCTCAACCGGCGCTTCGAGGCGCTGATGACCGCCAGATTGCGGTTATCGTGGACGGTGTGCCCCTGACGCTCGGGTGGGACAATCGCACAGACCTGTCACTGATTCCGCTGACGGCTGCGCGCTCCGTTACTCTACTCAGAGGCCTTTCCTCGGTACTCCACGGGCCCAACGTCCTCGGTGGTGTCATCGAGGTGGACGTCGTAAAAAAGAGGGGCAGTATCAGCGAGCCCCCGCCGCTGGCGTTCTCTACCGCCCTGGATGACGCGGGGGCGAACACCGTGTCCGCCACTGGAGGCGCCCTCGTCCGACTCGATGGAGCGCAATGGCTCATCCGAGTGGGGCTGACGCGACGCGATAGTCCTGGGGTGAATCTTCCAAACATCCAACTGTCCCCCCGACAGCAGTCGTTGCTCACGGGCGATGGCGATCTCCGTCTCAATACCGACGTCAATCATTGGGACGCGTTCATCGCCACGCGGTACGAGCGAGACACAGGCACCTGGCTGTCGATGACCACCAGCGCCTACAAGACCAAGCGGGGCGTCGCGCCCGAGTTTCATGAGACGGGCCCCAGGCTTTGGAGGTACCCCGATCAATCGCGGCTCCTCGCGGCGATCTCCGGCGGCACGGGTCAACGCAACACCCTCTGGGGTACGGGAGACCTCGAAGTGAGCGTCGGGATCGACGTGGGCTCGTTCGAGATCCAGCAGTTCGAGACCCCCGCGTTCCGAACGGTCGAGAAGATCGAACAAGGGGACGATCGGACGCTCACGCTCCGGATGGTGGCCGATCATACCCTCGGTGCCAAGGGTGACGTCAGGACGGCGTTTACGTACGGTGATGTCTCCCATGACGAAGTGTTCCTCCCCGGAGAGGCCAACCGCTACCGACAGCGCCTCTGGAGCCTCGGTTCCGAGGTCGAGTGGCGCTTCGAAAACCTTTTCGGACTCCTGGGCCTCGGACCGACACGCATCAGCGCCGGCTTCGCGGTAGACGGAGCTGACACACCGGGCTCCGGGGATAAGCCGCCGCTGGGTCGCCTTTGGGACTGGGGCGGGCGGCTGGGTGCTTCAACCGCGGCCTACGGCGGCAACCTGCTGTTCCACGGGGGCGTCAGCCGCCGTGTGCGGTTCCCATCGCTAAGGGAGTTGTACTCCGGATCCCTGGGCCGCTTTCTCCCGAACCCGGACTTGAACCCAGAGGTGCTTACAGGTGCAGAGCTGGGTCTCACGTGGACCTTCGGTCGCCAGCAGCTCCAACTCGTCGGTTTCCACCAAGTGCTACGAGACGGGATCGTCCGGATCTCGATAGAGACGCCAGAAGGCAGGCTTCGGCGGCGCGTGAACCGGGATCGGATCAAGAGCACCGGACTCGAGCTGTTGGGGGCTGGATCGATCGGGGCCATTTCGTACGCCGGAGATCTCACGGTCCAGCGAGTGTGGCAATTCGAGGACGATTCCGAAACGAGGATCCGACCTGAATACGAGCCGCACGTGACGGGAAGGATGAATGTGGCCGTTCCATTCGCCCTGAACACCACACTCGACGGCGAGGTACGCTTCGTCGGGGATCAATACTGCCTCAACAATGATCTCGGGGATCTCGAACGGCTCACGGATAGCCACATCTTCGATCTCGAGTTGAGGCGTATCTTTCGACGCTCCGATCGCATCTTCGGCAATGTGGACGCCGTGGTCGCCGTTTCAAATGTCACGGATGGTCTGGCGTTCGATCAGTGCGGGCTGCCCCAACCCGGCCGCACACTTAGGTTTCAGCTTCGCTTCTTCTAGCTGGACCTTTCTAGAAGGCTTCTGAACGAGAATGATCCGGGTCACATTTCTCGGGACTGCTGCGGCACGGCCGACGGTTCGTCGCGGTGTGAGTGCGCTAACGCTACAACGCGAGGGCGATCTCATGCTGTTCGATTGTGGCGAAGGTACCCAGCGACAGATGATGCGTTACCAGACCGGGTTCAGCCTCGACTCGATCTTCTTCACGCACATGCACGCCGATCACATCCTCGGTCTCCCCGGCCTCTTGCGGACCATGGGTCTTCAAGGCCGCACAGAGCCGATTACGCTCTACGGACCGGTGGGCTCGCGGGGAATCCTGGCCGCTGCAGCCGGACTCGGGGTCGATCGGGATCCGTTCGAGGTGATCATCGAAGAGCTTTCCATCGGTGATCGCGTCGGGCGAGAGGAGTACGATATGGTCGCCCTGGGAGTGGATCACGGTGCCGCGGCCCTGGGGTACGCTTTGGCCGAACACCGACGGGCTGGGCGCTTCGACGTTCAAGCCGCGCTCGCCCTGGGCATCCCGGAGGGCCCGCTTTTTGGGCGACTTCACCAGGGTGAGACGATCGAGGTCGACGGGCGCACCATCGAGCCCCACTCCGTGGTCGGGCCGGACCGGGATGGACGGACCGTGGTCTATACCGGCGACACGCGCCCGGTCACGAGCATCATCGAGGCCGCCCAGAACGCGGAGCTGTTGATCCACGAAGCCACGTTCACCGAGGACGAGCGTGACCGGGCTCTCTCGACCTTCCACTCCACCGCCAAGGATGCTGCGGAGGTCGCAGCCCTCGCCGGGGTGCGACGGCTCGTCCTGACGCATGTCTCGGCGCGCTACTCGGACGATCCCGGCGCGATCAAGGCCGAGGCCCGTGAGGTCTTCCCGGGAGCGGTGGTCGCCCAGGATGGTCTCGTGATCGAATTGCCGTTCTCGGAAGATGACGACGGCGCTAACGCAGTGCCGGAACCCGAAGAGAAGCGCGTCTCGTGACCGAGGGATCGTCGTCCTTGGGCTGCGGGTTCGAGCGCGTCGGCATCGTGGGCCTAGGCCTTATCGGAGGTTCGTTGGCGCGAGGGCTGAAGACGTTGAACGCGCCGCCCCACCTGGCCGGGTTCTCTCTCGACGCCGCCGATGGACGCCTCGCACTCCAGAGCGGAGCGATTGATGAGCTGGCAGCGGACTCGACCGAGGCCGCAAGCGGCAGGGACCTTGTGATATACGCGACGCCTCTCGGGGTTACGTTGGACCTCCTGCGCGAACACTCCCCGGTTTGGGGCGAGGCGGCTATCACCGATGTAGCGAGCCTCATGGCTCCTGTGATGAATACGATGAAGGAACTGTCTGAGGCCTCGCGTTATGTCGGGTCGCATCCCATGGCGGGCGGCGAGGGCTCGGGGTTCGAGGCGTCGAGCGATGGGCTGTTCCGGGAAGCCCGAGTGTGGCTCGTCCGAGGAGAGGGAGCGACCCGAGCAGCCACCGGGGTCGAGGGCTTGTGGCGTGCCCTGGCTGCCACCCCTCTGTGGATCGACGCGGTCGACCATGACCAACGAATGACCTGGGTGAGCCATCTCCCTCAGTTGGTTGCGAACGGCCTGGCGGCGACGCTGGGCGCGGCCGGGTACACGCCCACCGATCTCGGCCCCGGAGGGGACGGCATGACCCGGCTCGCGGCGAGTTCGCCTGACATGTGGAGCGACCTGCTGGAAAGCTCGGCGCCCCAGTTGGCGGGGGCCCTCAAGAACGTCGGGGTCGAGCTAGACCACATGGCCGCTGCGCTCGAGTCCGGAGATCTGTCCACGATCGCGGCGCTGATGGCGCGAACGAAGGAGTGGAAAGAGCAGGGATGAGCGAAGTGTTACTGCCGGGTGACAAGTCGATCACGCAGCGGGCGCTCATCCTCGCCGCCCTCGCCGAAGGTGAAAGCCGGCTCACGGGACTCCTTTCGGGGGCGGATCCGCAATCCACTGCCGGGGTCCTTCGTGCCCTCGGTGCCGACGTGCCGCCGCCGCCCGCGGACGGGAGCACACTACGTGTGCGCGGCGTAGGACTCAGCGGTTTCAAGTCTCCCGAGGAAGATCTGGATTTCGGAAACAGCGGGACAGGCGCTCGCCTAATGATGGGCGTGCTGGCCGGCCAGCACCTATCCACGACACTCACGGGCGACGTCTCTCTATGTAGCCGGCCGATGCGAAGAGTGACCGAGCCGCTTTCCGAAATGGGGGCCACGTTCCGGGAACTGGGAGCTTCCGACCGACTGCCGGTCGAGATCACAGGTGGCCCGCTCAACCCCTTGCGGTACGAATCTCCGGTGGGCAGTGCTCAGGTGAAGAGTTCGATTCTGCTTGCTGGCCTGACCGGCGGGGCTGCCACGGTCATCTCGGAACCACGCCCATCTCGAGATCATACGGAGCGTATGCTCTCGATGGTCGGCGCGGCGGTGATCAGCCATGAGGTCGACGGGAGGTGGCAGGTGGAATTGCGCGCCCCTCCCGAAGCGATTGCGCCGCTCGATTTCGGGGTGCCGTCCGACTTCTCATCGGCGGCCTTCTTTCTCGTGCTGGGCCTTCTGGGTGGAGCTGGCCCGGAATTGACCCTACGCGAGGTGGGGCTGAACCCGACTCGCACGGGCATGCTGGGAGCCTTGGTGCGCATGGGCGCCTCAAGTCAAGACCTCACCACCTCCCACCACCACCCCCCCGACGCAGTCGAGGAGCCGGTGGGGGATCTCACCGTGCGACCCGCTTCTCTCAAGGGAATCGAGCTCGGTGAGGCCGACACACTCGCGATCTTGGACGAGATTCCGATTCTCGCGGTGGCCGCCTCGCGTGCCGAAGGCTCGACCCGGGTCACCGGTGTCCGCGAGTTGCGCGTCAAGGAGTCCGATCGCATCACTGCCCTCGTAGAGAACTTCCGGGTGCTCGGGCTGGAGGTGGAGGAGCTCGACGATGGGCTTGAGATCGAGGGCACCGACAGGCCGGTCCGGGGAGAAGTGGATCCCTATGGCGATCATCGAATCGCCATGGCCTTCGGGATCCTGGGAGCACTCCCGGGAAACGACATCACTATCCGAAACCGTAACATCGTGGACGTGAGTTTTCCGGGATTCTGGAGGACCCTGGATAGTGTCGCTCCACGGGCAGGATTGGCCTGACACCGGTGGACGTGCCCGTGGGCGAGACCTCGATGACCCACCTCGTCATCACGGTGGACGGCCCTGCAGGCTCGGGAAAGACCACCACAGCGAAGGAGATTGCCGCGCGACTAGGGTATCGGCACCTCGATTCCGGGGCGCTTTACAGAGCCTTGACGTACGCTCTTCTGGCGGCCGGTCTCCCAGAGTCTAAATGGTCCGAGCTTACGTCCGACGACCTGGCGGCCCTTGACGTGCGCGCAGAGGCATCCGTCGGAGTGGTCGACATCTTCTTGGGGGACACTCTTCTCCGGGAGGAACTACGAACGCCCGAGGTGACGAGGAACGTGCCGGCGGTAGCCAAGCTCGGGCCCGTCCGTGCCTGGCTTTTGGGCCTCCAGCGGAACCTCGGCCTCCACGGAGCGCTCGTGGCGGACGGCCGCGATATGGGCTCGGTCGTATTCCCCGAGGCCGACCTAAAGGTATTCCTGGTAGCCAGCCTCGAGGAGAGGGCTCGCCGCCGCCTTCTTCAGGATACCGGCCGTGAGCCCACCGCGTCCGAAGTCGCCGCCGAAGCGACCCGAATTCAAGACCGCGACGCCACCGACAGCCAACGAGAATTGTCTCCGCTACGCCGGCCGGATGGCGCTCTGGAGATCGACACGACGGAGCTAGACTTCGATGAGCAAGTAGGGGCCATCTTGAAGCGGGTGGCCGACTTGACCGAGTAGGGGGGTCCCGGTAGCTTGCTCTTGCTAGGCCTCCGCCGTCGCGGAGAAGCCGGCGGATCGCCAAACGGCCACGAGGAGCCCGAGCCTCCTCCGGCCTTTTTTGTCACCTCGACCCAACCCGGGTGCGGCCGGCTGCCACCTGGCGCAAAAGGTTTTCGTCCGACTGGGCGAGAATTCAGGCAATCATGAGCGACACGAACGAAGAGATCCAGGACCCCGACATCACCGCTGACGATTCCTCGGCGGCCACCCCCGACAACGACGAAATCGCGACCGGTCCAGCCGCCCCCGCTACAGCGACGGCGCCCAACGGTTCAGGCATCTCACCCGAGCTCCTGATGGACACGTATGGGGAAGAGGTCCTGGATATTTCACGAGAGGACTTCGAGCAGCTCCTGGCCGATCACCAAGACATTATGGGCGAGATTCGCGAAGGCGAAATCGTCCGGGCCAGGGTCCTCCGCGTCGAAGAGTCGGTGGTCATCCTGGAGTTTGGGTTCAAGAGCGAAGGCTCAGTCGCCTTGGACGAGTTCAAGGATCCCGGGGAGATCGAGCCAGGACAACAAGTCGAGGTGCTTCTCGAAAGCCTCGAAGACGATGACGGAATCGTCGTCCTCTCAAAGAAGAAGGCGGACTTCCTCCGCGTCTGGGAAAAGATCAAGGAGGCGCACGAGGCCGACCAGCCGGTCAAAGGCATTCTTTCGCGGAAGATCAAGGGAGGGGTCACCGTCGATATCATGGGTGTCGACGCCTTCCTTCCGGGGTCGCAGATCGCGCTGCGCCGGGTCCCGAATATCGAGGACCTCTTGGGGCAAACGTACGATTTCCAGATCATCAAGCTGAACAAGCGACGGCGCAACATCGTCGTCTCGCGCCGCGTGATTCTGGAGGCCGAGCGAGAGAAGAAGAAGGAGACGCTGGTTCAGGAACTCCTCGTAGGGCAAGTCCGCGAGGGCATAGTGAAGAACGTCACGGATTTTGGCGCCTTCATCGACCTCGGCGGACTAGACGGACTTCTCCATATCACGGACATGTCCTGGGGGCGGGTGGGACATCCTTCCGAGGTCGTCGAGATCGCCCACACGATCGACGTAAAAGTGCTCGATATCGATTGGGACCGTGAGCGGATATCGCTCGGACTCAAACAACTTCTGCCCTACCCGTGGACCGACATCGACAAGAAGTACCCCGTGGGAGCGCGTGTCCGGGGCAGGGTGGTATCGATCACGAACTACGGCGCATTCGTCGAGCTCGAGAAGGGTGTCGAGGGCCTGGTCCACATCTCGGAGATGTCGTGGACCCGCAACATCCGGCATCCCTCCAAGCTCGTGAACATCGGGGACGAGATCGAGGCAGTGGTTCTCAAGGTCGATCCCTCGGACGAGAAGATCTCGTTGGGGATGAAGCAAATAGAGGAGGATCCGTGGCTCGGGCTGCCGGCCAAGTACCCGACGGGTACCCAACTCGCCGGTACCGTTCGCAATCTTACTTCGTTCGGCGCCTTCGTCGAGATCGAGCCCGGGATCGATGGGCTGGTCCACGTTTCGGACATGAGCTGGACGAAACGGGTGGAGCATCCCTCCGAAGTGGTCCAAAAGGGCGACGAAGTAGAGGTCATGGTGCTCGATGTGGATGCCGAGAACAAGCGTATTTCGCTTGGCCTCAAGCAATTGCAAGACGATCCCTGGCCGGAGATTTCGGAGCGGTTCACGCCGGGCGTGGAGCAGCCCGGATCGGTCGTCCGAGTACAAGACAAGGGCGTGGTGGTGGACCTCGGAGATGAGATCGAGGGATTCGTCCCGGCATCCCACGCCAACATGCCGGAAGAGGCGGCGGAACCGGACGAATATTACGAGGCCGGGGACACCATCGAGCTCAAGGTGATCGAGTCGGATGCCGCCAACCGCCGGATCGTTTTGGAGATCACCTCGACGCCCGAAAAGAAACCGCCTCGGCCCCCAAAGCCCGATCCGGAGGAGGAAGGTGCGGAGGGCCACGTGAAGGGTGCGGTCTCCGATGATGCGCCCGAACCGACCAGGTCCGACGAAGGCGACGCGACCGACGAACCCGACGACGAGCCCGAGGAGAAGGCTGCGGAGTCGGACGAAGCCGACGATGAGCCCGAAGAGGAGGCTGCGGAGTCGGACGAACCCGACGATGAGCCCGAAGAGGAGGCTGCGGAGTCGGACGAAGCCGACGATGAGCCCGAAGAGGAGGCTGCGGAGTCGGACGAAGCCGACGATGAGCCCGAGGAGGAGGCTGCGGAGTCCGACGAGCCCGAGGAGGCGGCGGAGAATGAACCCGACGATTCCGCCGAGGAATCCGAGGCCC
The DNA here is from genome assembly GCA_036986155.1 of Gemmatimonadota bacterium. Lineage (GTDB taxonomy): Bacteria > Gemmatimonadota > Gemmatimonadetes > Longimicrobiales > Gaopeijiaceae > JACZXQ01. The sequence goes on along the minus strand of BTRA01000078.1, from coordinate 42 downwards.
CTGAGGAAGACGACTCCAAGGAAGAGGCCTGAGGAACGACCT
>BTRA01000077.1:0-14620 GCA_036986155.1 Gemmatimonadota bacterium | reverse complement strand
TCGGCCGGGTCGCTTATCGCGCTCCACACTCGCTCTAGCGGTGCGTCCAATTCGAGTCGCTTTTCAATCGCGTTGGTCATCATCCCCCTCCAGGTATTCTTCCAGGCGTGCCAAGCGCTCATCCCACGCCGCCGCGTAGGGCGCCAACCAATCGTCGATCTCCTGCAGGGGCTCGGCCTTGAGCAGATGGACGCGTCTTCTGCCGCGCCACTCGTGCTCGATGAGCCCTGACCGTTCCAGGATGTCGAGATGCTTCGTTACCGCCTGCCGGCTGATCGGCAGCGGCTCAGCCAGCTCCGTCACCGACAACGCACCGTCTTGGCGTAATCGCTCGAGAATTCCCCGGCGCGTCGGGTCTGAAATGGCTGCGAATAGGTCCGTCATGGGAAGAGTATGTGCAACCATAAGGTTGCATGTCAAGGGGCGCGTCACTCGCCCGAGAGAAAGGCGAGCGAGACGATCCGCCACCGGCCCTCGTACCGCATCAGTTGGAAGGAGGCGCTCCCCTTCCACTCGAGGATCTCTCCGGGGCCTGGCGCATCTTCATGGGATCTCACTTTCTTGTGAACCCATGCGGGCGACCTTGAGCTCAGCGAGAACCTCGCGTGTGTGCTCGCCTGGACCGGGGGGATGGGCCCTGAACTCGGCCTGCTCGCCGTTCCAGGTGATCGGCATCGCCACGTCCCGGTAATCGTCGATACGAGGGTGCTCCGCAGCGCGCAGCATACGCGTGGCCGCCACCTGAGGATCGCCGACGACCTGTGCCACGTCTTGAATGGGAGCGCAGGGCACGTTTTGCCGGTAGAGGCACTCCAGGAGCTCGGCGACCGTGAGGGTGCGCGTCTTGCCCGCAATCGATTCGAACAGTGCCGGCCGGTTCTCCACCCGTGAAGGGTTGTCCCTGAATCGCTCGTCGTGGGCAAGCTCTTCGAGCCCAAGCGCCTCGGTCAGCCGCCTGAACGTAGTGTCGTTTCCGGCGTTGATCATTATGTGGCCGTCGGCGGTGGGGAACGCCTCGTAGGGAGCGATCATCGCGAGGCCCGAGCCCATCGGCCCGGGCACCTCACCCGTGGCCAGGTGCCCAATCATGTGATAGCTCATCCATGTGAGAGCCGACCCCAAGAGTGAAGTCTCGACGTGGCACCCACGCCCTGTAGCGTCCCGATCCCGTAGCGCGGCCAGGACTCCGAGTGCCGCCCACATGCCCGTACCCAAATCCACCACCGAACCACCTACTCTGGTAGGCGGACCGTCCGAGTGTCCGGTTACCGACATGATCCCGCCTGCCGCTTGCATGAGCGGGTCATACCCTGGCAGATGGCTGAGCGGCCCTTCCGATCCGTAGGCGGTGATCGACACGTAGACGAGGCCGGGCTCGAGCGTGCTGACAGCTTCGTAGCCGAAACCCAACGCCTCGGCTCGGCCTGACCGGAAGGACTGAACGAACACGTCCGCTCCCGCAATCAGCGCCCGAAGCGTCTCGGCTTCCTCCGGGGATTTGAGGTCCATCTGGATGCTGCGCTTGTTTCGGTTAGTGGTAAGGAACAGAGGGCTCTCGCCTTCCCAGAACGGAGGCCCCCAGGCTCTGGCCGAATCGCCCGTGCCGGGCGGCTCGACCTTGATGACGTCCGCGCCCAAGTCGCCCAGGATCTGGGTGCAGAAAGGGCCGGCCAGGTTCTGGGTGACATCGATGACACGCAGTCCTTTGAGGCAATGCATCATGGTCTCGCCGGTTTTCGGGTTAGCGTAAGGATCGGTCCCAACGCTACTCGGTCTGCGGGCGGCGCGCGATTCGTGCCGTGAGGAAAGGTCCCGCGGGCTGCAGTATTTGATTACTTCGTCAGCGAATAACGGGCGATCCGCTCGACGCCGAAGGTGTCGACGCGCACACCGAGAAGCCAGTCCTCGCCTAGTCGGTAGGGCCGGAAGCCGTCGGGCATCGAGACCACGCCGAGCCAGGCACCGAGAGGATTGAACACGAACCAGCGTTCGGGCGAATCGGTGAAAGGCACGTACTCGGAGACCCACAGGTTCTCTACATCGTCCACAGCTGGTGCGGCGATCGTCCTAGTCTGGCTTCGTCCTATCGGATGCCCGCCGATGCGCAAAGCGTTTACTCTTGGGAGTATGAAACCACACTTCTCAACCGCGGGCCGGGGGAAGGACATGAGGATCGTCGTTTCCATGGACTCCTTCAAGGGCAGCCTGACTGCGGCAGAAGCCTGTGAGGCGGTTGCCAGCGGCTTGGAGCGTACGCTCCCCGAAGCCGATTTGGTCGTCCGACCGATGGCCGACGGTGGAGAGGGCACGGCCGCGACCGTCATGAGCGCAGTCGGAGGTGCTTGGAATCCTTGCCGAGTCACAGGTCCCCTTCCGGGTGTGGAGGTCGAGGCCGGCTTCGTGTGGTTGGCCGCCAGGGGACCAGCCGCCTTGGTCGAGATGGCGACGGCGAGCGGTCTCACTCTGCTGGACGCCGCGGAGCGAGACCCTTTGCGAACGACCACCTTCGGCACCGGTGAGCTCCTACGGGCGGCGGCCGCGAGAGGGCCGCGGGTGCTGTGGCTCGCCGTGGGTGGTAGCGCCACGGTGGACGGTGGAGTCGGGGCCGCAACGGCGCTCGGCTGGCGCTTTCTCGACAAGACCGGCGCCGAAGTCGGGTTCGGGGGTGAGGCGCTATGTCGCATCCACGACATCGTGCCTCCTGCCGACGTGGGGCTTCCTCCGGTGGTCGTCCTATGCGACGTGACCAACCCCCTCCTGGGCCCGAGCGGGGCCGCCCCGGTATTCGGACCCCAAAAGGGCGCCGGTCCCGATGCGGTCGCGCGGCTGGAAATGGGACTGTCCAACTTGGCGGAGCGCGTGCTCTCGGTGCTCGGCCTCGACCTCCGGGGGCTGCAAGGTGCCGGAGGGGCGGGTGGCCTAGCGGCCGGCGCCGTGGCCTTCATGGGCGCGAAGCTTGAGTCGGGGGTGGACACTCTGATGGATGTTCTCGGCCTTCCCGATGCGGTGTCCGGCGCCGACTGGGTGATCACGGGGGAGGGGCGCTTCGATCGACAGTCACTCTCCGGAAAGGTGGTTTCGGGTGTGGCACGGGTCGCGTGTGAGTCGGGCGCTCGCGTAGCGGTATTGGCAGGGAGCGTGGAGTCAGGCGTGGAGGCGGATTCAGTGGGGATCGACGAGGTCGAAGCAGCAGCCCCCGTGGGAGCCGACCCTGTCGAAGCTATGGCACAAGGGGCGGATCTCCTCGCGGCGGCGGCTGCAAGGCTTGCCGAGAGGCTCTGACCGCAGTGAATAACCATGTCCCCGGCCCGTGACGTGGGCCGTCGGACTCCGTACCATGTAGACCGGCAAACTTCGTGACTCTCTAGGATCTCAAGCGATGCCAAGGTTCCTTTGTGTAGTGGTGGTTCTCGCGCTCGGGGCGCTCGAGCTCTCCGTCCCTGATCGCCTTGCTGCCCAGTCTTCCCTCGACCGCCAGGTCCAGGAGTTCGTGGCGGTCTCCGCACCGGTGGTGGCGCTCACGCACGCGACCCTCATCGATGGACGGGGCGGGCCAGCCGTCGATGACCAGACCGTGATTCTCCGGGGGAATCGGATCGAGGCGGTGGGATCGTCTGGGAGCGTGATGGTTCCGGACGGTGCCGAGGTGCTCGACCTCACAGGCAAGACGCTCATTCCGGGTCTCATCATGCTGCACGAGCACCTGTTCTACACAGCAGGCGCGGGGAACTACAACACGCTCGGGTTCAGCTTCCCGCGGCTCTACCTGGCGGGCGGCGTGACCACCATGCGCACCGGCGGCAGCATGATGCCGTATGCGGACATCAACCTGAAGCGCAGCATCGACTCCGGACGCGTGCTGGGACCCACCATGGATGTGACGGCGCCCTATCTGAATGGGCCCGGGCTGCCCATCGCGGGAGTGAAAGCCTTGAAAGGTCCGGAGGATGCTGCGGTCATGGTCAACTACTGGGCTGGTGAGGGCTCGACCTCTTTCAAGGCCTATATGCAGATCACCCGTGCCGAATTGGGCAGCGCGGTCGAGGCCGCCCACGCTCTGGATCTCAAGGTGACCGGTCACCTGTGTTCGGTGACCTACAGAGAGGCTGCAGACCTCGGCATCGACAACCTGGAGCACGGGTTCACGGCGGCGACCGACTTCGTGGCCGACAAGCAGCCCGACCAGTGCGTGTCTGGTGGTGCCCGGCAGAACTCAGTGCTCTCTCTCGACCTCGATGGTGCGGCGTTCCGTAATCTCGTGGCCCACCTGGTAGAGCGCCGTGTGGCCGTCACCTCCACCAACACCGTGTTCGAGACCTATACGCCCGGTCGGCCGCGCGCGTCCGACGGTGCGCTCGACGCGATGGCTGCCGAACCGCGTGACTCGTATCTGCGCACGCGTGCACAGGTCGCCGTTTCCGACTCCCCGTGGAGCCGCTTGTTCACCAAGAACATGGCCATGGAGAAGGCTTTCCACGACGCAGGGGGGTTGTTGGTGGTCGGTACCGATCCAACGGGTTACGGCGGGGTGGTGGCCGGATACGCGAACCAGCGCACCGTCGAGCTCTTGGTCGAAGGAGGTTTCAGTGTGCCCGAGGCGATCAAGATTGCAACGCTGAACGGAGCGACCTACCTGGGCCTCGCGAACTCGACCGGGACCATCGCCGCTGGGATGGAGGCGGATCTCGTAGTGGTCGACGGCGATCTGGCTGCGGATGTGAGCCTGATCCACAGGATGGAAATCGTGTTCAAGGACGGCGTCGGGTTCGATTCCCGCAGGATTTTCGATTCGGTCAAGGGGACGGTGGGAATACGGTAGCTCTACATGGTCGTAGGCCCAGCTCGTGCCGGCGCTCCCCTCAGAAGTCCATTCGGAGCACCGCGATCCCGTTGTTCAAGTCCGATACGTAAATGAGTCCGTTGTCCAACTGAGGGGCCCAGATGCACGTCCCCGTGCCGAAACACGCCCCTTCGCCAAAGGGGTGGACGATATCGATCACGCGGTTTTGGTTCTCTAATTCGCCGGAAAGCTCGCCGTTCACATTCAGTGCCACGAGGCCCTCGTCGTACCAGGCAGCGTACAGAACGCCTCGGCTTTCGTCCAGCCAGAAGTTGTGCGGGGGAGACCGATTGAGTTCAGTCTCGAAGGTGGCGGTCTCGCGCGGATTCCTGATATCGGAGACGTCGACGACGTGCAGTACACCTGCGGCTCGTGAACCGACCTTCGTGAAATCCTCCTCACCCACGAACACGTACTGGCCTTCTGGCCAGTACCAGGCATTGTGGGTTTGCCCACCGAGCAAGACGCGGGACACTTCCCGTGGATTCTGCGGCGACCCGCCGGCGATGGAGTTTCCGACGTCGATGATGATGAGGCCCGCATTCAGGAACGACAAGAAGGCGAGGCCGTCCCGAACGTACACATCGTGGAGGGAGCCACCGGGATCGGAGAACGACGCCACCTCGACGGGTTGTGCCGGGTCGGCGATGTCCAGAATGCGCAACCGCCCGTCGCCCGGGGGGCCGTTCTGAACCAGGTAGATGAATTCCCCCTCGATCCACACGTTGTGAACGCCCCGCTCCAGGTTCGTCGTATACCTCGTGATGACGGTCGGGCGAGCGGGATTGGCGAGATCGAGGAGCACGATGCCGTTTCGCCCGTCTTGGGACTGCGAAACGGTCACGACCGCCAGCGTGCCGTCGGTGCTGACCTTTACGTCGTTGAGGCGGCCCGCGTCGATTACCAAAGCATCAACCTCGACGGGCTGCGTCGGATCGCTCACATCCCACACACTCACCTGATTGACGTCGTTGAAGAGAGAGCCAGTGTAGACGTGGTCCCCGGCCGCCCACAGGTCCGCGGTAAACACACCGCCGGAGCTTCCCAGGCCGACGATTGTGAACACGCCGTCGAGCCCCGAATCGGGCGGAGTCGTCGGGCCCCCGTCTCCGCATGAGGCCAGGAGAGTGGTCAGGAAGACCGCGGCGATCTGGCGACGGGTGAGAGGCGGGCGCATTTGGCAGAGTCCGGTTATTCTCGAAGAAGCGGCCGGACGTTTTCCAGTGTTCGCATGAGCCGTCAAGCGAGTGTGAGTCCGAGGCGGCGACCGACTCACCGAGTCACGCCTCCTCCACCAACTCGATCTCGTCGGGCAGGTTCGGCACCACGCACAGGAACTCGAAGGGCTCGTCCCCTTCAGCGCTGTACCAGTGAGGCACGCCCGCCGGGATGAACACTACGTCGTCCTTCCGCACCTCGACCACTTGATCCCCGATGCCGACGCGCGCCCGGCCCCGCAGCACGTACTGCTCGTGCTCGACCGCATTGGTGTGGGCCGGCATGCCGCCACCCGGCTCCATTATGAAGCGCCGCAGCGCGAAGTTGGGCGCCTCGTCCGCGCTGATCAGGACTTGGCGGGACGTACCCCGGGCGGCGGCCACCGGTTCTCTCGCTACGTCGTCGGCGTGCTTGACCGGCATGCGGGCTGCTCCTGATGGATGTTGCCGTTCGACCTCCAAGCTGTCGCGCGGGACCTGCGTGGACAAGTGCCGGCCCGGCGCGCTGGCCGTGTGAGTTCCCCTACCCGTCCTCCACCACGCTCACGTTGGTCATGTTGTTCGAGGGATTTCGGTCCACGAGCTTGTGGAACGGGTCGATGCCGGCCTTGTGGGGCTCCTCGTCCACGATGAACTCGAACACGGATTCCGCGTCGGTGACGTGGCGCTTCTCCATGAAGAGCACCTTGCCCTCGGGCGGATCGTCGTCGCCCCGCTCGCCGAAGACGGCCACGTCTACCCAATCGTCGACCGGAATCTCGGTTTCAGTGCCCTCACCGTCCGCCCGGAACTTCTTGGAATCGACGGTCAGGAGCACTCGGAAACGTCCGTCGTCCGTGGGCTCGTAAGTGGCGTCCGTCGCCTCGTACTCGTAGAGCGTAATGGTCTCGAACAAATCCTCGATGATGTAGGCCCTGTCCTCGGGCACCACTTCCCGCACGAAGTCGAGGTACTCGAGCGCGGTGGTGTACGGAGGTTCCTGGAACTTCACGGCCTCCACGTACCGGGCGAAGGCCTCGTTCAGCGTCTGCTCGCCCACGTAGTCCTTGAGTGCGTACGTGACCAGGCTGCCCTTCCGGTAGTGGATGTAGCCCTGGTTCTCCACCAACAGCAGGGGCAACTCCTCAATGAGCTCGCCGCCCCGTCCACGGAGGTAGGAGTTCAACTCGTACTCCAGGAAGCGACGCATCTTCTCGGGTCCGTACTCGCGTTCCATCACCATGAGTGCCGAGTACTGCGACATCGTTTCCGACATGATCGTCGAGCCCTGCATGTTCCCGCCGATCACCTGGTGGGCCCACCACTGGTGAGCCACCTCATGGGCGGTCACATAGAAGACGTAGTCGATCTCGTCCTCGTCATCGAACCGAGTGATGAACCCGAACGACTCGGAGAATGGGATGGTGTTTGGGAACGACTGCGCGAAGCGCGCGTAGCGCGGGAACTCGAGGATGCGGAGCTGCCGATGCTGGTAGGGCCCGAACTCCTCCGTATAGTAGTCCAACGAGCGCTTCACCGCGTAGATCATGCGATCGATGTTGTAATCGTGATCGGGGTGGAAGTAGACGGCGATGTCCACGTCGTTCCACTTGTCCCGCCTCACCTCCCATCGAGCCGACAAGAAGGCCCAGAATCCCAGGATCGGCGCGTCCATCTTGTAGTGGAAGTACTTGCGGCCGTTCTCCTCGTGCTCGTCCACGAGGTAGCCCGGCGCCAGAGCGATCTGGTCCGCGCTCGTGCTCACGACGGCCTCGAAGTCCAACCAGTCGGACTCGCTCGAGATGTAGTTGTCCAGGCGTGCGGACTCGTCGTTGATGGACGCCATCCGCTGAATCTCGGGTAGGTCCCGGCGGCGGCGCTCGACCGGATCGCCCAACTCGGGTTGGCGCGAATAGCCGATGTGCGGAAAGTACTGCGCCGAGTTCAAGAACGTCCCGTTGCCGACCACCTGCGTGTTCGACCCGTTGTTTCGGAAACCCGGATTGCGGATCGCCAGCGTGAAGTCCAGCTCCAATTCCGCACCGGGTTCCATGGGCTCAGTGAAGCGGTAGATGCGGTAGCCCAACTCCGCGTCTTCGAGTTCGAGTGAAGCACCGGGTACCGAGATGGACTCCAGCTCGACCTGGGGATTCAAGAACACGTGCAGCGAGTCGATGGCCACGTCCGTCTTATTTCGCAGGGAGTACGTACCGCGGATATCGACGGCGCGCTCCTCGGGAAAAATGTCGACTTCGGTATAGACTGCCGTGATGCGCGGCTGGGGGATGCCCTCGAACTTCTTGTAGCTCTTCTCGAAGCGGGTCTGCCGCTCCTGGAGCGCGTCGGGGGGTAGGTACTCGTTCAGGATGTTCGTGTTGTAGAAGATGTACGAACCCGTACCCGCGAAGCCGATCACGGCGATGGTCAGCGCCCAGATTACGGGCTTGGACAGCCTGTGCCGGGCAAGGCTCATTCGTGCCCCGAGTCCCGTGCTTTGGCCCCGCACCCAGAACAAATGGCTCGAGACGACCAGGATTCCGGCGGCGAACGTCCAGTATGTGTAGAACCAGACCACGGGCTTCACGAAGTGACCGAAGCCGTTCATGTCGGAGTACGGGGCGGCGGGGGCGCCAGCGTAGAGATACAGGTTGTGGTTGAAATCCAACGCCGCGAGGACGGGCTGAGCGATGAAGAAAAGCACCATGAGCAGAAAGCCCAGGTACTTGTTGTTGGACATCACCTGGAAGAAGATCGCCAGCACCGCAATCAACAGGAAAGGTGCGCCCGCCTGGAGCATGATGCCCTTGAAGTAGAGCCCCAACTCCAGATGAGTGTAGCCCTTGGCCAACTGAACGCCGATGGCAGTGACGATGCTGACCGCCAGCACCGAGAGCACGACCGTGAAGAGCGCGATCAGCTTCGCGCCCCAGTAGACCCAGTTGGGTGCGGGCACCGCGTCGTGCACGTCGGCCATCAGGAGCCCACGGTCCCGCCACACGATCTCGCCCGCGTAGAACGTCAGGATGATGATCACGAAGAGCAGAAAGCTCCCGCCGATCATCTGAATCATGAGGTGTGTCACTGGATAAACGGGCGTGCCGAAGATCTGATCGAGAACGAGCGAGTTCCCTATCAGGTTGAAGGCTCCGAGCACGAGGATGATCGGGAAGGCCGCACCCTTCACCATGGTCAGAACCTCGAAGCGGGTCTGGTGCAGGAATTGCGTGAAGGACGACGCCATCGTGAACACTGGCTGCACGGCCACTCGGGTGGGCTTCGTCGGGAGCTTCTCGGCCACCTCCTCCTTCGCGCGCTTCTTGTGCCTCTTGGTGGCGCTCGCCGTGAACGAGAAGCGGAAGTAGGCGAACGCGAGGATGGCGATGGCGACTCCCATCCAGAGGAGCCGGTTGTTCAGCAGGGGACCCTCCAGCGGCAGAAGCGCGGCATTCCGCTCCGCCATCGTCCAATAGCGGGTCGCTAGTCCGAACGCTGCCGCACCGAACGGGTCGAGCAGCGAGGCGAGCGACTCGTTTTCCAGGTCGGAAAGCAACGTGCCCGCCGTGACATACGCCACGAAGAACGCCACGACGGCACCGTACGTGCCCATCATGCTCCGTGTGAGCGTGGCCATGGAGAAGGACATGGCGCTCATGAGCAAGACGTTGGGAATGACGATCACCGCCATGCCGTATGCGTAGGGCGCCAGCAGGAACGGTCCGACCCGTTCGGGTTCCAGCCACGGCATGGCGCTCCCGACCATGATGGCGAGTGCGATGGAGAGGAAGATCACGATCGAGGATACGAACGCACCCGAGAACCGTCCGAGTAGGTAGTCGAACTTCGTCATCGGCGTGGAGAAGAACAGGCCGTCGGTACGGCTCTCGAAGTCTCGGAGGATAGGGCTGGCCACGAATGCGGTCGTCACGAACACCCCCAGAATGCTCATGATCAGCAGCGTCTGCATGATCACGAATGGGGCGTTCCGGTTGACGTTGCCGATGGCACCGCCGAGCTGGACGACGTCGGTCGTGACCGCGCCGAACGCGAGTAGGAAGAACAACATCGCGCTCAGCCAAAAGAGGGGTTGGCGGAACTGGTGCCGCAGCTCGAAACGGAAGATTTCCAGGAACATGACTGCCTCCGCTCAGGCCGCCACGGGCTGATCCGCCCGCTTCAGCGTGGTGAAGTAGACATCCTTGAGGTCGCCTTCTACCGCCTCGAATCCCTCGTCCGGCAGGCTCTCTGCGTAGACGTGGAGCACCGTCTTGCCGGCCCACAGGTGGGTCGAGATGACCTGGTAGGTCTCCTGGTGCGAGGTGAGGTCCTCCTTTTGAATCACCTTCCGCCAGACTTTGCCACTGAGCTCACCCATTGCGTCGCCCGGCGTGCCGGTGAGCAGGACCTGCCCCTCGGAGATAATCGCCATAGCGCTGCATAGATCGCTCACGTCCTCCACGATGTGCGTCGAGAGGATCACGACGATATTCTGGCCGATCTCGGAAAGGAGGTTGAGAAAGCGGAGACGCTCCTCCGGATCCAACCCCGCGGTCGGCTCGTCTACGATGATCAACCTGGGGTCCCCAAGGAGTGCCTGCGCGATGCCGAAGCGCTGGCGCATCCCTCCCGAAAAGGTACCGAGCTTGGTTTTGCGCACGGCCCAGAGGTTGGTCTGGTGGAGCAGCCCTTCGACGGCGTCCTTCCGGTCGCCACGTCCAGTGATGCCTTTGAGAACGGCCATGTGGTTGAGCATGGCCTGCGCGGTGACCTTCGGGTAGACGCCGAACTCCTGCGGGAGGTACCCGAGGATCTTCCGCACCTCTTCCTTCTCCTTCAGCACGTCCAGGCCGCCCATGGTGATGGTGCCCTCGTCCGGCTCCTGGAGCGTGGCGACGGTCCTCATCAAGGTGGATTTGCCGGCCCCGTTCGGCCCAAGCAATCCGAACATTCCCGTTGGGATCGTAAGAGATACGTCGCGCAGCGCGCGCACGCCGTTCGGATAGGTCTTCGCGAGGTTCGCGATTTCGAGCACGAGACTCACTGTGCCTCCAGGGCTGACGGATGAAGGGTTGGGTAGATCTGGAAGAACCTACGGGATCCGAGCCAGGTTTTCTTCACCGACGATTCTCGCCACTAAGGATGCGGTCGGTCACGTCGCTGGGCAATCGACTGTCGCGCCGAGGCGGCGCTTGGACCCTGGCCCGGACTGTGGCGTTCCTCTAGTGTTCTCGCAGAATGTGGCTCCTTCCGGTCTTATGGCGCGTTTCGTCCGCGGCCGCGCGGATCTTCTACCGGCTCACCGTGGCGGGGGGGTCGGTGCCGGCCAGGGGACCCGTCCTGCTCGTGGCGAACCACCCGAACTCGCTCGTCGACCCGGCATTGGTGGTGGCGGTCGCCCGGCGTCCAGTACGTTTCCTGGCGGCATCGCCGGTCTTCGACGACCCGCGGGTCGGATGGCTCATCAAGGCCGCGGGCTCGATCCCCGTTTATCGCCGCCACGAAACGCCTTCGGAGATGGGCAAGAACCGCCAGATGTTCGAGGCGGTATTCGAAGAACTGGGACGGGGGGCGGCCGTTGGAATCTTCCCCGAGGGAGTCAGTCATAGTGAGCCCTCGCTGGTCGACTTGAAGACCGGGGCTGCTAGGATCGCCCTCGGCACATGTGAGTTCCGTGGCATCAGCCCGGTGATCGTGCCCGTCGGCATGGTCCCTACCGAAAAGGGACGGTACCGGTCGCGGATGCTCGTGGTGATCGGCGAGGCGATCGAGTGGAGTGACCTGACGGTCCGAGGAGCCGAGGATCGCGACGCCGTTCGCGAGCTGACCGACCGTATAGCCAAGGGCCTGAGGCGCGTTACGCTCAATGTGGAACAATGGGAGGACCGGTCCCTGGTCGAGGCGGCCGAGGCGATCTGGGCGGAGCGGCAGGGGGCGGTGAGGGATCCAGCCGAGCGAGTGGCACGCCTGGGCATCACGGCCAGAATCCTCGGTGACATGCGAGAACACCCGGCGCCCGGCGACCGGGAGTTGATGCGGGCGCTGAGCAGACACGTGCGGCGCCTGGCGGTGCTCCGCATGCTGCCGAGTGACCTCAGGGCCAAGGTCGGCTTCGCCGCGTCGGGGCGTTGGGCGGTGCGCCGCGCGGTGTTGCTTCCATCGGTCGTGGTGGCGCTCGCGGGTTACCTGGTCTTTCGCGCGCCGAACGTTGCAACGGCCTTAGTGGCGGAGGCGATGGCCCCTGCCGAGGACCGTTTGTCCACCTATAAAGTGATGGTGGGATTTATCATGCACGCGATCTGGACCATATTGCTTGCGATGATCCTGGGGTTCGTGGCGGGTCCTTTCTTGGGTTTGGCATCCTTGGCGGGTATTCCACTGTTCGGAGTGGCCGGGCTCCGCATGCGTGAGAGTTGGACCGGTGCGGGGCGTGACGTGCGTCGCTTCTATACGCTGAAGGCCCGGCGTGTGTTGATGAATGAGTTGAGGGAGGAGCAGTCCCGTTTGGCGGAAGGTCTGGAGGGGATCCGGCTGAGGTGGAGCGCCAGGTCGGCTTAGCAGCACTAACTGAGTACACGGGAGAGAGAATGAGCGGATACAAGATCGGGGTCCTCGGGGGCGATGGGATCGGTCCCGAAGTGTTGCAGGAGGGACTCAACGTGCTGGAGGCTGTCGCCGCGCTGGACGGAATCGGTTACGAGCTGGTGGATTACCCGTACAGCGGTGCGCACTACCTCGAGACAGGTGAATTGGTGCCCGACAGCGTGATCGAGGAATGGAAGGGCCTCGACGCCGTCCTGTTGGGTGCGATCGGCCACCCCGATGTGGAGCCGGGCCTGGTAGAGCGCTCGGTGATTCTGGGGCTGCGCTTCGGTCTGGACCTGTACGTCAACCTCCGGCCGATCAAGCTCTATGCCGAGGCGCTTGGACCGCTCAAGGGAAAGGGACCCGCCGACATCGACTTCACTGTGGTCCGCGAGAACACGGAGGGGCTCTATTCACAGATCGGCGGGAGAAAGGGCGTGGGAACGCCCGAGCAGACCGCGATCGTCACGGGCGTCTATACGTGGAAGGGCTGTGAGCGCGTCATTCGCTACGCCTTCGAGTTCGCCCGCAAGCAGGCGGCCGCCCGGGGCGGAGATCCGGGCCCCCGGCTCACCTTGGTCGACAAGGCGAACGCGATCCGTCCGCACCAGATCTGGCAGGATGCCTTCGAGCACGTGGCCCAGGACTTTCCGGAGGTGGAGTGCGACCACCAGTACGTCGACGCCTGCTGCATGTGGATGATCAAGAATCCCGAGTGGTTCGACGTGATCGTCACGACCAATCTGTTCGGCGACATCATCACCGATCTGGGCGCGATGCTCCAGGGTGGCATGGGAATCGCCGCGTCGGGCAACATCCATCCGGGCCGGACCTCCATGTTCGAGCCGATCCATGGCTCGGCTCCCAAATACGCCGGTCAGAACGTGGCCTGCCCGTTGGGGGCGATCGCCGCCACGGCCATGATGCTCACGCACCTCGGAGAAGACGCGGCCGCCACTCGCATTGACGGCGCCGTGGCGAGGTTGCTGGAGAGCGGGCGGGTTCCGTCGGTGGACGCGAGGAGTGGCATTTCCACCTCCGCGATGGGCGAGATGGTGCGGGCCGAACTGGAGGCCTGAGCCTCCGCAGGCTCTATTGGTCGTCGGCCTGTTTCTTGTCGCGAATAAAGCGCCTGAACCGAAAGGCGTTCTCCGGCAACTCGAGATCCATGCCGTAGTCGTCGGGCCCCACCGCCTTAACCTTGGCGACGATTACGCTCAGGTCGTCGCGCTCCATGGCCTCCAGGACCGCCTCTCCGAACTGGAGTTCGTTGTCGGCTGAGGCCACGTGCACGATGCCCGCCCCGCGTGCGATCGCCGCGAGGTCGGTGATCCCGGATGTGGTCTGTGAATCAAAACCGCCGGTGGACAACAGGCTGCCGTTATCGAAGACCACATGGATCATGTTCGTGGGCCTGTAGCGCGCCAAGGTGGTGAAGGTCCCAAGATTCATGAGCACCGAGCCGTCTCCATCGAGGACGATCACTCGCTCATGCGGTAGGTGCCTGGCCAAGCCTAGGCCGATCGATGAAGCCAGGCCCATAGCGTGCTGTAGGTAAAAGAAGTTATCCCGGTGGCCGAGGTTGTAGAGTTCCTGAGCGCACGCTCCCATGATCGTGACCACGAGCTTGTCCTCGAGCTCGGGGTAAATCATCTCGAGGCACCTGGCGCGTTCCATCAATCCTCCATCAGATCGCGCGTGAGCAGCAACGCGACCGGGGAGAGGGAGCTCTGCGAAAGCGTGTAGGCCTCACTGATCTGTTGCGCGACCTTGTCCGGATCTCTCGCGTGCACGAACGGGATGCTCAGCGCGCGGAGAACCTGCTCGGTGACGATGCCGCCACGGGTATGCCATGGGTACGGCTCTCCCCAGTGGCCGCGAAAGGCGATCAGCATGCACAGTGGGATTCCATAGAGCTGAGCCAGGGACACGACACCGTTGATGGCAGCGAGAAACCCATGATTCTGCATGAGGAGGACGTGGCGCTCACCGGCGAAGTAGGCTC
>BTRA01000076.1:0-14745 GCA_036986155.1 Gemmatimonadota bacterium | reverse complement strand
CCGGAGTCCATTCTACAGTTCGACGCCCCTGCCGGGGCTCAGGCACCTCAGCCTGTGCTGGACGCGCTCCAGGCTCCGTCTGGTGGGGACCCAGGCGGTGACGCGGGCGGTTCAGGGGACGATGCCGGCAGCGGCGACGGCAACCTCTAGTCTAGATCGTCCAGGGCGGGACGGACCAGCCCGAGGCCCATGCCTGCAACGGACTCCGCGGATGGGACGGCGCTGGTTGCCGGGCTGACCAAGACTCAGCTCCACGAACTCTACTTTGTGCTGGTGCGGGTCAGGGCCACCGAGGAACGCCTGGAGCTTCTCCACACCCAAGGACAGATCAGCGGGGGAGTTTATCGCTCCTTGGGCCAGGAGGCCGGCTCGGTCGGGGCTGGCTATGCCCTGAACAGGCGCGCTGACGGCACCGGCGACATCATCGCGCCGACAGTCAGAGCGTTTGGGGCGCTATTCCTCATGGGCGGGGAGCCCTTGGACCTGTTCCGCCAGTATCTGGCCCGGGGTACCGGGCCCACGGGCGGTAAGGATGCGGACGTTCACTGGGTGGACTATCAGCGTGGTCTGGTGGGCCCCATCTCTCCTCTTGGCACCATGGTGGGGGTCATGGCGGGCATCACGCTTTCGTTCCGGCTGAAGGGGGAGCCCAGGGTGGGGCTGGTCTTTTGTGGTGACGAGGTGACCTCCACCGGAGCGTGGCACGAGGGCCTCAACTTTGCTGCCGCCCAGCGATGTCCCATGGTTCTCATGGTCGAGGCGAACCAGTGGGCCTCCTCGACTCAGACAAGGAAGAACACGCGGCTCGAGAGCTTCACACAGAAGGCAGCGGGATATGGACTGCACGCCGAATCTGTGGACGGCACGGATGTTCTGGAAGTGTGTGAGGGGACCAAGCGTGCCGTCGACCGGGCCCGCGGGGGAGAGGGAGCGGGCATGGTCGAGATGAGGTACTACCGCCGAAAGGGCCATGTGCAGCACGATAACCAGGAATACGTGGACCCGGCTGAGTTGAAGGCGTGGGAGGAGCGCGATCCGATCAAGCGGTTCGGTGAGCGCCTCCTTTCCGAAGGGTGGGCGACTCAAGACGCGCTGGAGGCACTCAGCGCGCGGGCGGAGGATGAGGTCCGCATGGCGGCCGACCAGGCCGCTGACGAACCCACCCCCGAGGGTGTGCACGCGCTCGACGCCGTGTACACGGACCGAGGAGCCAAGACGCCCTGGACCCGTCTCGAAACGCCCGATCCCATCCAGGCATGAGCCGATCCGGAGGAGCAGTGCCCGGCAAGCCCGACAACGTCACGAAGACCGAGCGGCGAGAGCCCGTCACGCTCCTCGAGGCCATCAGCGAGGGACTCTTCGAAGAGATGGAGCGGGACGAGCGTGTCTTCTTGATGGGCGAAGACATCGGGGTCTACGGTGGGGCGTTCAAGGTTACGCGCGGATTCCTCGATCACTTCGGCGAGGAGCGGGTGATCGACACACCTATCTCGGAGTCTGGGTTCACCGGTGCCGCTGCCGGGGCCGCCCACATGGGCCTGCGCCCGGTGGTCGAAATGCAGTTCATGGACTTCATCTCGCCGGCCTACGACGTCATCACCAACTATATCGCGACGTCGTTGTACCGTGGGAGCGGCCCCCTCCCGCTTGTGATCCGGGGCCCGGTGGGCGGGGGTATCCGGGGCGGGCCATTCCACTCACAGAACGTGGAAATGGCCTTTTTCCACACTCCGGGCCTCAAGATCGTCTATCCCAGCACGGCCTACGACGCCAAGGGCCTGGTGAAAGCGGCCATCCGGGACGACAATCCCGTCATCATCGAGGAGCACAAGGGTCTGTATCGAGCCCCATTCCTGCGTGAAGTGTTGCCCGAGGACGACTACATAGTGCCCATGGGCGAGGCGAAGGTGGTGCGAGAGGGGACTGGGCTTACGGTCGTCACCTACGGCATGATGGTTCACCGAAGCGTCGACGCGGCCGCGGTCCTCGAGGAAGAGGACGGGTTCGAGGTGGAAGTGCTGGACCTGAGGACCCTGTCGCCGCTCGACGACGCAGCCATCGTGGCAAGCGTGAAGAAGACCGGCCGCCTGTTGGTGGTGCACGAGGATACGAGAACGGGTGGCATCGCCGGAGAGATAGCCATGAGGGTCAGCGAAAAGGCCTTCGAGTGGTTGGACGCGCCCATGCTTCGGGTCACGGCGATCGACGCACCGGTGCCCTATGCCGGCGCGCTCGAGGACTACTTCCTCCCGCAGATCGACGATATCGTAACCGCGGCGCGTTATCTTGCGGCGTACTGAGGTGCTGAGAAGATCGTAGCTGAATCGCGGATCGGGGCGGGCGTCCTAGGGTAAACAGGCATCCGCACCGGACAACGACCGAACGCATGAACGGAGTGACGGGCGTGGCTCGTATCGAGGTTCCAATGCCCCAAATGGGCGAGTCCATCGCAGAGGGCACTGTATCGAAGTGGCTCAAGCAGCTCGGCGACACGGTCGCACGGGACGAGCCCATCCTCGAGATATCCACCGACAAGGTGGACGCCGAGATCCCGGCGCCGCAGGGCGGTACTCTGGTGGAGATCGCCGTACAAGAGGGTGAGACCGTCGAAGTCGGGACCATTGTGGCGTACATCGACACCGAGGGTGGGCCTGCCGTAGCTCCCGCGCCTGCAGAGGCTTCCTCCACCGAGGTCGAGGCCTCTACGGATGCCACGGTGGTCGAGGCCGCGCCGGGGGCAGAGGCGCCGGAGTCGGAGGCGCCTGCGCACCCTACGCCCCCGGCCACCCCCGGGTCGGCCGATGAGCGGCTTCGGACGCGCTCTACGCCGGTCGTGCGGCGCATCGCCCAGGAGCACGGCATCGACATCGGAGGCGTCCCCGGCAGCGGGCACGCTGGGCGCGTCACCAAGCAGGACATTCTCGCGTTCATCGAACGAGGCCCGTCCGTACCCGCTCGGCCGACGGCCGCAGCGCCACCTGCTGCCACGGCCTCCGTCGGGGACTTCTGGTCCACATTCTACGGCGAGGTTCAACACCCCGAATTCCCAGTCCGTGAAGGCGATACCGTCGAGACGATGGACAAGATCCGCCGCCTCACGGCAGAGCACATGGTCGTCGCCAAACGGCTTGCCCCGCACGTCCACTCGTTTATCGAGATCGACTTCTCACGGATCGACATGATCCGGGCGGCCAACAAGGTGAGGTGGGCGGAGCAAGGAGCCCGAGTCAGCTACACGGCCTTCGTGGCGTGGGCGTGCTCGCGGCTGCTGCGCAGGTACCCGCAGATCAACGGCACGGTATCGGGCAACAATCTGATCTATCGAAACAACGTCAACCTCGGCATGGCCGTCGACCTCGACCCCGGCCTGATCGTTCCGGTCATTCACGACGCAGACCACCTTGGCCTGGTTGGCATCGGCAAGAAGATCATCGATCTCGCCGAGCGTGCCCGCTCACGGCGCCTGAGTCCCGACGAGATCCAGGGTGGCACATTCTCGATCACGAACCCCGGTGTACTCGGAACGTTGGTCGGGATGCCGATCATTCCGAAGGGCACGGCGGCCATTCTGGGAATGGGAAGTATCGAGAAACGTGCGGTCGTGATCGAGGACGAATCAACCGGCACCGACATGATCGCCATTCGGAAGCGGTCCTACTTTTCACTGGCTTATGACCACCGCCTGGTGGACGGAGCCGATGCGGCGAGATTCCTCGCGCAGCTCAAGGAGATGCTCGAGGAGTTCTCCGAGGACGCGTAGGTTCTTCTGGTTCTCGAGGCACGCCGACTCGGGGTCGTTCCCTACGACCAGGCAGCCGAGATGCAGGCGGCGCTCGTCGAGCAGCGCCGGGCGGGGATCATTCACGACCAGATTCTTCTCTTGGAGCACCCGCACGTCATCACCGTGGGCGGGAGTAGCCATGAAGAGCACGTGCTGGCCGACGAAACGACCCGTCGCCGCTTGGGCATCCAACTCGTGGATACGGGGCGAGGCGGGGACGTCACCTACCATGGCCCAGGCCAGCTCATCGGCTATCCCATTCTCGACCTCAAGCCAAACCGGCGGGATACCTACCGGTACCTGCGGGACTTGGAGGAGACCCTCATCAAGGCACTTCGCGAGTTCGATCTGGAGGGACGCCGCGAGGACGGGCTGACGGGTGTTTGGGTCGGAGGGCAGAAGATCGCCGCCATCGGCGTCCGTGTCTCCAGCCGCTGGATCACCTCGCACGGGTTTGCATTGAATGTCGCGACCGACCTTTCCTACTTCGACACGATCGTTCCTTGCGGCCTCCACGACCGCGAGGTCACTTCGATTTCGGAGTGCTTAGGAAGGCGGGTCGAGGTCGCCGAAGCGATCGCTCCGGTCCTGCTGGCCGTCGGCGAAGTTTTCGACCGCGAGATTCATGTTGTCTAGACAACAAATCGGATATCTGAACCGCTCTGGTCCGCGCTTGCCGGCCTCACTTTTTTTGAAAATCAAGAATTGTCAAGTGCTTGTGGTTGAGGAGAGTGGCGCAAGAAAGCGACCCGAATACGTCTGTGGGTGACCCTCCCAGGTGGGATTCGTTGTATCGCTTATATCGTGCAAGGACAACATGTTACAGCATAATGGTCGAAATGAAGCCAGCGCCGTTGGAAAAGCTTGACCGCGGGGCATGGATAGCGGATACTGTCGGTGCGCATCGGCATGTGGCCTGCTGAATCGATGATGCAGATCATCCCTTCGGTGGATGCAGAGGCGTGAGTCGCTGAGCGGGATACCGCGGTGGCGACGCGAACCGGAAGCTTGGATTCCGGTGAGCCGATGGAGAAGTCGCTGGTCTCCGTCGTAGCCCTGAGAGCTCGGGGCACCTGAGTCGCGGACCGCGCGATGAGGGTAAGGGGAGTTGAAACAACTGCCCGGCGAAAGGACGGTCGCAAGACAGTCCCGAGTTGGGGAGGACCAAGCAAGGGTCGACTCCTGCCAGCGGAAAAGGAAGTCCTCGGAGCGGTTCGCCGCGCCGAGGGCTTTCTTTTTTTGCCCGTGCTACTCGTGGAGCCGAGGGTCTGGAATCCTAAGCCGGTGCTTCGAATTCGAAATAGTCGAGGTAACGGCCCTTTTTTTCGCGCTGTTCCTCCAGCCAAGCCTGAAATCCCGACGGCACGAGCCCACCGGACTGTGTCAATTCCCGGGCGGCTTGAACGGCGAGGTCGTTCGCGTACTCGTTCTTGGGATGACCGGTGTGGCCCCGCACCCAACTCCAGTACACCTCCTGGCGGGCCGCCGCACGTTCGAGTTTCTGCCAGAGTTCGAGGTTCTGAATCGGGCCGCCCTTCCGTTTCCAACCCTTGGCTTTCCACGCGGGGAGCCACTCGTTCATTCCCTTCACCAGATACTGGCTATCAGAGACCACCTCGACCCGGCAGCGTTTGGTCAACAGCGTGAGTCCCTCGATTCCACTTCGGATGGCCATGCGGTTGTTGGTGGTGTCCCTCTCCGAAATCCAAAAGTCACGGCGAACCCATTCGTCCTTGTTCCAGAACTCGACCAGGCCGGCTGCTCCGCCTGGATTGGCCCGGCCCTGGAACTGGTTTCCAAGGCACGACTCGTCGACGTGAATGTGTACGATGGGCTTGGAGATCGGAGCCTCCGGAGAGATGTAACCGTGGATCTCGACCGGCCTAAAGTAGAGGGGCCGGCCTGGTCGGGGAAGCGCTCTCATGGGTCCCTGTCACGACGAGCCCGGATGTGACAGAATGCCACCTTGACGAAGCCCGGTCGGGATCTAGATTCGTGGCCGATCCGCCATCGCCGAATCCAGTATTGCGGGGACGCGTGAAACGTCATCTAGGAAACTCTCCAGCATACCTTCTCCTCGAGGACGGGCGTCGATTCGAGGGCAGATGCTTCGGCGCACCCGGATCGGCCCTGGGGGAGGTGGTCTTCAACACGGCGATGACCGGCTATCAGGAGGTCCTGACCGATCCCTCCTATTCGGGCCAGTTGGTCTGCATGACCTTCCCGCTCATCGGGAACTATGGTGTGAACGAGGAAGACGAGGAGTCACCTGGGCCGAAGGTGTCCGGGTTCATCGTTCGGGAGGTTTCGGAGCACTTCAGCTCCTTGCGGGCAAGCGAATCACTCCAGGCCTACCTGTCGCGACACGGCATCGTTGCGCTCTCCGAGATCGACACGCGAGCCTTGACGTTGCACATCCGCGCAGGGGGGGCGATGCGCGGCGGCATCGCGCCGGTGGAGCTACCCGAGGAGGAGCTCCTCGAGCGGATCCTGGAGCACCCCCGTATGGAGGGGCTTGACCTTGCACATGGGGTCTCGACTGTCGCTCCGTACGAGGTGCGGGGGGAGACGCAGGAGCGGTTCCACGTGCTCGCCTACGACTTCGGTGTGAAGGCCAGTTCGCCGGCGCTGCTGGCACAGCGGGGATGCCGCGTCACTGTGATTCCCGCCGACACCTCGGCGGACGAAATCGTTGGCATGGCGCCCGACGGACTTTTCATCTCGAATGGTCCGGGAGATCCGGAGGCCGTCGACAACGCGACGGAAGCGATTCGACGGATGGCTGAAAAAGACATCCCGGTGTTCGGTATCTGCCTGGGACACCAGCTCATTGCTCGAGCCTTCGGAGCGACGACGTTCAAGTTGCCGTTCGGGCATCACGGTACGAATCACCCGGTTCGTAATCTCGACGAGAACATGGTCGAAATCACCTCGCAGAATCATGGTTTCGCCGTTCTCAGGGGCGACGGCGACGAACTGCCCGGGGCGCCCGATCTGCGGCTTACGCACGTCAATCTCTACGACGATACGGTTGAGGGGTTGGCGCATAGATCTCGCCCGGTCTTTTCGGTGCAGTACCATCCCGAAGCGGCACCGGGACCTCACGACAGCCGCTATCTCTTCGACCAATTCATCGACCTTATGGTCGCCAGGGTAGTGACGTAGGTGAAGCCGGAGGAGCGTAGATCCAAGGGCCACTTGACGTTCCAGGCTCGGGCGTGCTACCGTGGCTGCCCCAAACCGAAACCGGGACACCAACGCCACCTTCGGAGGAATGGATGACGAAAGCGGACCTCGTTGAGCAGGTCGCCGAGGCCATCGGACCCGGAATCACCAAGAAGGACTGCGCGCTCGTGGTAGATGGTTTCCTAAACGCCATCAAGCGCGCTTTGGCAAACGGTGAGAACATCGAGATTCGAGGCTTTGGCACATTCAAGGTGCGTCGACGTAAGAGCCGCATGGCACGCAACCCGAGAACCGGCGAGCCGGTCGAGGTAGCGTCGCGCAGTGTCCCGGTGTTCAAGCCATCCAAGCACCTCCGCACCCGCGTAGGGCAGTTGGACGGGACTAGCGACGACTGAGCTTCTCGATGGCGCCCCTCCCACCGCCGTCCCTTTAGGCGGATAGCCTCATCCCATCGAGCGTCGCCCACACCGGCGCGACCCGTTGCTCCTAGGTGCACCGAATGGTCCGCTTAACGGATTCCAGTCCAAGCGCATCTGATTCATGGTGAAGGAGGAAGCCCGTAATGTACCCGACGCGGAGTTGGTGCGCCTTGCCAAAGGGGGCGATCGCGAGGCCCTGGACGAGCTTTGTGCGAGGCACGTCGCGAGCGTGTATCGGATGTGCCGCGGCATTCTCGGTGATGACGACGAGGCGGCCGACGCGACGCAGGACTGTTTCGTGAAAGCGGTTAGGTCACTTCACCGTTTTCGGGGCGACGCCTCGTTTCGGACTTGGCTGTTGACGATTGCTGGTAACGAGGCCAAGGGGTTTTTTCGCAAACGCAAGCGACGCGCGGAACAGGCTCTGGAGAGCGCTGGGCCTCTTTTCTCCGATCATCCCGAGGCGGGCGACGTCACGGCGTTGAAGCAGGAGGCGGAGCAGGCGCGTGTCATGGTGGCTGAACTGCCGACCAAGCAGCGCCTGGCTGTCAGGTTGCGAATCGATGAAGGCTTGAGCTTTAGGGAGATCGGTGAGATCATCGGCTCATCGGAGGGTGCAGCCCGAGTGAATTACCATCACGGCATCCGTCGTCTTAGAGAGATGATGACATGAACGCCATCGGTTGTGATCGCGCAAAGGATCTCCTCGCCCATTGGGTGAGGGAAGAACTCGGTGACGACCACCGACGTTGGGTCGAGGAGCATGTAGCCGGCTGTGAGGAGTGTGGTGCAGAGGCGGGCCTCGTGTCTGCCCTCTACGCCGGTGTACCTATACCGCCGAGCGATCTCCAGGCCCGAGTAAGGGTATCCATCGCCGCTTCCCCCTCTCGCCGGCTCCCATGGATGCGGCTACGACTCGCAGCCGCGGCCGTCGTGGTGTTGGCCCTGGGGACAGCGCTCATATGGCGGCAGACGCCGGGCGACCCGAACGGAGTGCTGAGCGAGGAACCGCTCGCGCTGACGTGGCCGACCGACGATGGGTTCATAGCGGGGGTCGCGATGCTGGACGACCTCTCCGACGAAGCGCTCGCGGAGCTCTTGGAGGAGCTAGGCGGATGAGCAAGCGTGCGATCATCACGGCCTTGGCGGCGGTTCTGATCCTTGCTCCCGGATCGCTGCTTGGACAGCGTCCTGGCCGGAATCCATTGCGGGGGCAGGGGCGCGGCCGCATCGAGATGGAGCAACGTGTGCGCGCCAACTTCCAGCGGAGGCTGTTCGCCGACCTCGGGCTCACGAACGATGAGCGATCGAGCGTCCAAGGGGTCATGGCGACGTTCCGAGAGCGACGCGTCGATTTTGCCCGGCGTGAGCGAAGGACCCGGGAGCGCGTGCGGCGTCTCCAAGCACGCCGGGCTGATGGCGAGGCGATTCCCGACTCCGAGGCGAGCGCGGCATTGGAGGCGATCACCCAGCTTCGCCAAGAGGAGGCGCAACTCTTCAGGGACGAACAGGCCGCACTCCTACAGACGCTACGCCCGGATCAAGTACTGCGCTTACTTCAGGCTCGTGATGCGCTTGCCGATCGGATTCGCCGGTTGCGCCGAGGCGGTGGGGCTCAGGGGGGCATGGCGCCGGGAGGCGGCCGGGGTCCCGGCAGGAACCGACCGGGGGGAGGCTGGTCACCGGGCTGACCCGCCCGCTTTCATCCCCCGGCGTTGACCCGGGGCTCGCGGTCTCTCTACCTTCAGCCACGTTGGTAGCGGCGTCCGCTGCCCGTCGTTTTTTCTTCCGAGAGGTCTCCCTTGAAGGTCAGAGCCCTGTTCTTCGCTTCGTACAGAGAGATCATGGGGGGCGCCGAATTCGACGTGGATCTGCCCGACGGTGCCACTGTGTCCGATTTGATCACGCTACTGCGTGGGCGTAGCGATGCGGCATCCGTGCTTCCCTCCGATCCGGCCGTCGCGGTGAACCGGAGCTACCGCACCTCCGACGCCTTGCTCGCCGACGGCGACGAGGTAGCCGTCATACCGCCCGTCGCGGGCGGCTGAGCTGGGATTGGCTTGCATGATGTCCCGCGCGCGGATCACCACGGAGCCCATCGAGCCTCAGGCGCTGCTCGCCGGCGTCGGGGATCCCTCGCGCGGGGCGGTGATCCTCTTCCTCGGCGTCGTCCGAAATCACAATGATGGGCACGGCGTCGAGGGGATCCGGTATGACGCCTATGATGAAATGGCGCGGGGAACGCTCGAGGAGATTCTGGTGGAGGCGGAGGAGCGATATGGCGTAGGGCACTTGGCCGCAGTCCATCGGGTAGGGGAATTGGGGATCGGTGAAGTCAGCGTGGCGATTGCGGTGTCCAGCGCGCACCGCGCCGAAGCGTTTGACGCTTCACGCTACGTCATCGAAGAGATCAAGGTCCGACTACCCGTTTGGAAGAAGGAACGCTTCGAGGACGGTACCTCGGAGTGGGTGGCCGGCAAACAGCCAGAGGTTTCGGCGGAGGGTGGGGCGTGATCGATCAGTTTGGTCGCCGGATCGAGTATCTCAGGATCTCGGTCACGGACAAGTGCAATCTGCGGTGCATCTACTGCATGCCTTTGGAAGGCCTGCCCTGGCTGAAGCGAGCCGAGATCCTCACGTACGAGGAGATCACGACCATCGTGCGGACCGCCTCCACGATGGGCCTCAAGCGCGTCCGCCTGACCGGTGGGGAACCCTTGGTGCGACGCGATCTGGTGGACCTGGTCGAGATGCTCTCGGCGATCGACGGGATCCAGGACATCTCCCTCTCTACGAACGCCGTTCTTTTCGCAAGGGAAGCCGAGTCCCTCAAGCGGGCCGGCATCGATCGGGTGAACATCTCGCTCGATTCGCTGAAGGCCGATCGCGTCGACGAGTTGGTTCGTCGCCCCGGGGCTTACGGCGATATCATGGCGGGTCTCGACGCTGCCGAGGCGGGCGGGTTCCACCCCATCAAGATCAACGTCGTGCTGATGCGTGGTCGAAACGACGACGAGATCGAAGCGTTCGCCGAGCTGACCAGGGAACGGCCCCTCCACGTGCGCTTTATCGAGATCATGCCTACCGGCTCAAACCTGGAACTCAGTGCCGAGAGCTTCCTCTCATGTACGGAGGTCATCGGGCGCTTGCGCCTGGTAGACGCCCTCGAGCCGGTCGACGGTCCGGTTGGAAACGGCCCGGCCAGGTACTATCGCTATCCGGAGGCCGTAGGCACGATCGGTGTTATCACGCCGATGAGTCACACCTTCTGTGACGACTGCAATCGACTGCGGCTCACGGCGGACGGACATCTCCGACCGTGCTTGTTCGGGTCGATCCAGACCAATTTGAGAGACCCGCTCCGCCGCGGCGAGGATATCCAGCCTCTCATTGAAGGCACCCTCCGTATCAAGCCGGAACGGCACGACCTCGTTCGCGGGAGCGACATCGGGTCGGGCGGCCTGGTCGCGCTCTCGCAGACAGGGGGCTGAGGCTCCGCCCTTTTTCCCCGAGGGCTTCCCCTGGGGGCCGTTCGCCCCGATTTTTCGTGTGATTCTCCGCCGATTCATGGCGGTCGAGCCAAAGCAAGAGACAATCCGGGAGACATAGACTCATGAGCGCGCGCAAGATCACGGTGGTCGGAGCGGGTCACGTCGGAGCGACCTGCGCACAGCGTCTGGCCGAGAAGGAGTTGGCCGGAGAAGTCGTCCTTATCGATATCGTCGAGGGGATTCCTCAGGGTAAGGCGCTGGACCAGTGGGAGAGTGCTCCGATCGAAGGATTCGACTCGAAGCTCATCGGCTCGAACGACTACGGGGCGGCGGCCGGCTCCGACATCTTCGTCGTGACGGCGGGTATCGCGCGAAAGCCCGGCATGAGCCGGGACGATCTGCTCAAGACGAACGCCGGCATCGTCGAGTCCGTTGCGCGGGAGATTCAGCGCGTGGCCCCTGATGCGATCGTGATCGTCGTGTCCAATCCGCTCGACGTCATGGCTTATGTTACGCTTCAAACCACGGGATTCCCTCGTGAGCGGGTGATTGGGATGGCTGGCGTTCTGGATACCGCCCGCTATCGGTCGTTCGTCGCGATGGAGGCAGACGTCAGCGTGGAGGACATTCAGGCACTGGTTCTCGGCGGCCATGGTGACACGATGGTCCCGCTGGTGAGCTACACGACCGTCAGCGGGATTCCGCTGACCCAGCTTCTATCTCGCGAGAGGATCGACGCGCTCATCGAACGCACACGAAAGGGTGGGGCGGAGATCGTGGGCCACCTGAAGACCGGCAGCGCCTACTACGCGCCCTCCGCGGCGGCCGTCCAGATGGTGGAGGCGATCGTCAAGGACAAGCGGCGCGTGCTCCCGTGCGCCGCGTTCCTTCAGGGCGAGTACGGCCAAGAAGGGATTTACTTGGGTGTGCCTTGTAAGCTCGGAGAGGGGGGCCTGTTGGACATCCTGGAGGTGGAACTCACCGAGGCCGAGCGTGAGGCATTGGGTAACAGCGCCGATGCGGTACGCTCGACCATGGCGACGCTCGAGGGGTAGGCCGGGCGAGGAGAAGGCGACCGAGATCCTGACCGTCGTGGACGGTGAGATGGTCTTCGAGCGCCCGAGGACCTGAGGCATCCGTAACGTCGGGGGCCTGAGTGCGTAGGTGGGAACGTGTCTGAAGTGGTGTTGGCGGACTATGGAGAGTTGAGGATGACGACTGTATTACGGAAGCGCGCGGCGCGGGCGGTATTGACTATCCTGCTCGGGATAGTGGCGGCTGGCTGCAGCAGTATCTCCACGAACATCATGCCCGTTGGTGACGACGAGTTCGCGCCATTCTTGGGTATCAATCTCGCGGTGATGAATCTATCTCCCTCGGGTCTCTACTGGATCGATACCGTGGTCGGAAACGGCACCGAGGCTATCGAGGGCCTAACGGCTACTGTTCAGTTTTCGGGCTGGCTGAAAAACGGCACGTTGTTCGACACGGGAACAGAGGTTTTCGATCTAGGGCCGGAAGCGGATGTCGTTCCCGGATTCCTGGAGGGAGTTCTCGGCATGAAGATCGGCGGCGTCAGAAAGTTGGTCCTGCCTCCGGAACTCGCCTATGGAGCAGCCGGAACGAACCTGATTCCACCCAACGCCACACTCGTATTCGAAGTCGCGCTTCTCCTCGTCGAGTAAGGGGAGCGCTTCAAAGCCGGGGTAGCGTCACGCCCACTTGGTTCTGGTATTTGCCCTGGCGATCCGCGTACGCAGTGCGCGGCTCCTCGTCACCACCGAAAAACAGGAGTTGTGCGATTCCCTCGCCGCCATAGATCTTGGCCGGTAGCGGTGTCGTATTCGAGATCTCCAGTGTCAGGTGCCCGCACCATGTGGGCTCGAGAGGCGTCACGTTCACGATGATCCCACACCGGGCGTAGGTGCTTTTTCCGACGCACACCACGAGCACATCTCGAGGAATCCTAAGATATTCCTCGGTGCGCGCGAGAGCGAACGAATTGGGTGGGATGATACATTCGGCCTCGTTCACGTCGACGAACGAGCGGTCGTCGAAGGCTTTGGGATCGACGATAACGTTGTGGACGTTCGTGAAGACCTTGAACTCGGGCGCAACGCGGATGTCGTACCCGTACGAGGACAGCCCGTAGGAGATGCATCCGTCACGCACCTGATCGGCCTCGAAAGGTTCGATCATCCCATGCTCTTCGGCCATGCGTTGGATCCAACGATCACTCTTGATCGGCATTCTCTTCTACGGCTCCCGGGTGAATGGAACGCATCGATAGGTCGGAGTCCGGCGCCCAACGCGGGATCGGAACGGGTCCCACGGGGACGGGTAGTGGGCACAAGATATCCGTCCGGCCCGCGTGACTGCAAACCGTGCGGGACTTTGCTTGAATCGATGGCGTGGGGGCGCACATTGACACTCGTCCGAAGCTCCGGGTAGATTCCCGGCGTCCCTAGTGAACCTTTTCACAAACTCTCCCAAGCAGCCATGTCGGGATCGTACGCACCGCTCCTGATCCTCCTCGGCACGTCGGTGGCCAATGCCATCGGCATGGTTGTGGCGACTCATATCCTCAACCCCTGCTGCTCCACCTCGCAGAAGGGCGTGCCATATGCGTCCGGCATGACTCCTCACTACGAATGGGAGAAAGGAGGCCGGGAATGGGCCTAGAGGGATCCCAATCCAGCGATCAGGGTGGGCTGATCGGATTCGCCTCGCCCACATTCCTGACCACCAAGGTCGACTTTGTTGTCAACTGGGCCAGGCGCAACTCATTGTGGCCGATGCCGTTCGGCACCGCGTGTTGTGCGATCGAGATGATGGCGGCGGCGGCCTCCAACTTCGACCTTGCCCGATTTGGCATGGAGCGCATGTCGTTCAGCCCCCGTCAGGCCGACGTGCTCATCTGCGCGGGACGCGTGCCCTACAAGCTCGCGCCGGTGCTAAGGCGCATCTGGGACCAGATGCCGCAGCCGAAGTGGTGCATCTCGATGGGAGCGTGCGCCAGTTCGGGCGGTGTGTTCGACACGTACTCCATGGTACAGGGGATCGACACCATCGTGCCGGTAGACGTCTACATCCCGGGATGCCCGCCGCGTCCAGAGGGCCTCATCTATGGGCTGATGATGATTCAGGAGAAGATTCGGGGAGAGAGTCTCTCGCGACATGGTGAGCTCCGGGCCGAGGATCCGGCGCTCGTAGGTGCACCCCGGGCCACGGCCGAAGAGGTGGGCGCCCTCTCGGGCCCGTTCGGCAACTCGACGCAGCAGGAGGAAGCGGGTGGACTTCCGCCCTCGGAGCTTCCCACCATGACCCGCCCAGAGCGTGGTTGAGCCACATGGCTGAAGGCCCGACCTCGAGCCACCCGTCTGTGGGAGCGCTGAACGCCCGCTTTGCCGATGCCGTAGTGCGGCACCTAGTCACCTCGGCGGGGCAGGATGTGGTGTTCGTTGATCCGGCGCGGAATACTGAGGTGCTGGGCTGGTTGAAAGACGAGCCCGAACATCGCTATGACCTCTTGGTGGACGTGACCGGAGTGGATCATGGCGGCGGACGTCCCATCGAAGTCGTGTACCAACTCTGGTCGATCCCCCACAAGCGTGCGCTGCGAGTGAAGTGCGAGCTTCCGGTGGACAACCTCGAGATTGCGTCCGTAGTCTCCCTGTGGCAAGCGGCCGACTGGCTCGAGCGGGAGGTGTTCGACCTCTTCGGGGTGACCTTCACCGGCCACCCGGACTTGAGACGCATCCTGATGCCGGAGGACTACGAAGAAGGGCATCCGCTGCGCAAGGATTTCCCCCTTCGGGGACGGTTTTCGAGGGCCGAGCAACCACGCCGCGCCCTCGTCCAGAATCCG
>BTRA01000075.1:0-14768 GCA_036986155.1 Gemmatimonadota bacterium | reverse complement strand
GAACGCTTCTCGCAGTCGAGAAGGCGATCACATGGTCACCGGGGCCATTGCCCGCGAACGGGCCGGTGCGTGCGAGTCCCATGATGGCGCGTTTCGCCAGCCGCTCGAGGCTGTTGGGTGACAGGGGTGCGTCGGTGGCGACCACCATCATGATCGAGCCCTGCCCGTCGTCGTCCTGGTCGAGCCAATCGGCCTCGGCGTCTTCTCGGCGGCTCGGGTTCACTGAGCGTCGGAACGAATATCGCCCCAGTTCCCGGCCCACCGGCGCACCAGCCATCGATAGGATCCCTCCGAAGTTGGATTGCACCAGCACTCCCACCGTATAACCACCCAGACTCTCGGGCAGCACCCGGCTGCTCGTGCCGATGCCACCCTTCCACCCGAATGCGCGCGTTCCGGTACCCGCACCCACGGAGCCTTCTTCGACCGGTCCGGAGGATGCCTCTTCGAGCGCTCGGACCACGTGCTCGGGTCTGATCGGTCGGGCGCGAATATCGTTGAGCCCGCCGTCGTTCGTTTCGCCCACCACGGCGTTCAGCGACCCGACCTGCTCCATGCCCGGCTGGGCCAATGCCCACTCTACCATCGCGTCGGCCGCCTTCCACACGCACAGCGTGCACGTGAGCAGGATGGGCGTCTCCAATTCCCCCAACTCGCGTACCTGCGTCACGCCAATCAGTTTGCCGAAACCATTGCCGACGTACATCGCGGCAGGCACGCGTTCGGCGTAGATGTTACCGCCGTGGGGGCGAACGGCGGTCACACCCGTACGGATGCGGTCCCCCTCTACGAGGCTCACCTGGCCGACCAGGACCCCTTCCACGTCTGTGATCGCGTTGTACGTGCCGGTCGAGAAGATGCCGACGGTGATTCCCAGATCGCGGGCTCGTGGCCGGTCCGATTCTTGAGCCATGACACCCTGCGCGCTGAGGAGGAGAAGGAGGGGTACCGCAGAGGGAACCCGGTGAACACGCATGATCAGCTCCGAATCGTGTCGATTACCATCAAGCCGAGAAGCAGCGGTTGGTAGAGCAATGAATAAAGAAACACACGGCGTGCGTGCCCGGGCGTCATTTCCCGAGCCGCGACCACACAGACCGACATCATGGCCAGCCCGAGCACGATGGCCCCCCCAAGATAGTAGAGGCCGGTCAGTCCCAGCAGCGTGGGAAAAACGCTTACGATCATGAGGGAGACCGAGTGGTACACCATGTGCTTGCCGATTCGTCCCCCTTCGGCGTCGGTCGGCGGCATGAGGAAGAATCCGACCCGTGCGTAGTCTTCGCGCAGCAGCCAGGCGAGTGCCAGCACATGGGGCAGCTGCCACAAGAACGCAATCGCGAACAGCACGAATGCCCCGACTGCCAGCCCATCTGTGGCAGCGCTCCACCCGATCAGTGCGGGGATCGCACCTGGCACCGCACCCACCAGCGTGGCGGAATACGAGCGGGTCTTTAGCGGGGTGTATGCGAAGATGTAGGCCGCCGCCGAGAGTGTGGTTAGCGACGCCGGAAGCCACCCCACTTGCCAGGCCAGATACCCCACGCCCCCAAACACTAGGACTACGCCGAAGACGAGCGCCTCGGTGGGGCGCAACCTTCCCGCAGGGAGCGGCCGAGTCTGCGTGCGCTTCATGCGCGCGTCGAGATCTCGCTCAACGTATTGGTTGAGGGCAAGCGCGCCTGCGGTCCCTAGGGCCGCCCCGAGCGCGGTGTGGAGTACGCGCAGCAGATCTAGGGCGCCTGCGGCCGCTACGTAGTAGCTCACGCTCACCGTGATCACCACGAACAGCGCGATACCCGGCTTGGTGAGTTCGTAGTACGCCGTGGCCCGTGCGAGCGAGCCGCCCCGCGCCGACGCCTGTGTGACCGCACCGCTCATTGCAGCCACCGCACCCGGCTCACCCGATCGCGTCAAGGGTGTCGCGCATGGAGCGTGCGAGCCCGGTAAAGGCGGGAGTGTCGAACAGTGTGTAGGAGGAACCCTCCGAGAGGCGCAGGGCCATCAGAAGGTCCAAGAACCGTCCGGGGTGGTCCGACTCGAACGCTACCACGAACTCCTGGTCGTCCAGACCGTAGCTGTAGGTCGTATTGAGCTTCACGTCGGGCCATTGGTGGCCGACCTGGATGTGCTCGTCCATCATGCGTTGGCGGTCTTCGTGGGGGAGCTTGTACCAGGCACGGGTCTTGGCCATCGGGTACACGAACAGGTACTTGGATCCCTGTGGGTTGATCGCGATGCGGGCCCTATCGATCTCGTCCTCACCTCCATACATGGCCACGTACTCGTTCTCGTAGCGATTCAGGTAGATCGACCGCTTGGTCATCGCGAAGTAGGAATGGGCCAACCCGAGATAACCGCCAAGGGCCGTGCAGTTCAGCTCGGCGGCGAGATCGTGGAGTTGGATGAGCTCGCGGGATGCTTGCCACAATAGGAAGTCTGAGTCGCCACGCGTACCCACGAGCGAGTAGGAGTAGATCATCATCTCTTTCCCCTTCTGAGCGATGATCGCTTCGAACTCGTCCTTATGGCGTGCCTTCTCCTCGGCCGGGAGGCGTCGCCACTCGAGATCCAGCTTGTAGACGGCGAAGCGCACGTATTCGCGCTCCTTCATCTTCTCCTGCTCGCGCTGGATTTGTTCCCAGGCGCCCTCCTCGATGGCTGGACGCTTCGGCAGCTCCGGCCGTATCCCTTTCGGGACGTTGTCCTGGGTCGTTTCGGTCATCGGCACGTCTACTCCATGATGCGGGACGCCTCTGCCACGGGCCTTGGGACCGCAGGGCCAACGAAGTTGCCCAATGGCCAACATTGGAGCAAGCCGGTGCGTGGCTGGCCGAGGTTGTGCTGCGTGGATCTCACGGGCTGTTGGAAGTATTGGCTCGAAGCGTGGATGGCGCCGATGGAAACCTGATGACACTCCATCCGGTAGTATTAGGAGACAGCGCTGATCCACCCGAGGACGGTGATGCCAATCCCATTCGACCTGAGCAACGAGCAACGCCGGGAAGCCGAGCGGAAGATCTGGAGAGCCGGACTGATTGGCTCTCTGGCTCTGCACGTTCTAATCTTCGTGTTGTTCAGTGCGCACGACAGACTTCAGTCGCCGTTCGCCGCGGCCGGTCCGCGCGCGGGCGACGACCGGGCGGCGTCGGGTGGTCTACAGGCGATGAACGTGCGCATTCCGCCGCCGCGCCCCATCATTCCTCCCAAGATCCCTCTGCCGCTCGTCATCGATGTCCAACCGGTGGATATCGAGGACGATGTGCGCATCGAGACAGCCTCGATTCTCGGAGATAACCCGGGCGACGAAGGGCCCGGACTCGACATAGGCGAGGGTCAGGGCGATGGGGGGACCGCAGAGGAGGGGCGGTTTCGGATGGTGCCGCCCTCACCGCGCGGCATGATCATCCCGCCGGCCAACAAGAAACTGAAGGGTGAGCAGGTCCAGGTGTGGGTGTTCGTGAACGTGAGCGGGCGTGTCGTGGCCGACTCCACTCGACTCCGGCCGCCCACCTCGGACCGGGACTTCAACGAGCGGCTCATCCGTGAGGCCGCCGAGTGGATCTTCGAGCCGGGCCGCAAGGGCGGGAAGCCGGTGGCCACCTGGTTCCCCTATACGATCAGTATGTAGACTTGGCCGCACCCAGGAAATCTTCGGGGTTGGAATCGAGCCGCTTCGTGCATCGGCTCTGCACCCGAGAGCCGGGCGCTCGGGACGGCTGAACATGCTCAGGTCTAGTCACTTGCCCGAGGGTCTTCCAAGCTTGTTGCGACCCCAGGACGAAACATCCAACTCGTCCATGCCCCGTGTGCTCGTCCCTTCCTCCAAACCCACACCCCACCTAGCTTCCGCGCATGGAAGCAACCGGAAAGCGCATCCTTTGGGTCGATGACGAGATCGGCCTTCTCCGACCTCACCTGCTGTTCCTCCAGGCTCGGGGCTACCACGTCGATGCCATCACGAACGGCGACGACGCTCTGGATCTCGTGCGAGACAACGTGTACGACCTGATCCTCTTGGACGAGCAGATGCCGGGCCGAAGTGGCCTCGAGGTGCTCGAGATTCTCCGGCGCGAGGACCCGCACGTCCGAGTGGTAATGGTCACCAAGTCCGAAGAGGATCGTACGATGACCGAGGCGATCGGTCGTCAGGTGGCCGACTACCTGGTGAAACCCACCAGCCCCAGGCAGGTGCTCTCCGTGGTTACGCGTATTCTGGAGGGCTCGTCGATCCGGCAGCAGCAGGCCGCCCAGGACTTCGCGTCGCGCTTCGGCCGCCTCTCCCTGAATCGGCAGGAGGCCCGGACGTACGAGGACTTCGCCGAGGTGTTCTTTGAGCTCACGGATTGGGATGTCCGACTCGAAGGGGCGGGCGAGGCGGGGCTCCTCGACACCGTGCACGCGATGATGGTGGAGCTCCGCCGGGACTTCGGCGAGTGGGTGATCGGGGAGTACCCGGGGTGGATGCGTGACGGAGAGCGCCCCATCCTTTCCATAGATGTCGTGCGAGAGCATCTCCTGCCTCTGCTTGGTGAGGAGCCCGTCTTTCTGGTCGTGCTCGACTGCATGCGCTTGGACCAGTGGCGTGTGATCGCGCCGCTGCTGGCGCAGCACTTCGATATCGAGGAGTCGTACCACTACTCGATTCTCCCCACCGCGACGCCGTACTCCCGTAACGCAATCTTCTCCGGCCAGTTTCCCGACGAGGTCGCGAGGGACCGGCCCGAGTGGTGGGACGCGTCAGACGACGAAGGAAGCCTCAACGCGTTCGAAGACGAACTTCTGACGGAGCAACTCAAACGGCTCACCGGAGAGGACGTGCCGGTTCACTACCAAAAGATTTTCAGCGACTGGGAAGGGGAGCAAGTGCTGGCCCGGGTGAAATCGGCGCTGAAGACGCCGGGCTCCGTCGTTGCGCTCGTGTTCAACTTCGTGGACCTCATGACGCACGGTCGAAGCGAGTCACCCATTCTCATGGAGGTGGCCAAGGACGAGGCCGCCCTCAGGAACCTGACCCGTGGCTGGTTCGAGCGGTCCACCGCGTTCGCCGTGCTCAAGGAGGCGGCCCGCATGGGGCACAAGGTCATCATGACCACGGACCACGGCTCCATCCTTTGCCAGCATCCCACCACCGTCTTCGCCAGGCGCGACGCCACCAGTAATCTGCGGTACAAGTTCGGAGCGGACCTGAAGGTGCAGGACTCGTCGGCGGCTTTTTCTACGTCGGACGAGCGGGATTTACGCTTCCCTAAGGGCAAGCTCGGAACGACGTACGTGGTCGCACTCGACGACTATTTCTTCGTGTATCCGACGAAGCTTCGCGAGTACCAGCGCCGCTACCGGAACTCCTTTCTCCACGGAGGCATCTCGCCTGAGGAGATGATCGTTCCTGTAGCCCGTCTGACGCCGCGGCCCACAGGGGTCGCGCCACCGCGCTGACCGTGAAGCCGTACGTCCGGCTGCTTTCGTATCTGCGGCCGCACCGGTCGGTATTACTGGCGTCCGTGGCCGCCATCGTGGTGTTCGCCGTCCTGGACGCCTTCGTGTTCGTCCTACTGATCCCGTTCGTGCAGACCGTTTTCAATCCGGGCGAGGCGAGCCCGGTGCGTGGTGTGCTGGGGGCCTTGCTCGATGCCACCGTGTGGAGATGGGCCGACCCCGACGAGCCGCTTCAGGCAGTCCAAACAGTAATCGTCGTCCTGCTGGTCGTGTTCATCCTCAAGAACATCTTCGACTTCGCTCGCACCTACCTCGTGGCAAGGGTGGAGCAGGGCGTGACTCGCGACCTGAGGGATCAGGTCTACGACCACCTGCTGGAATTGGATCTCGCCTTCTTCGGTCGGACGCGCATGGGCCAGATCGTCTCGCGCGTCACGCATGATGTAGAGCTGGTGCGCACGCTGGTCACGAGGGAGCTCCTCAGGCTGGTTTCCTCGACATTCGAGCTGGTCGCGGCGGTTTACGTCATGGTCGCGATCTCCTGGAAGCTCACCGCGGCCGCGTTCGTGGTCGTTCCAGGAGCGATGGTGATGTGGGGACCCCTGGTCGCCCGGCTCAGGAAGGGCGACCGGCGCATCCTGGACCTCGTGGGCGACGTCAATGCGCACCTGCAAGAAACGCTGGCCGGGATACGGCTCGTGAAGACCTCGTCGGCGGAAGACCGCGAGCGAGAGCGCTTCCACGGCCTCACTGCGGAGTATTTCCGGGTGGTTCTCAACACGGAACGGCTGCGCGCGCTCGCTGCGCCGCTGACCGAGATGATGGCCGCTCTGGGGACAGTCGTGCTTCTCTGGTACGGCGCGCGGCTAGTCGTCTTGGACGGCTCTCTGGACGGGGCGACGTTCGTGGCGTTCTTGGCGCTGAGCATCAAGCTCTACTCACCCGTCAAGTACGCCAGCAAGTTCCCGGCGCTGGTTCAGCCAGGCGTCGTTGCTGGTGAGCGGATCTTCGAGTTTCTCGACTCACCGTCCGAGATCCGTGACTCTGAGGATTCACGGCCGTTTCCCGGGCTGGAGCGTCAGATCGCGTTCGAGGAGGTGTCGTTCGGCTATCGTGTGGATCAGCCCGTGCTGCGGGATGTCTCCGTGGTGGTGCCGAAGGGCACCGTGGTAGCGCTCGTCGGCCCGAGTGGTGCAGGCAAGACTACGATGGTCGACCTCCTGGGTCGCTTCTACGATGTCACAGCGGGGCGCATCACCGTCGATGGAACCGACATTCGCGAGTTCGAGATCAAAAGCCTCCGCAGCGCCTTGGGCGTCGTTTCTCAAGAGACCATCCTCTTCCACGACACCGTGCGGGCCAACATCGCGTACGGTTGGCCAGGCGACATCGATGACGAGCGGATCGGCGAGGCCGCCGAGGCGGCGCACGCTCACGAGTTCATCTCGGAGCTTCCGGATGGTTATGACACGGTGGTCGGGGAGCGCGGCACAGAGCTTTCCGGTGGGCAACGCCAGCGCATCGCCATCGCGCGTGCCCTTCTCCGGGATCCTCCCATTCTCATCCTCGACGAGGCGACGAGTGCCCTCGACTCGGAGGCGGAGCGGCTCGTTCAGCACGCTCTCGAACGACTCCTGGCGGGCCGCACAGTCTTCGTGATCGCCCACCGCCTCTCCACGGTGCAGCGCGCCGACCTCACGCTCGTGTTGGACCGTGGCCGCATCGTGGAGCGAGGGACCCACGCGGAACTATTGGAGTTGGGTGGTCTCTACCGCTCCCTCTATGAGCTACAGTTCGCCGCCCAGTGAGACGCCAGACCCTCAAGCATCACGCCGAGTTCGGCGCGTTCCGGGTGGCCGCCGCGCTGAGTGGCGTCCTCCCGGAGCGGGTCGCGCACGCCCTGGCCGGACTACTGGGCTCGGTGGCCGGCAGCGTGCTCCGGATTCGTCGGACTGACGTCGACAAGCATCTCCAGACCGCCTTTCCGGATGCCACACCCGGGTGGCGCACCGGGGTGGCCCGCGCCAGTTACGGACACTTTGCGCGCGAGGCAGTGGCGACGCTTCGACTGTCGGGCGCCAGTGCGGACGACGTGCGGCGGCGCACTACAGTGCACGGGCTTAAGGAGCTGAATTCCGCGTTGGACGAAGGCCGGGGCGCGATCGTGATCACCGGGCATCTTGGGAACTGGGAGATCGGGGGCGCATCCCTTGCCGCACGCGGAGTGCCCATCGACGCCGTGGTCTTCCCCCAGAACAACCCCCTGTTCGACCAGTACCTGACCGACGCCAGGGCGCGCCTCGGCGTCACCGTTATCGCTAAGGCCGATGCTCGTTGGGGGGTGCCCGAGTCGCTTCGTAAGGGCCGGGTTGTGGCGCTGATGGCCGATCAGAACATCCGCACTCGGCCGGTATTTGTCGACTACTTCGGCGTGCCCGCGGCAACCGCCAAGGGGCCGGCGGTCTTCGCGCTGAGAACATGTGCGCCCGTGTTTCTGGGGATCTCGCTCAGGGAGCCTGGGTGGCCGCCCCGGTATCGAGTCCTTTTCGAGCGGGTGCCGGTCGCACGAACGGGCATGGTGAACTCCGACGTGCTGGCCCTGACCAGGGCGCACGTTGCGTTGCTGGAGGAACATGTACGCTGTGCACCGGAGCAGTACTTCTGGCTCCACCGACGCTGGAAGACCCGGCCGCCCCGGGTCTCGGGCGCGGGCGGCCAGGAACCGCCATCTGAGGTTACTGTATAACGCCCCCGTGCCACCAACGAGCCCTTCACGTGCGAGCCGGTTCTTGCAGCTACGGACAACTGCGCCACGATGATTTATATCTGCATTCCAGCACACAACGAGGATCGCACGATCGGCGTGCTTCTGTGGAAGATTCGGCAGGTTTTCGCCGAGTTCGAGCGGGATTACGAGGTGCTGGTGCTCGATGACGGGTCCACCGACGGGACTGCCGAGGCACTGGAGCGATACCGCAAGATCCTGCCGCTCACCGTCATCCGTGAGGAGACGAGGCGTGGCTACCCGGCTGCCCTGGGCCGCCTGATCGAGACCGCGGTAGAGAGGACGGCCTATCCGAAGCGGGACGCCGTTGTGACCCTTCAGGGCGATTTCACTGAGCACCCCGAGCACATCGTCACTCTGATCAAGACGTTGGAGGGTGGGGCGGACATCGTGGCGGGCGCGGTCGAGGAGGGTAGGGAACATGCTCCTCGTGGTTTACGGATCACCCGCTGGCTCGCGCCGATCGTCTTGGGCCGGGCATTTGGTGGTGCGCCCGTTTCCGATCCACTTTGTGGCTTCAGGGCCTACCGGCTGATCGTACTCAAGAAGGCACTCGAATCGCTCCAAGGGAGTCCGCTGGTGAGTCGCGACGGGTGGGCGGCCAACCTGGAGCTCCTCCGGAAGGTGGCGCCGTACGCGCGCAGGATCGAGGAGACCCCCCTGCAACTGCGGTACGACATGCGGACAAGAACGTCACGCTTTCGATCTTTCCGAACCCTTCGGGACCTCGCTCGTGTAAGAGGGGGCGATTGGTGGAGCTTTGAGCGGGGGAGGGTGAAATGACAGGTCGGAATGTGGCGGCGGCGTTTGCGGCCGTGGCGGCGGTCATGCTGCAGGCCGGCATTGCTCAGGCCCAGGCGCAGGATTCGGACGATGCGGATGCGACGGCCCTCGCCTCGGAGGTTGTCACCCTGGACCCACTCGCGGCCAAGGTTCCGTTCGGCCCAGGCGAGTACATGCGCTACAAGCTGAAGGTTGGTCCCCTGAATGCGGGTGAGGGCTTCATGGCGGTTCGTGGCGTCCAAACGGTGGAGGGCCATCCGACCTACCATCTCCAAATGGGCATGAAGGGGAGCCCACTCTTCGGCGCGGTCAAGGTCAACGACCTCTTCGAGTCCTGGCTGGACACGCGTCAGCTTGTGAGCCGGAGGTTTGTCAAAGACCTCCACGAGAACAGCTACGAGAGTTATAGAGCCTACGCGCTCTACCCCGAGGACGGGTACTGGGAGCGGACGGACATGGACAGGTCCGAGGATCTGCCAACTGCGCTTCCGCTCGACGAAATCGCCTTCGTGTACTTCATCCGGACGCTTCCCTTGGAGGTTGGGCAGACGTACACGTTCAACCGGTATTTCAAGAAGGACGGTAACCCGGTCGTGATCAAGGTGCTCCGCAAGGAGGTCAAGGAAGTGCCGGCCGGGACATTCAATACGATTGTGATCCAGCCGATCATCCAGACATCGGGGCTGTTCAGCGAGGGTGGAGAGGCTGAACTCTACTTCACCGACGACGAGGACCGGTACCTGGTTTACATGCGCACCAAGCTCCCGATCTTCTCGATGACTCTCCACCTCGAAGAGGTGACGAGGGGGCGCCCCATTCACACACAGGGATCGCCACAGGTCCCGTAGTGGCCATGTCTTTTCGGAAGCTCAGGCTCAGGTCCGCCTGGCTTCTGGTTCTTCCCTTCTTCTATTTCGCCACGCCCACGCCGGGCCTCATGGCTGTGGGCGTCGCGCTTTCGGCTTTGGGCCTCGTGGTCCGGGCTTGGGCGGCGGGCACGATCCACAAGAATCGGGTCCTGACCACCGGTGGACCGTACGCCTATTCGCGCAACCCACTCTATTTCGGGAGCCTTTTCCTGGGGTTCGGAGTGGTGGGGGCGGGCGGAGTGCTGTGGTTCGCCGCTCTGTTTGCGGGCTTCTATGTATTGATGTACGGAGTGACCATACGGCAGGAGCGGCGCGGCCTCGAAGATCTCTTCGGAGACTCGTACCGGGAGTATGCCGAGAGCGTACCGGCCCTTCTACCCCGGCTCACCCCGTATCGTGGTCCGACCCGGAGTGAGACATCGTTCAGCGTCGACCGCTATCTGCGGAATAAGGAATGGGAAGCTCTCCTGGGGAGCGCGGCCGGATTCGGCTTGCTGGCAGCGAAGATGATCTGGGTCAGGTAGTTCTCCTCTGCCGGTGCCTAAGCGTTCAGGCCCAGGCGCTCCATGACCTCCGCGAAACGCGGATCCTCTCGAAGCGGCGCGAATAAGGGGCCATGCTTCAGGAAGATGATGCTGCCGAGTCGCTCCTCGATCGCGCGCTCAAGCCGATCGAAGGCCTCATCCATCATGCCCATTCCGGAGTAGGCCACCATGAAGTCGATGTCGAGCGACATATGCGGCTCGTTGCGCTCGCGCAGCTCCAACTCCGCCAGAAGTTCCCTCGCCACGTCCATGTTGCCGGCCCTGGCCTGGGCGTGGGCCAGGAAGGCGACACCTCCCTGGGGGTGCGGGCTCAGCTCGCGAAAGCGCTCGAACTGCGCAATGGCGGCGCCGAGGTCGCCCATCTCCATGTAGGTGACTCCCTTGCCCTCGACCGCGGCCCGGAATTCGGGGTCGAGTTCCAGCGTGCGGTCGAACTGCGCGAGGGCGTCCCCGTGCCGGCCCGCGCTGACGTACGCTCGCCCCAGCGCTTCGTTGATGACGAGCGATAGCGGGTCCAAGGCCTGGGCTGTCTCAGCTGACTCCACCAGCTCGTCGATCTCTCCGGCAGCCAGAAAGTACAGGCTGTAGACCTGATGTACCTCGGCGTGCCCAGGGTTGATCGAGAGCGCCTTCTCCAGCGCCGACCGAGCGGCGGGAAGGTTCCAGGCGTAGAACAGCCGCACGAGGGCCAGTGCCAGATGGGACTCGGCGATGTCGGGATTCAACTCGATCGAGTGTTGGGCCGCCCGCTTGGCCTGAGGGTATGCGACACCACAGGCCAGGTGACCGATGGCACCGAGGTAGGTATAGCAGTTGGCCATCCCTGAATAGGCGAGAGCGAACTCCGGGTCGAGATCGATGGCCTCCCGGAAGTACTCGACGGCCTTCACCACGTCGTCCGGCGTCCATTTCTTCCAGTTGTAGAGGCCCTTGAGATAAAGGTCGTACGCCTGCCCGTTCTTGGTGGGCCGCTGGACCAGGATCCGCCCCTGCCGCGGGGCACCCGGCAACGTCGCCCGCAGCTCGTCGGCTATCTTGAGCGATATCTCATCCTGGGTCTTGAAGATGTCCTCTACGACCTCGTCGTACGTATGGGAGAAGATGTGGTAGCCGTCACGGGTGTCTACCAACTGGGCGGTGATGCGGACCCGGTCGCCGGCCTTGCGGACGCTCCCCTCTAGTACCGAGTTCACACCAAGCTCCGCCCCGATCTTGCGAACGTCTTCGTTGCGTCCCTTGAAGGCGAACGACGAGGTGCGCGCGGTGACCCGGAGCCCTCGAACCTTTGCCAGGGCGTTGATAAGCTCCTCGGTGATCCCGTCACTGAAGTGTTCATTCTCAGGATCGGCGCTCATGTTCACGAACGGAAGCACGGCGA
Organism: Gemmatimonadota bacterium; assembly: GCA_036986155.1. GTDB lineage: Bacteria > Gemmatimonadota > Gemmatimonadetes > Longimicrobiales > Gaopeijiaceae > JACZXQ01. The sequence continues at coordinate 2,969 of BTRA01000075.1, read as the reverse complement.
TCGTGCGCTTGGGCATAGCGTCCGAGCCGCGCATGGCGCTTGCGGCGGGCACTGTCAGTCCAGGCGCCTGAATCGCGAACAGCCTCATCGGTCGCTTCACGTTCTTGAGTTCGAACTCACCCAGTTCGGCCACCGGAAACTCAGGGTGGTTCTTGACCTCGTCGCAGACCTTTCCGGAGATCACGACGGAGCCGGAGATCGCCATGCCTTGAATCCGGGCCGCGACATTGACGCCGTCGCCATAGACACCGTCCTGGTCGTGAATGATGTCGCCGATGTGCAGTCCGATCCGCACCGGGATCGGCGGCTCCGTCTGGAGACCGTGCTGGATTTCCACTGCGGCCGCAACACCTTCCACAGCGCTGCCGAAGATGCTCAGCGTGCCGTCGCCATAGAACTGGATGATCTCTCCGTGATGCTTCTCGATGGAGGTTCGCAGCACCGAGCGGTGACGGTCACGGATGCTCTTCGCCCGCTGCTCGTCCTCCTGCATCAGCTTGGTGTAACCCACCATGTCCGTGAACATGATGGCCGTGAGCTTGCGCATCCGGTCTGCCGAAATCGATGGGGAGAGATTCAGCAAGGCGCTAATTGTAGCACCAAACCGCAACTCAAGTGAAGTTGAAGGGCTACTCGATCCCGTTCTCTGCCTGGAGCCAGCGGACGTAGGCCACGATGCGCCCACTGGTCTCCGCGTCCAAGCCGGGAATCGGGGCCATGTTTCCGAAGCGCCAGTGATGGGCACGCACCCCACTCTTGATCGCGATCAGGAAGGCGGCGTCGGCATGGTGTGCAGGCCGGTAGAAGCGATGCATCAAGGGTGGACCTACCGCCGAGCCACCGCCGTTCTCTCCATGGCAGGTGGCGCAGTAGGCGGCGTAGAGCTCCTTCCCCTTCTGGTATTCCGCCGGAGAGCGGGCAGCGACGGCGGCTAGAACCTCCGGATCGGGGCTGTCGGCCGCAGGCGCGCATGCGGCGAAACCCATCGCTACCGCGAGGACCGCCCCCAGCCCGGCTCGTGCCTTCGTCACGTCTGTCCCACGTACTTGTCCATAGCCACCTGAATCTTCTCCAGCACCATGTCCACGGTAATGCGCCCCAATCCGTCACGACGGGCGGGTGACACCGGGTACTCCTCACCAGGGAACTCGGCGTAACCGTCTACCACTAGGTCGTAATAGGCGCGGAAGGGTCCAGCCCGTTTCGGATTGGTGTGCCCGTAGAGGCCCACGACCGGAGTGTCAAGCGCGCGACTGATGTGGAGCGGGCCGGTGTCGGGGCTCAGAGTCAGCGCACTCCCGTCCAGGAGCCACACGAGCTTCCGCAGATCGTCTCCGAGTGTGTCGATCGGATGGGCCTTGGTCATGCTCGCGATGCGGTCGGCCATCTCTCGCTCGCCCGCCGACGGTCCACCGACCAGGATGGGCTGTAGTCCATGGACGCTCTCCATCGTTTCGATCGCTCTCGCGTATCCTTCAGCCGTCCAGTTCCGGGCTCGGTCGCTCGAACCCACAACCACCGCGCAGGTCGGTCGGTCGATCTCGCCGAAGAACCTGGACTGCGCCGCGAGCTCCTCGTCCGTCAAGCGGATCCCCCACACGACCGGCTCAGGATCAACGCCAAGGTACTCGAGGAACTCGAAATACTGATCCTGTACGTGCTGAGGGTCGTGAGCCGGGATACGTTCGTTTGTGAAGACCCAGTTGAGGTCCCGAGCACGGGCGCGATCGAAGCCGAGCTTGACCTCTGCGGACAACAGCCCGGTGACGATGCCGGCCTTGAGGTATACCTGCAGGGCCAGCACGAGATCGAAGCGCCGTTCCTTCAGCTGCGCGGCGAGTTGCGAGAACCCGGCCCATCCGGCGACGCCGCGGCCACGGTGGAAGAGCAGGTACTCATCGACCGCGGGATGGTCTCGCACGAGGACATGCGGAAGTGGCTGGATGATCCACGAGATCGTGGTGTCCGGCCACGCGCGTTTCAGTGCGTTGACCACGGGGAGCACGTGCACCGTGTCCCCGATCGCACTCATCATGACGATGCACACGCTGCGGGGGGGAGACGCGAAGCGGTCCTTCACCGGTAGGCCTCCAGACCGGCTCGTAGAGTTCGGAGTTCCTCCTCCGATATCCTGCGGCCGGTTCGGCTTTCCCATTTCGCGAGCGAGCGCTCGAGCCGTCGGTACATGGGTGTGATGGGTTCGCTTTCCGGCGGCTCAGAAACCACGCAGCGGTCCAGGTCGAGCAGCATGGCGTCGGGCGTCTTGGGGTCGCCGTGGATTAGGACGTTCTTCGCGTTCACGTCGGGGTGCCGTACTCCTGCCGAAGCCATCCGTCTGATAAGGCCTCCCGCGGCGCTGAGGGCGGCGATTCTGTGCGAAGCGCCTTCGCTCGACTCCCCTGGCGAGACGTCGAACAGTACAGACGCGAGGTCACGAGAGTCCGAAATGTACTCCGTGATCAGGTCCCCGCGGTAGAAGATGCCCCTGAAATAGACGGCCGCGCAGACCACGGTGGGCGTCGGCACGCCACGACGGAGGACGGCCGCGCTCGCGGCCAGCTCTTGAAACGGTCGAGGCGTGCCTCCCCGCAGGTACCGGTCCCCGAGCGAACGGATCCAGCCACCCCGCATGTATCGCCGCACGGCCCACTGCCGGCCTTCGCCCGTCGGGGCTGCTATCACGTGAACCACGCCACGCCCCTCGGCGCTGTCCAGCGAACTTGCGGACGCGGCGTCGTAGAGGGTGGCGCCGCCACGAATCGTCGCCTCCACCCAGGCGCGGGCACTCGGCTGGGTCAGAGCCAATGCCCAGCTGGTCCCCACCCGCTCGAAACCTTCGAGAACCGTCACGCCTCTTCGGGTTCCGGCGGAGTCCCACTTTGCATGAGGTGCAGGGAGGGCCCTTCGTGCCACTTTCCTTTGAGCTGAACATTGAACCTGTAGGCACCGGGCTCGGGGAACACCACCTG
>BTRA01000074.1:0-15349 GCA_036986155.1 Gemmatimonadota bacterium | reverse complement strand
GGTCTTGGCCTCGTCGGATGTGGCTGTGGTCAGGAGTTCCTCTTGCTGACGTCCCACTAGGAAACCTACGCCCGCCCACAAGCCTGCCAGCGGTACGGCGACCAGGGCAATCGCTCCGAGCGACAGGCCGACGGCGGCGAGTCCTGTGTAGATCCAACCGCTCACCAGGTCGCCGCCTCTGTACACCGCAGCGTCGATGAATGCCTTCGACTTATAGCGCTCCTCGCGGCTGACCACGGTGAACAGCACCTCCCGCGCCGGCCGCGTGATGCCGTAACGCCCGGTCCGGTATAGCACCTGGAAGACGACCAGCACGGCGAGCAGGGGGTACACGCCGAGCGATATGAACCCCAAGAGCGTCAACGCCGGCAGTAACGCGAGGCTGAGCGCGACGCCGATCTTTCTGATGACGTGGGCGGCCAGCAAACCTTGAGTGAGGATCGTGAGCACGTTGACCGCCAGGTCGATTCTTGCGTAAAAAGCCGTACGCGCGGCGCGGTCGGCGAAGGCATCCCGGATCAACTCCGCTTGCTGGAAGTAGAGCACGGTAGATGCGAACGTCATCAGGGTGAGGTAGCCGGCGATCTTCAGGAGGTACGGTGACTGGAATACCGTACGAATCCCGCTGAACGAGTCTCCGGCGATCAATTGCGTACCCTCTTTCCTGAGCGGGGTGTGCTCGTCACCCGAGCTCCGGTGGAGGGCTTTGGCGAAGAAGGCGGCGCCCTCGAGAGGCACAATGGCGACAAGCAGCAAACTGAAGGCAGGGAGGAGTTCCGAAGCAGAGGCCGTGATGAGCGACCCAGCGATGCCGCCCAATGATGATCCGACCGCGATGAACCCGAAGAGGCGCCTCCCTTGCGGGTTGCGGAACAGATCCGCGATGAAGCCCCAGAAAACCGTGACGACGAAGAGGGCGAATACGCTCGCCCACACGTAGAACACACGGTCGATCCACGGCCTGGCCGTTTCCGGAAGCAGGACCAGGACGGCGTAAAAGGCGAGCAGGTTCGATGCGAAGAAGCGGTTCGCAAGTGGGATGAAGACACCCCTCGAGTAGCGTGAAACCGTCGAGGAGTAAATCGGGACCGCGATCAGCATTACGACGAAGACTGCGGTCCACAGGATCTGGAGATTGCCGCGATCCGCCGAGCTGATCTCGTCCCTCACTGGGCGCAAGATGTAGTAGCTGAGAAGAATGCAGAACCCGTATGCGGTTGCTAGCAGGACGGGCCCCAACTCGTCGCGCTCGACCGGTACCAGCTTCCTCAACATTCCCATGACCATCCCTTTGTACCGGAAGCTCAGCCCCAAGCCTGCTTACAGGGCGTCGTAGAACTCGACCATTCTGCGGCGCAGTGCATCGTCGGGCAACCGCCCTCGGGCAGCGCCCATGTTGTCTCTGACGTACTCGGTAGTGGCGGTACCGGGAATCGCGCAGGTCACCGCCGGGTGGGACACCAGATACTTCAAGAAGAACTGTGCCCAACTCTCGCCGTCGAATTCGGAGGCCCATTCCGGCAAAGGTCGATCCCCGACGGTGTCGAACAGGAGCCCTCGCCCGAAGGGCAGGTTGCATAGCACCGCCATACCACGGTCGGCGGCAACGGGAAGAATCCGCTCCTCCACCGCTCGGTTCGCCAGCGAATAGTCCACCTGAACGACGTCGACTCCGTCCTCGGCTTCCATCATGGCGGCGAACGCCTCGTGCTGCCTCGCGCTCGACGTGGTGATGCCGACGTACCGGATGCGGCCATCGGCCTTGAGGTCGCGGAGGTAGGCGAGCTGGTTCTGGTAATCGCGCATGTTGTGGACCTGGATGAGATCGATCATCTCGGTCTTGAGGTGCTCGAACGACCGCTCGATCTGGCCGGGCCCGTCGAGTGTGTTTCGAACGCCCACTTTGGTGGCCAGGAAGTACCTGTCCCGGTTGCCCAACTCGGCGAGCAAGTCTCCCACGACGGGCTCGGCGGTCCCGTACGACGGCGCGGTATCTATGAGTTTGCCACCGAGGTCTGGGAACGCCTCGAGAACCTCCCTCAGGGGGGCGCGTTCGGCTGCCCGGGCGCCCACGTTGTAGCGTCGCGCCGTGCCGATGCCCACCACGGGAATGCGCTCTCCCGAAGAGGGGATCGGCTTTGTGATGAGGCCTCCCGTCTGGGCGAATCTCGGCCGCGAAGCCATGAGCTCAGCCGGTCCCCCATACCCCGCCAGCCCAGCGGCCCCAAGGCCCAGGCCGAGCTTGATCGCGTCGCGCCTCGAGAGCAGCATGAGTGGATTCCTCCTCTACGGTCCGTTGAGCTTCTTACTACCTAGGGTGCGTGGACCCTGCAGAGGGTCGAGGCGGGCCGCCTAGAATCCCCCGCCGCCGCCCCCGCCGAACCCTCCTCCTCCCCCGCCGCCGCTGAAGCCGCTACCACCGCTGCTGCGAGGCTGCGAGGACATCGCCGACCCGGCGCGCGAACTCATTGCGCCGAGATTCGTGACAAAAAGCGTCGGGCGGAAGTGCGTGCCAGGAGCCCCGCGGTACCAGTCGGGGGGTTCACGGTAGATGTCATCGAAGGCCCGGGCCCAGCGCTTCTCGACTCCGAGGGCCATGGCGTGGGGCAGGTAGCGCTCGAACATCTCTGGTGAGTCGATCATGCGCTTGAAGTGATCGGACTCGACCCTATCCAGGAACTCCTGGAATCCGAGCACATGCTCCAACGCCCGAGCCCCTTTGATCGTACGCGCCGGCATGACGAACCCGAAGGCGAAAACCGGAAGAGCGGTCAGGATCCCGGCGATGACCATCGAGGAGATCGGGACCGCGATCTGGTCGGCGAGGATACGGGCTCCCACCGCAGAGAGCACCAGGATGACAGCGCCGCTCGCCGAGTAGATGCCGATGACCTTGTCCGGTCGTCGGGCGTAGAGCCCCAGCTCGACGAGCCTGCCGTACAGATCGTCCCTAATACGTGAGACATCCTTGTAGAACTCGTTCTCCAGGTCTCCGAGCTCGACTTCCGGGCGCAGCCCGCTGTCGAAGAATCCGCCCAGGAGCGTCCGCTCATGGCTCTGAAGCTCGTTCCACTCATCCGGACCCTTGAGCATCACGAAGGCGTACTCGTTTCCTCCGAAGATCGACGCGAAGCCCCTTCGCTCTCGCTCCTCGATCCGCATGAATCCACGGACCGCGAGGTCCACCATCGAGGCGGTGATGTCCCTCATGTCGGGGCGGTTGTCGATCAGGGTTCCGATTTCCGCCGGCGTCAGGCCCTCCGGGGGTTCGTACTGCGGTGCGATCGGACGCCTGGCGGGGTCACGGCCCTTGTTCAACCAGAGCCGCCACATGACCGACAGGCTGATCAGGGGCAACAGGAAGATCAGGTTGGCCCGGAGAAACCAGTAGGACTTGGCGATCGCCGACGGTCTGCTCACGACCCCAGGACTCCAGGCCACCGCAATGGTGAGTCCTTCTCGCGGTCCGAGAGACCTCGAGGTTTCAAAATAGAATCCAGATTCTATTTCGTCGATACGCGCATCCTGGGTGGTGGAACGAAAAGCGCCTGTGAATGCGCGAGCTTGGAGTCCGGTCACACGAGCGGGGAGCTCCACGCGGGCGGAAGCCCTCTCGATAGGAATCTCCCACTCGTCCCCGGTGACGTTCCAATAGAGTTCGTCGCGCCCTTCGGCGAAGTCCTCGTCCGCGGAATCGAAGAACCGGAGGGCGTTGGGGACCGAATAGCGAAAGTGGATCGTTCGGGTGGTGTTCTGAGCGCCCGGCACCCAGACCTTGAGCTTTCTGTAGTGCCGTTCCCGTGTGTCCTTGTACTCGAGCCGCCGCCCCGATTCATCGGTGACGCTCTCGACCTCGAGGAAGAGTTTGTAGTTGAACCCCTGCGCCGTGCCGTAATTCACCGGAATGAGACGGTAGATACCGTTCCACGACCCCGAGAAGCGGAAGCGAATGGACTCGAGCACGTCGATGCGGCCGCTTTCGGCCACCTGGACCGTGACATCGAATGATTCGATGACGAGAGTCCGACCCTGGGCCGCCGAATCCACGGCCAGCGAAGACAGGGCCGTGAAAACGATGGCTAACCACACCAGGAGCCTTATGCGTATCAACCTATCGGCACGGGCATTTGGTACACCCTCCACCGCCTGTAGACGTCACTTCCCATCGCCTCCATTACGGCTCGCATCGGCTCGTTGTCGTCTAGAATCCAAGATGCCTCCGCCTCGATCGCATCGATGGCTTTCCCTCGCCTCGCCGCCTCTTGGAAGAAGAGGGGAAGGATGCCCCGTGTCCTGTAGCGAGCCTTCACGCCTAGCGCGAGAATACGCCCCCGCTTGACCTTACCGATACCGAAGACGATCCGCGCCATGGCGATCGGAGACAGGCGGCCCGAGGGCACATGCCGGAGAATCCGGTTGAGATCAGCGGCGATCAGCATGAAGCCGGCCGGTACGCCGTCCACCTCGGCAATGAATGCGAAATCGGGACGAAGGATCTGTTTCAGGCCACGGGACGCGAACTCGAATTCTTCCCACGTTACGGGAACGAAACCCCAGTTCTTTTCCCACGCGTCGTTATAGATCTCCCAGCAAAGGGCCACCTCGCTCTTGTAGCGGCTCATGTCAGCGTTCCGGAACGTGAGCCCGAGCTTGGCGCTGGTTCGCTCGGCCATGCGCTCGATGCGTTCCGGGAGCGCGAATCCGTTTCCCAGCGGGAGCAGATAGCCGAGCAGGTCCTTCACCGGCGCCAGGCCTGCCTGCTCGAGCATTTCCTCGTAGTAGGGGGGGTTCCATGGCGTCATGATCATCGGATGGTGCTCGAACCCGCTGACGAGCAGCCCGCATTCGTGATTGGTGGAGGGGCTCATGGGACCCTGCAGCGCCGTTAGGCCGCGGTTGGCAAGCCACCCGCTGGCGGCCTCGATCAAGGCATCCGCCGCCTCTTGATCCTCTGCCAACTCCAGAAACCCGAAGAATCCGATGGAATCTTGGTGGAAACGGTTGTGAGCCCGGTTCTCTATCGCGGCGATTCGGCCTACCGCCCGCCCGCCCCGCTCGGCCAGAAAGAGCTGAATGTCGGCCTGCCGGTAGAACGGGTTTCGCTTGGTATCGAGTGCCTCGCGCACCATGCTTCTGAGCGGCGGCACCCACTGAGGGTATCGACTACGGTCGTAGATCTGCCAAGGCAGGTCGACGAAGCGACGAAAATCCCTCCTCGATACAACTGGGACGATCTTCACGGTGAGCAGATTCCTCGGGGCTGACGGCGTCATACGGCGTCCCGGCAAACATGGGTGCTCCGTTCCAACCACGCCAGCGGGGGCTACGAGGCCCTTCATCAGGCCCTGCTCCGCTTCGATTTCCGCTCCGGTTCCGGGTGCGTTCAGGACGGCTTGTCATCCCCGAAATCGACCTGTGGCACCGCCTTTTCCGCATCCGGGATCTCGAAGAACTCTCGCTCGGCGAAATTGAACGCTTTGGCGATCAGGTTGGATGGTACCTGCTGGAGTTTGGTGTTGTAGTCACGCACCACGGCATTGTAGTACCTGCGGGCCTGCTGGATGGTATCCTCCAGGTCGGTGAGCGTCTTCTGGAGATCTCGGAAACCACCCGCTGCTTGAAGGTCCGGGTAGGCTTCCGAGAGCGCGAAGAGCGACTTCAGAGCGCCCGCGAGCATTCCCTCAGCCCGAGCCTTGGCGGCCGGTCCTTGGGCCGACATGGCGCTGGTACGGGCGGCGGTCACGGCCTCCAAGGTCTGCCTCTCGTGGCTAGCGTATCCCTTTACGGTTTCGACCAGGTTCGGAATGAGGTCGTGACGGCGTTTCAGCTGGACGTCGATGTCAGCCCACGCCGCTTCTGCTTGAGTTCCGAGTTTGACGAGCGAGTTGTACATCACTACGCCCGTGACACCGATTGCCCCAAGGACCAAGAGTTCAACCATAGAAATGCCTCCTGCCGACCGGCGAGGGAGGAAACCACCCGCATGGAGTGTGCACCACGAAGAATAGACCTCGCCTGGATCGGCTGTAAAGGAATACGAGCCCATCCTCACGAATCTTCTGGAATCCGGCCCCCAAGAGGGTTTACATGCCCGAACCACTTGGCCTAACTTCCCTGTTCCCGCAGCCTCCGGACCCGTCGCCACTGGGTCCGGCAGTCTATCAGAATACGCGCGAAGCCCTAGTACCCGAACGCTTCGCCGTCGAACATCCGTTTACGAGGTGGTGTGTTGGCTGACTCGCAGTACGATCTGGTAGTGGTGGGGGCCGGTCCCGGCGGATATGTCGCCGCGATTCGAGCCGCTCAACTGGGACTCGCTGTCGCCTGCGTGGAGGAGGCCCAACTCGGAGGCGTGTGCCTGAACATCGGCTGTATCCCGACCAAGGCTCTTCTAGCAAGCGCGGCCCTGGTCAATGAACTGAAGGATGCTGAGCGCCACGGCATCAAGTTTTCCAAGATGACCGCGGACTTCGGGCCCGCTCAGGAACGGAGCCGGACGGTCGCCGATCAGTTGAGTAAGGGCGTCGGTTTTCTGTTCAAGAAGAACAAGATCACGCACATCGAGGGACGTGGCCGGCTGCTGTCGAAGGGCTCGGTCGAGGTCACCTCGACCGACGGTGGCAAGCAGGCGATCTCCGCCGACCACGTGATTATCGCTACGGGATCCCGTCCAAAGAGCCTGCCGATGCTTACCATCGACGAAGAGATGATTTGGTCCTCGACCGGGGCGCTCTTTCAGAAGGCTGCCCCCAGGAGTTTGGCCGTGATCGGCGCGGGGGCGGTCGGGATGGAGTTCGCGGACGTGTACAGTGCCTATGGAAGCGAGGTCACCGTCATCGAGGCGCTGGACCGGGTCCTACCCGTCGAGGACAAGGACTGCTCGGCCGTGGTTGCTCGCTCGTTCAAGAAACGTGGCATCAACGTTTTCACGAGTGCCATGGTGCAGAGTGCCGACGTGAGTGACGCGGGGGTCACTCTGACGTTCAAGGACAAGGCGGGCGCGGAGCAAACCCTGGAGGTGGAGCGTGTTCTCTCGGCAGTCGGCCGGGCGCCGAACACCGAGGATCTCGGGCTCGCATCGGTCGATGTGGAGTTGGACGAGCGCGGATTCGTCAAGGTGGACGACCAGCTTCGGACCAACGCGGCGGGTGTGTACGCCCTAGGTGATGTCGCGGGACATCAACTCCTTGCTCACAAGGCGATGCACGAGGGTGTCGTTTGTGCGGAGCACATTGCCGGCCAGGGGCGCCATACCGTGGACTACTCCAACGTTCCCAACTGCACGTACTGTCACCCCGAGGTGGCGTCGGTTGGCCTCACCGAGGAGCAAGCGACGGCGGCCGGACACGACATCGAGGTAGGAAAATTCCCCTGGGTGGGGAATGGCCGGGCGCTGGCCGGAGGGCATGCCGAGGGGTTTGTGAAGGTGATCCGAGACACGAAGTACTCGGAGATTCTCGGAGCCCACATCGTAGGCCCCAACGCCACAGAACTCATCGGCGAGTTCGTCGTCGGGCGGCACTTGGAGTCGACGGTAGAGGAGATGGACCGGGCCATGCACCCCCATCCGACGCTGTCCGAGGCGATCGGTGAGGGGGCTCTCGCCGCCCTCGGCAGGGCGTTGCACGTCTGAAGTAGCGTCCAGGACCGAGGTAGAGGTCCCCCGCCGGGAATGTCTACGGCGAGTCGGGTTCTTCCACCACTGACGCGTGGTCGATTCCTCGGATCTCGAGGATTCGGAGGAGCGCTTCGCCGATCTTGTTGTTGGGCGTTGACGCCCCCGCCGTGATCCCCAGCTGGAGGGGGCCTTTGGGCAGCCAGTCTGCGTCGACAGTTTCGCCAGGATCGGAGAGTGCCGGCTTGTGCCGGATCGTCCCCGACTCGACATCGATGCAGTCGGCGTCCTCGATGTGGTAGGTGGTCGTGTAATCTCGGCACATATGGGCCAAGTGATTCGTGTTCGAGGAGTTGTAGCCTCCGATCACGATCATGATATCCGTCGCACCGCTCTCCATCATGCTGACGACCGCGTCTTGTCGCTCCTGCGTCGCTGAGCAAATGGTGCCGAACGAGCGGAAGTTCTCCTTTGTGGCTTCCTCGCCCTTGGCCTCGGTCATGGCCTCTCGAATTCGCTCTCCGATGGCCAGCGACTCGTTGGCCAACATGGTGGTTTGATTGGCCACACCGATCCGTTCGAGGTGCTCGTCAGGGTCGAAGCCCACCGTAGCTCGGTCGGCGAATCGCTTCAAGAATTCGTCGGCCGACAGATGCCCGGGCCGCTTCGCGATGTAGTCGCAGAGAAGGTCGGTCTCTGCCATGTCTCGGACGATGATGTATCTGCCCCCCGGATGCTTGTTCGTCTGTGAGGCGGTCGCACGAGACTCCTCGTGCCGGTATTTGCCGTGAATCACCGCGGTGAAACCGTCGCGGGCATATGACTCGACCCTCTTCCAGACGAGCAACACCGACCCACATGTGGTGTCGACCAGAACACAGCCCAGGTGGCTCAGACGCTCGAAGTCCTCGAGCTTCACCCCGAAGGCCGGGATGAGTACCACGTCGTCCTTGGTTATCGAGCCGAAATCGAAATCGCCTTGGGCGTCCGGGTAAAGGAACTCGATGCCCATGTCCCGCAGGCGGGCGTTGATGTGCGGGTTGTGGATGATTTCGCCGACGAGGCAGATTCGCCTATCGGGAAAACGCCTCCGAGTTTCGTAGGCGTAATCGATGGCCCTGTCCACGCCGTAGCAGAATCCAAACTGCTCGGCCAACCGGACGGTGACATCACCGTAGGTCTGGGTGTACCCGGCAGCTTGGATTTGCTGTACGAGTGCCGAGTGGTATTCGGCGTCGATGAGGGGTCGCACGTCGGCCTTCAGGCCGAAACCCCGGCGAAAGTAGGTCTGCTCCATGGGCGTCATCAAAGGAAACGAAAACGTGTCGACCGAGCAAGCGACCGGGACCGAAGCCCCACAGGGGGGTGTACGACCCGCCATGACCCTCTTTGGCCGACTGGCACTTCTATTCATCGTGGTGCCCATCCTCGAGCTCGTGTTGCTTATCCAATTGGGGCAGGTCGTGGGATTGTTTCCCACCCTCGCTCTCGTGATCACGACGGGCGTGATCGGAGCGGGTATGGCGCGCCTCGAGGGACTCAAGACACTCTGGGCGCTCCAAGCCGAAATAGCCCAGGGCCGTCTTCCCGCCCAGGCCATCATGGACGGCTTGGCGATCCTGATTGGCGGTGCCCTCCTACTGACTCCTGGTATCCTTACCGATATCTTGGGTTTCTCGCTCCTGCTCCCCCCGTCACGCAGGGCCATTCAGAAGCTCGTGCGACAGCGCTTGGAGAAACGAATCCGTGAGGGGGCCATGAGAGTCACCGTTATCGACACCAAGCTTCCATGACGGCCCGTGAGGGATTCCTGGAGCGACTCCTCGACGCCCCGGGGCCCTCAGGGTTCGAGGTGCGGGCCGCGAGAGTGTGGCGGGAGGAGGCCGCCGGCTTCGCCGACGAAGTCCACACCGACGTTGCCGGTAACTCCGTTGCGGTGGTGAACCCTGCGGGCAAGCCGAGAGTGATGCTCGCCGGGCATATCGACGAGATCGGACTGCAGATCACTCACATCGACGATGATGGCTTTCTGTTCATCGATGAGATCGGGGGTTGGGATCCTCAGGTGCTGGTGGGGCAGCGCGTGACAATCCTCGGCGAAGACGGGGATCGCGTCGGTATCGTCGGCAAGAAGGCCGTCCATCTCCTCAGGGAAGACGAGCGGAAGCGCGCCGCGCAGATCCGCGACCTCTGGGTGGACGTCGGTGCGAAAGACAAAGACGAGGTCGTCTCGATGGGGATTCGTGTTGGCGATCCAATGATCATTGCCGCCGAGTTGGTCAGCCTCGCGGGTGACCTGGTCGCGAGCCGGGCGGTCGACAACCGGATCGGGGCTTTCGTGGTACTCGAGGCTGCACGGCTGCTTTCTACCGACCCGGCCGGGGCCGCTACGATCGCCGTCGCCACCGTACAGGAGGAGATTGGTGGCGGCTCAGGTGGTGGGGCCCGCAGCAGCGCTTATGCGCTCGAGCCCGACGTCGCGTTGGTGGTCGACGTGACCTTCAGCACCGACGTGCCCGATATCGAGAAGAAAGAGTTGGGCGATCACGAGATTGGCGGTGGCCCGGTGCTCACCCGTGGCTCGGCGGTACACCCCATCGTCTTCGAGCGCCTGGCGGAGATCGCAACGACTGAGGGGATCCCACATAGCCTTCAGGCCGCTCCCAAGGCCACTCGGACCGACGCGGATTCCATCTTCCTCACGCGTTCCGGGGTGCCGACGGGTCTCGTATCCGTCCCCAACCGCTATATGCACTCTCCGAACGAGGTGGTGAGCCTTAGGGACCTGAACAGTGCCGCTCAGCTCCTCGCCGCCTTCGTGCGAAGCCTAGACACCGAGGCCGACTTCACACCCAGGTAAATCGCACCGGAACCGGGCAAGGAGGCTTGACCCTGCCAGAAAGCGTGTCTACCCTTCTCGGTCCAGGAATTCCCTGGGATCCCCGGGATCCGCAGCCCATGACGAGTAACCGGAACGAGGCCAATGTTCGAGGCGAGTGAGGTAGTTAAGGAGATTCAAGATCTGAGGGACGAGGGACACCTGTCCGATGCCCTTTTGAGGTCTGCGGTCAAGACGATCTCTAGTTCGGATGATCGGTTCGACTGGGTGGGTGTGTACCTTCTCAACACCGACGAAAACCAACTTTGGCTCCACAATTACGTCGGCACGGCGACGGAGCACTCGAAGATCCCGGTGGGAACCGGGGTGTGCGGCACCGCCGTGGAGCAAGGTGCCAACCAGAATATCGAAGACGTCACGAAGGTCGATAATTACTTGGCCTGTGATCCACACGTGAAATCCGAGTTGGTGGTGCTGATACGCGCGGGCGAAAAGATATTCGGTCAGATCGACATCGACAGCAGGGCTGAAGCGGCATTCGAGCAGGCGGATCTCGACGCTGTCGAGGCGGTGGCGGACAAGCTCGCGGAGCAGCTTGCCGCAGAGGACCGCTAGCCAAGCCTGTAAGAGAGGTGGAGCCGCGGTACATCAACGCCGGTAATCGTGGCCCTTTCACATTGGATGGAACTCGCACCTATTTCGTCGGCTCGGACGTCGTCGCGATCATCGATCCCGGCCCGGACGTGGAGGACCACGTACGGGCCGTCGTGCGTGAGGCGAATGGGGCTCGGCGAGTTGTGGTTCTTCTCACGCACGGTCATCCGGACCATTCCGGTGCAGCCGAAGCGGTGGCCTCGGCCCTCGGGGCGCCCGTGCTCGGCGTGAGGCATGGGGCCGGTACCGTCTTGACGGACGGCGAGGCGGTCGAGACGGATCACGGAGCCTTGGTTGCCATCGAGACGCCGGGGCACAGCAAGCCCCATTTGTCGTTCCATTGGCCGGATGCCGGCGCTGTTTTCCCGGGGGATTTGATTCTGGGAGAGGGTGACACCACGTGGGTCGGCGAGTATCCGGGGTGTGTGGCGGATTACTTGGCGTCTCTGGCGCGCCTGCGAGACCTTGCGCCCCGAGTGATGTACCCGGCCCACGGGCCGTCGATCGAGGATGTGCCCGGGACGCTCGACGCCTACGAGGCGCACCGGCACGATCGCATCAGCCAGGTCGAGGGCATCGTCTCGTCACGCCCGGGCGCAACCCCCGCAGAGATTCTCGGGCTCGTATATGGCGACACCCTCGAGGATGGTCTAAGAGGCGCGGCGCTCAAGAGCGTCGAGGCGCTCATGCACCACGTTTCCCAGAACTGAAGCCGTGTCCTCACCGCTATCCTCCGAGGTGACCGCCGATCTTAGAGCAATCGTCGGAGAGCGGTGGGTCATCACCGACCCCGTCCGGCTCCTCGCGTACGAATCCGACGCCCTGACGTCGTACCGGCGAGCACCGGGCGCCGTAGTCTTTCCAGTGGATACGGATGAGGTATCACAGGTGATGGTGCGCTTGGCCCAAGCAGGGGTGCCCGTCGTCCCACGGGGTGCCGGCACGGGGCTCTCGGGAGGGGCGATTGCGGGACCCGGTGCGGTTATCGTCGCGACCCCCCGCATGAACAGGATCGTCCACCTCGATCGCGAGAGTCGACTCGCCCTGTTACAGCCGGGAGTGATCAACGCCGATCTCACCGAGGCCGCGAGGCCTCACGGCCTCTTCTATGCGCCCGATCCGTCGTCCCAAAGCGCGTGCACGATCGGTGGGAATGTGGCCGAGAACTCCGGTGGCCCCCACTGCCTGAAATATGGAGTGACCTCCAGGTATGTCACCGGCCTCACGGTGGTTCGTTACGACGGAGAGGTGCTCCGTCTGGGCGGACTCGGCCGAGACGCGGTCGGCTACGACCTGATGGGTGTGTTCGTCGGCTCGGAGGGTTGCTTCGGCATCGCCACCGAAATCGAGGTGCAACTGCTTCCCATCCCACCGGCGACTCGCACGCTGCTGGCCATGTTCGACCGGCTGGAGGATGCCGGGGAAGCCGTATCCGCGATCGTGGCTCGTGGCCTTCTGCCGGCCGCGCTGGAGATCATCGACCGTGAGACGATTCAGGCAGTTGAGGCCAGCATCTTCGCGGCGGGCTATCCGGTCGACGTCGAAGCTGCCCTGGTGATCGAGTTCGACGGGATCGAGGCGGGGCTGGACTCCGAGGCCGAGGAGGCGGAGGGCTGCTGCTGGGAGAGGGGAGCCCGGGATGTGAGGCGAGCCCGCAGCGAAAAGGAGCGATTGGGCTTATGGCAGGGGCGCAAGAATGCGTTCGGTGCCTTCGGCCGCGTCGCGCCCGATCTCTTTGTGCAGGATGCCACGGTGCCGCGGACGCGCCTTCCGGAAGTGCTGCGGTCCATCAGGGAGATCGGCCACCGCTACGGCCTCAGGGTGGCCAACGTTTTTCATGCTGGTGACGGAAACCTCCATCCGAACATTCTCTTCGACCGATCGGACGAGGAGGAACTCGCCCGCGTCGAGCAGGCGTCGCGTGAGATCATGGCGGTGTGCGTCGAGGCGGGCGGGACCATCACGGGGGAGCACGGGGTCGGGTTGGACAAGCGGGCCTATATGAGGTTGGTCCACTCCCCTGACGTGCTCGAGGTCATGAGGGCGACCAAGAAGGCGTTCGATCCCTGGGGCGGCATGAACCCCGGTAAGGTCTTGCCATGAACGCTCTCGCCGCCGTACTGAGCGAGCGCCTGCCGGAGGGGCAGGTCGTCGAGGGGTTCCGGGCCGAGCAATGGGCGGTCTGCGACCGGGTGCCTCAGGCTGTCGTATTCCCGGAGTCGGAGGCGGAGGTCGCCGAGGTCCTGCGCCTGGCGAGCCAAGAAGGATGGACCGTCGTACCTGCAGGCAAGGGCACGTGGCTGCATGGCGGTCACCCTCCAGGCGCGGTCGACATCGTACTGAGTATTGTGCGCATGGACCGGATCACACTCTACGAGCCTGGCGACCTCACCGTGACCGCGGAGGGCGGAATCGGCCTGGATCTCTTGGCACGCCGGTGTGACGATCATCGACAGTGGCTGCCTCTCGACCCGCCTGGCCCTCGCAAGGGCACACTGGCTGCTACCGTGTCGACCGCCTCATCCGGGCCACTCGCCTACCACCACGGATCACCGAAGGACCACGTACTCGGCGTGAGCTTGGTGACGGGGGACGGGCGGGTGCTCGAACTCGGAGGTAGAGTGGTCAAGAACGTGGCGGGTTTCGACGTGCTCAAACTGGCGATCGGGAGTTGGGGCACGCTGGGCGTCCTGACCTCCATCACCACTCGGCTCCACCCGCAGCCACCTGCCGATCGCACGGTCCTTTTTCGCGGTGAGGCTGCGGAGTTGGTTGCGTTGGCCCGCGCGATCGCTACGGTGCCGGCACCGTTGGCCGCGCTCGAGATGTTACTGCCCGGGGAGCGTGAACGATCGGGTGGCCCGGTACCGCTCCTCGCTGTAAGGATTCTCGAGGCCTCGGAGGCGACGGACGAGATTTGTCGGATCGTGACTGACACTGCGGGCGCCGCTGCATTTCGGCAGTTAGATGGCCGGGCCTCGGCCGACTTGTTTGGCAATGTCGAGGCTCTGGAAAGCGGCGCAGAGTTGGTCGTACGATTGCGCTTGCTCCCGTCACAACTCGAGACGGTCTGCCAGCATGCAGACGAGCTTCGTGAGCTTGCCGATCCCGATGAAGGTTGGGGCACTCGGCTGGGCGCCCACGTGCAGAGTGGGGCTCTTCGTGTGATCATGTCGAGGATGGCGCGGGGTGAGGGATGGATCGATCGTGCGGCCGAGGTTATCGAGCGGGTGCGACGGGGCCTTGAGGCGGAGGGCGGTAGCTTGACGCTCTCGCGAGGGCCGTCCGAGTTGGTGAGTGCCGTGGGTGCATGGGGAGATGCGGGGTCCGCTGCACCCTTGATGAGCGCTCTGAAGCGGGAGTTCGACCCCGCAGGGATTCTCTCGCCGGGGCGCCTCTGCTTTCTCTGATCCGTGGGTCTGGCCCGCACCGAAGGGAGTGAGCGACAATGAAGGAGCCGACCCAGCCGATCACTCAGGTAGGCTGTTGCCGGTGAGGTCTCCCGGTGGAGCGTTGGCCAATGCCCTGTCTGGGCAGCGCGACCGCCTACTTCCCTGCGTGCACTGTGGACTCTGCCTGCCGGCCTGCCCCACCTATGTGCGACTGCACGACGAAAACGACTCTCCCCGCGGTCGACTCTACTTGATGAGGGCGGTGGTCGAAGGCCGCATCGATCCGGCTGCGGAGGCCTTCCAAACACACATCGACCGCTGCCTCGGGTGCCGTGCCTGTGAGCCCGTATGCCCGGCCGGAGTGGAATACGGCACCCTGCTCGAATATGCTCGTGCGGTAGCGGCATCCGCGCGACCGCGACCCTTGGTCATGCGGACGTTGCTCGGGGTGTTCCAGCGGCCTGGCCGAATGCGCACGGTCATGCGCCTGTCGAGGTGGCTGCGGGCCTTGGGACTGGCCGGCCTAGGCGCCTGGGTTCTCCCCAGGCGCTGGCATATGCCCCGCATGGGCCTCGCGATGCTCTCCGCGAGCGGCCGGTGTAAGCTCCGGCGGCTCGGTCGTAGGCGCCGCCCGGCGCTTCCGGAGGCGCCGGTGGGACCACCCGATGCGTACGCCGCCTTGGCGGGCACCGGCGACGAGATCGAGTTGCGCCCGGCGAGGGTCGGGCTCCTGTCGGGATGTGTACAGGCCGGCCTCTTCAAGCGCGTCAACGACGCGACCGCGCGAGTCCTCAAGGCCAACGGGTTCGCGGCCGTTACTCCGAGCGCGCAGGGCTGTTGCGGCGCACT
>BTRA01000073.1:0-15764 GCA_036986155.1 Gemmatimonadota bacterium | reverse complement strand
CTTCGGGCACCTCGCCCTTGAGATTGTAGAGTAATTCGCCCTCCATGAACGCCACCGGGTCGTCGTCCCTGATGGCCGCCTTCAGGAGGCCCTTCGCGTCGGCCGGAGTCGCGGGCGTAACGAGCTTCACTCCCGGTGCGTGCAGGTACCAGGTCTCGCACGCCTGCGAGTGCTGGGCGCCGAGCTGCAGCGCCGCACCAGTGGGACCGCGGAATACCATCGGGATGTTGATTTGGCCCCCGCTCATGTGGAGCATCTTGGCCGCGGCGTTGATGACCTGATCTAGCGCGAGCAGCGAGAAGTTGAAGGTCATGAACTCGACTACCGGCCTCAGCCCGACCATGGCTGCTCCGACTCCCAAGCCGGTGAAGCCGAGTTCGGATATGGGCGTGTCGACCACCCGCATGTCCCCGAACGTCTCGAGAAGTCCCTTGGACACCTTATAGGCACCGTCGTACTCGGCCACCTCTTCGCCCAGCAAGAAGACGGAGTCGTCCCGCTGCATCTCCTCGGCGAGCGCTTGGTTGAGCGCCTCTCTATACGTCAGTTCCACGATCCCGTCCGTCGAAGAAAAGGCGTCCGTTCGGGTTGATCTCCGAATACACGTGCTCGTGCAGGGTGGCGCGGTCCGGCTCCGGCGAGGCCTCCGCGAAATCGACGGCGGCCTGGGCCTCCTGCCTCACCTCCGCGTCCATCGCCTCGAGCTCCGTCTGCGTCAGTAACTCGGCCGCCACGAGTCGATCCTTGAGAATCGTGATGGGATCGTCGTGCTCCCTCTTCTCGGCGACCTCCTCCTTGGAGCGATACGTGCCCGACACCGGGTCGGACATCGAATGGCCTTTGAATCGGTACGTCTGGGCGTCCACGAACTGCGGACCACCACCGCTCCTGACCTTCTCGTACAACTCGGAGAGGGTCCGGTAGGTCTCTATGACATCCTGCCCGTTCACGATCGTGGCCGGAATGCCATAGACAGCCGATTTGTCGGCGATCGGAGTCTGCGATACGCGGCTGAACTTTGTGCCCATGCCGTAGTCGTTGTTCTCTACCACGTAGACGACCGGCAACTGCCAGATGGCCGCCATGTTCAAGGATTCGTGGAAAGCACCCTGGTTGACCGCCGCGTCTCCGATGAAACAGACACACACGCGGTCCTGGCCACGGTACTTGATGGCCCACGCGATCCCCAAAGCGAGAGCGGTCTGCGCTCCCACGATCCCATGGCCACCCATGAAGCCCTTGTTCGCGCCGAACATGTGCATGGAGCCTCCCATGCCACCCGAGGCGCCCGCCGCCTTCCCGTACAGTTCGGCCATCACCACTTCGGGCGGCAGTCCCTTCGCCAGGGCCTGCGTATGCTCCCGATAGGCGCTAATGGCGTAGTCGTCCTCCCGAAGTGGAAGTATGCTTCCGGCCGCAACCCCCTCTTGGCCGACGTGCAGGTGGCAAAAGCCGCCGATCTTCCCAATGGCGTACGCCTCTTCCGCCTTTTCCTCGAAGCGTCGGTAGAGCAGCATCTGGCGGAGGAAGTGCAGCAACTCCTTGCGCGAGAACCCGCCCAGACCGTCGCTCTTGGCCTTCGACTCGGCCATGGTGCCCCGGCCTTCCATCAGGCGCCCGTCACCTCATCGGCGGCGCCGCCCCGTCGCCCGACCTCGATCTGGACGAGTCGGAGATACGGCACCTCCCCGGGCGCAGCCAAGTCGGCCTCCATCACCTCGCGGATGCTGCCGGGCCCACCGGCCGTGACTTGACGGGCCTGCTCCTTCGCGTGGTAGCTCGATCGCACCAGCGGGCCGGACTCCACGTGCCTGAAGCCGTAATCCCTCTCCCCGACCACCTTCCACTGAGCAAACTCCTCGGGCGTGACCCATCGTGCGACCGGGATGTGCATCGCGGAGGGTCTCAGATACTGGCCGAGCGTCAGGATGTCCACCGCCGCTTCGCGCAAATCCTGCATGGCCTCATGAACCTCGGCCTCCGCTTCTCCCATGCCCAGGATAATGCTGGTCTTGGTGAGCATGGTCTCGTCGATGCGCTTCGCGGCACCGAGGAAGGAGATCGACCGCCAATAGCGGCCACCGGGACGGACATCGGGGTGCAACCGCTCGACCGTCTCCAGGTTATGCCCCAGAATGGCCGGACCCGCCTCCATCACCGTCCGCAGCGCGTCCTCGTCACCCTTGAAGTCCGGGATGAGCACCTCGACCGAGCAATCGGGCAGGCGCTCGCGAATCTGTCGGATCGTCTCCGAGTAGATCCCTGCGCCACCGTCCGGTAGTTCATCCCTATTCACGCTGGTTATCACGACGTGCTCGAGACCCATCGCCTCCACGCTCTCGGCCACCCTTCGGGGCTCGTCCAGGTCGAGTTCAGTGGGCATACCATGCGCCACTGCGCAGTACTTGCATGCACGGGTGCAGACATCGCCGAGGATCATGAAGGTGGCGGTGCCGGACTCCCAGCACTCACCGATGTTCGGGCAGCCGGCTTCCTCGCACACCGTGTGCAGCGCGCCGCCCCGCATGAGCCGCTTGAGCCGCCCATAGTTCTCACCACCGGGAGAGCGGACCTTGAGCCACTGGGGCTTTCGCTCCCTTAGTGGAACGGTCTCGAGGCCCCGGTGCGCCGGAATGGCGGGCGTGCCCTTCGGCTTCACGATCCCGGTATCCTTGTCACCGGGAGCGTAGCCTTTGGGCCGCGTCGTAAGGGTTTCGATCATGAGCGGGTCACTCGTACTCATCTGTTTAGGAGGATGTGGAGCTTATAAAGAAAAGGCTCCCACAGGGGCCTCACAAGTCCAAGCCGGCGCTCCGGACCAGGGAATCGACGGAGGACCCCACGTAGTTCCTGACCGCATACCCCAGAAAACCGGCGATGACGCCGGGTGAGCGCGGCCCCCCCCAGCTCCCGCATTTAGGGTGGAGTCTTGCATCGCTCGGCGGCGGCGGCCTGCGCCAGGAACGTCTCGAGGTGATGTTGGACCACCGGGCAAAGGACAAACCTCGTCCCTCAGAGTTGGGCGGAGATGACAGTGTACCTGAGCGTCGATGATTCGCCAACAAGCCGAGGGAGTCCTCGGCGCATCACCTCACGAACCCACGCGAAAACCTCTCAGCTTGCCCAGGTTATGCAGGTCGCTGGCAACCGCATCCTCTCCCTTTGGCGTCTCCAAGATCTTGGGCAATCCGGCGAAGCGATCATCGTTCACGATGCGACGGAAGGGCTCGTCTCCCAGCGCACCTTCGCCGATGTGCTCGTGGCGGTCCTTGTGTGAGCCGAGGGGATGCTTCGAGTCGTTCAGGTGGAACATCCCGAGCCGGTCCAAACCCAGTACGTCGTCGAAGGCGCTCCACACCCCGTCGTAGTCGTCCACGAGATCGTACCCGGCCGCCAGCGCGTGGCAGGTATCGAAGCACACACCAACGCGGTCACGCACCCCGAAAGGAATCCCCTCGATGATCACGCTCAGGTTTTCGAACGTCGCGCCGACCGACGTTCCGCTTCCCGCCGTGATCTCAAGGAGGACCCGGACATCCCCCGGCACCTCTTCGAGCGCCTGGCCAACCGCATCCGCGTTCCTTACCAGCCCGCTCTCGATATCGCCGTCGGTTGCATTTCCAGGATGCGTGACCACGGCGCTCAGGCCCATCTGGGTCGAACGCCTCAACTCTCCGGTAAAACACCCGAGCGACCGCTCCCAAAGCTCCGGGTTCGGACTCGCCAAGTTGATCAGGTAAGAGTCGTGCGCATTCGCGAAGCGAATACGGTGGTGCCGACACGCGTGACGGAACGCCGAGAGCTTCTCGTGGTCGAATGTAGGTTCCGCCCAGCGACTCGGCTGCTTGGTAAAGATCTGAAAGCACACCGACTCGAGTTCGGCGGCGTTGGCGGGCGCCTCCGACAGCGAGACATGAGCTCCGAATTCGTCCGGTTCAGCCATCGGGCCGGGAACTGCGAATCCCGCAGGGGGGGATTCCATCACTCGTCGCCGGACTCCTTCGCGGCGAGGGCAGCCAGTTGCTTCCGGTACCGCTCGGCCACATGGTCCACGGCCTCCTCCGGCGAGTCCGTGACGAAGATCAGGTCGAGATCCCTTTCGGAGACCTTACGCTCGGCGACCAACGTGTTACGCATCCAGTCCGTGAGCCCGCTCCAATAGTCCCTGCCGAAGAGGACCACGGGGAAGTGCCCCACCTTGCCCGTCTGAATCAGAGTCAGGGACTCGAAAAGCTCGTCCATCGTCCCGAATCCACCGGGGAAAATCACGAACGCCTCGGCGTACTTCACGAACATCGTCTTGCGCACGAAGAAGTACCGGAAGTCGATGGAGATATCGACGTAGGGGTTGGTGCCCTGCTCGAACGGCAACTCGATGTTGCACCCGACGGAAGCCACGCCCGCCTCCCTGGCGCCGCGGTTTGCGGCCTCCATGATACCGGGGCCTCCCCCGGTGATTATGGCGAAGCCTGCCTCGCCCAGACGACGAGCCGTTTCGACGCACTCCCGATACATGGGATCGGCCTCGGTTACCCTCGCCGAGCCGAAGAACGACACGGCGGGTCCGAGGTTCTGGAGTTCGTCGAAACCCTCGACGAACTCTCCCATGATACGGAAGACCCGCCAGGAATCCTTGCCGACCTCGAAGACGCCTTTCTCCTCGAGTCGCTCCACCGCGGATTGAAGGAAACGTTCATCTTCGGTAACACGTACCGGAGGGGTCGGTGGATCGACTTTCGGGTCGGCCAAGCTGTTATCTCCCGCCTTGTTTCCGGAGCCACTCTCCCGTGCGCCGGAGGGCGTCTTGGTGGGTATGGGGAGGATCCCAGTTCAAGACCTCGTGCGCCAACGACGAGTCGTAGGGGTTGTCGTCCAAAGCTAGCGCGGCGACCCTCGCCAGCGAGAGATCGCGCGCACCCGGAATCTTCAATCCCAACGTCTCACCCAGGTTCGCGCCCCTTCGGATGAGCCCGGCGGGCAAGCGCATGAAACGCGGTGTTCGGCCCAGGCCGACCGCCAACCACTTCATGAGCTCCAACTGGGTTATCGCGTGATCGGTGGCCATGTTGAACGCCCGGCCCGCCCCCCGACCCGAGAGCGCCGACTCCACACCGGCTGCGATATTGCCGGCATAGACCACCGGCAGCGTGTTCGTCCCGGGCCCCATCACCATAGTCATCGGTAGCTGGACCATGCGCGCCAGTTTGGGAGCTAGCAGGCGGTCACGCTCGCCATAGACCGCAGAGGGTCGGAGGATGGTGACCGCCATCCCGCGGCCGTGAAAACGCATGGCGACCGTCTCCGCTTCGCGTTTGGAACGGGCATATAGATCCGCCGGACGAAGTGGACTATCCATTGGAGTGGATTCGTCGATGTGGTCACCCGCATCTCCGTATACCGCTATCGAAGACACATGGATCGCCGTGGAAACGCCGGCCTCGGCAGCCGCCTGAAGCACGTTACGCGTGCCGTCGACGTTGACCGCCCGCACCTCCGGCCAGGACATACTCGCGTAGATGAGCGCGGCACAGTGAACCACAGCGTCGCAGCCGCGCATGCGTGGAATATGGTACTCGACACCGTCGCGCACGTCGCCCACATGGATTTCGCACCCGCGCGCCTCGAGAAAGCTCGAGTCCGAGTTCGGCCGTTGAAGCGCGACCATTTCGTGACCGCTTCGGATAAGCCTGGCGGCTACGTGTGAGCCGATGAGGCCGGAGCCTCCCGTGAGGAAAATGCGCATGAGGTGTGGCGCTGCGACCGGAGTCCCTCGTCTCGGGGGGCTAGCCCCCGCTGAGGAATTCCTCCGCCGCGCTCCGGATCATCGGCATGAGCCTGTTGTGCGCCAGGTACTCGGGCCGTTCCTCGGCCATCTCCGTCTCCCACACATCCAGAAGGTGCTGGTAGTAACCCCGAGCCGCGTCGTCGTCACCGAGTGCCGCTGCGGCCTCGCCTGCAGAGGACAGCAGCAAGAGATGGTCAGGGGCGTCTTCCAACCCCTGGGTCGAAACCGCGAGCGCCTCGTCAAGCCTTTGGGCCTCGCGAAGCAGCGTGGCCAGGTGGTGGGCGCCGTCAGCGTCCAGCGGAGCGGCACGTTTGTAGGCGTCGATAGCCATCGGCATGAAGGTCAAGGCCTCCTCTTGGTCTCCGGCCGCCACGGCTGTCATGACCCGGTCGTAGAGTCGGTCCGCGGCCTGGCGCGGCGTCATGCTGCTGAGGTCCACGCTGGACGCACCCAAATCCCCCAGGCTCCGAGCGGGAATCGTGGGGGGAGTCCGGCCACCCGGTCCGTAGATCGGCCACGCTACCACTAGAATCAGTCCTGCCAACAGCGCTCCCGCGATCCACCAGCCCATGGTCGCCGTAGCGCTGTCTCGGGACTCGTCGGTCGCGGCTGCCGCATCCTCACCGGGTCCCGAAGCCAGCGACCCTCCGCACTGATTGCAGAAGAGCGCACCGGCTTGAGCCTGCTGCCCGCACGATGGGCATTCTGGGGCACCCAGCGCTGCTCCACAGGACGAGCAGAACTTGCCCTCTCCGGACGTGCCGCATCGTGGGCATGTCATTTCGGTCCTCCAGATTCAGATTCACCCACCGGCGCCTGGAGCGTCGTGCTCATGGCGTTCCACAAGAGTGGCCAGGTTGCGACAGTCTGACCGCGGTAGTTCGGCTGGAATCCGAACAGCACCACCGATCCAAACCCGACAGGAACCTCGACTATCGCCGGCTTCCCCGCCACGTACTCCGGGCCGAGAATCCATCCCGATAGCAGCGGGTCACCCTTGGCATAGCGGGCCAACACCCGGGCCTTCGGTTCTGCCACGTCGAAGGCGCGACTGCTCCGCCAGTACCAGGCCGCCGTCTGGGCACCCATGCCCGCCGTGATCGGGTGGTCCTCGAGGTCGAGTTGGAGGATCGACCCGGGGATGAAAAAGTCCCGAGGGTCCAAACGCTCCACCGCGTTCGAGATCTCGAGACCGAGCAACTCCGTGACGAAATCGGTGGCCTCCTCGATCGCGATGAGCCGGCCGCCCGAACGCACGAACGACTCCAAAGCACTCACGCCCGCTCGCCCCAACCCGCCGGTGTACTCAGGTGGGACCTCGCCGGGGGCGAAACCGTCCCGGATCGATTCTGGGCTCTGGTCCTGGAGGACGATCACATCGAAGTCGTTCCCGAGGCTCCCCTCGCGGGCGCGCACGTCCTTGAGCGTATCGTATTGGAGCCCGTGTTTGTCGAATAACCAACGGGTCCAGCCCGCCTCCATGGGCTCTTGCGCCGACTTGTAGAGGGCGACGCGAGGCGCGTCGGGTCCGACGAGAGCGCTAGGGAGATCGAATGCGAACTCGGGTGTCGCGATGGGGTCATGCTCCAAGATACCAGTGAACTCCGAAATCTCCTCGACCGCCACAGCCTCGACATCCATGAGGAGCGGCAGGGTGTGAGCCGTCACGTCGTACGGCGGTTTGGGCGGCCCGCCCGGGAATTGTCGCAGATCCGGGTAGTGCTGCACCTCCAGCATCGTCTGAGCAAACGCCGCGTAGGGTTGCTTCATCGGGACCACGTACGATCCGGCTGGGAACGTGCGTCCGTCTCCCTCGAAGTCCTTCCAGGCTCGATGCACTTCGACTTCCCCCATACGGAGCGTTCGCAAGACGTAAGCCAAGCCCACGGCATTCGGCTGGTCGGCGGGAATCACCCAGGCGGCGGGCCAGCTGGCCCAGCCCCTTACGGCGCGCTCGTTGACGCGGTAGAAGTTCTCGAGCCAGTACCGCCGGTTCTTGGCGGCATTGGTGAGCAGGGCCATGGCGCCCGACTCCATGTACTCTACGATGTCGGGCAGGCCCCAGTCGCCGCCCTCCCACGGGTCCGGGAAGTTCCACGTTGCCACAGCGGCGTCGTATTCCCGGCCACCACCAATCTCGGCCGCGGTCTGAGTGATGGGAGTCGCGAGCCGCGCGGAGGCCGTCTCGGAGAGAATGCGGGCCCCCCCGTGGTAGTGTTGATACGCGCGTGCCGGGGTGAAGCCGTCATAGATGGCGTTGACGACCACACCCTTCTTCCCCTGGGCGGTCAACTCCGCAGCCATGTATGTGCCTAGCATGTTGATCGCCGTGACCAGGCCAGGGTCCACGTTGTGTTCGATCGGATCGATGTAGGGCGGGAAGAAAATGCGAGCCCCCCCACTCCCCATCTGATGGATGTCGTGCACGATCTGGGGATGCCAGGCGTTATGGGCCTGAAGCACTGTGTACTGGGTCTCGAGTTGCGTGAACGCGTACCAATCCCGGTTGTTGTCGTGCCCTACATAATAATGGTACAACCAGGGCATTGGTGAGGCCTCGTACTCCGTCCCGACGTACTCGTTGTACCAATCCACCACCCACTGTGTCCCGTCGGGATTGAGCGATGGGATATCCAGAAGAATCACGTTGTCCAGAATCTCCCGGACCTTGGCCTCGTCGGATGACGCCAGCCGATACGCGAGCCGGGCTGCGGTCTGGGCCCCACCGACCTCGGTGGAGTGGATCGCATGGGTGATCAGGACAACAGTCTTGCCTTCGTCCAGGAGCTCCTGGAGCTCCTCTTCCCCCCCAACCCGCCGAGGGTCGGCCAGCCGCATCTGGATGTCCCGCAAGCGCTCGATGTCGGCATGGTTCTCGCGGCTGGTGATCGTGAGCATAACGAACGGAAGCCCCGCCGTGGTCAGCCCGAGCGTGTCGACGCTCACGCGCGGGCTCGCCTGAGCGAGCCGTTCGTAATAGGCGGTCAAGGCGGACCAGTTCGCGAGCTTCCGGTCCGAACCCAATGTGAAACCGAAGTGTACTTCGGGTGTGGGAACGACCTGAGCTTGAAGCGTGCCGGCAACGAACAGCACCACTCCCGCACTGATCGCCAGGACGCGCTTGACCATACTCTCTCCTCGAGGCAGAGGGGTGAGGAAAAAGGGTACCTCAGGTCCCAGGGGTCGGCAACCTCGCGTGCCATGCACGTCTCGGGGAGCAGAGCGAGAGCGGAGCATCTGCACGCTACGTTGCTGGCCCGTCGAGGGACCCGAGTCGTGCTCTGGGCACCATCCAATGACTGGAGATGTGATCGTGAAGCGCCTCGTTATCGCTACAGCGGTAGTCCTCGTCGGATGTGCGAGTGAGTCCACCGACACCACGGTTCCCGAAATCTCGGGCGACTTGATCCGGGAACACATGCAGCGCCTCGCCTCCGATGACTTCATGGGAAGGGGCGCTGGAAGCGACGGTGGCCGGCGCGCTGCGGAGTACATCGCCAACCAATTCGAAGCCGCCGGCCTGCAGCCGGTGGAGGGCAGTTACTTCCAGACGGTCCGCCTCGTCGGGACAACCCCCCAACCCTCCGAGATGGAGTTGAGGTTTTCCAGGGGTGGTGCGAGCCTGTCCCCCGAATACCTGGACGACTTCGTGCTCTGGTCTGGCGAGCCCGAATCCGAATCGGTCGGGGGGACCGGAGAGTTGGTGTTCGTGGGCTACGGGATCTCGGCTCCTGAGGCCGACTGGAACGATTTCGGAGTCGACGTCGCGGGAAAGATCGTGCTGATCCTCGTGAACGATCCCCCGGCGCCTCCAGAGGAGCCGGACCTCTTCGGCGGACCAGCGATGACCTACTACGGCCGCTGGACATACAAGTACGAAGAAGCCGGCAGACAGGGCGCGTTGGGCGCCTTTGTGATCCATACGACGGAGGCGGCCGGATACCCTTGGACCGTCGTGCGCGGGGGTTGGTCGGGTGAGCAGATGGCACTGCCTCTCACTCGCGACGCGAGCCCTGTGCCACTCCAAGGTTGGCTATCCTACGAAACGGCCGCCAGAGTGCTGGCCCTCGCATCGCTCGACCTCGATGAGTTGATGACTCGGGCCGTGAGTCGCGATTTCGAGCCAGTCGCGACGGGGATTCAGGTTGATGCCCGGCTCACGAACACAATCCGCGTGGTCGAGACGCAAAATGTCATAGGCTTGCTGCCTGGCACCTCACGGCCCGACGAAGTCATCACACTCACCTCACACTACGATCACCTCGGCATCGGTGAGGAAGTAGATGGGGACTCCATCTATAACGGAGCCTACGACAACGCGAGCGGGACGGCGCTCCTCATCGCGCTGGCGACCGCCACAGCCGCACTGCCCCAGGCTCCACCCCGCTCACTCTTGTTCATCGCCACGGCTGCCGAGGAGCAAGGACTGTTAGGCAGCGCCTGGTACGTAAAGTCACCGCTCTTTCCTCTGGCCAAAACCGTCGCGGAGATCAACGTGGACGAGGCCAACCTGTGGGGTGAGACGGACGACATGATTGCCCAGGGCGAGGAGCGCAGCGGCCTAGGCCGGTACGTGGAGGCCCGCGCCACCCAGGCGGGGCTGACGCTCATGCCGGACGCCGAGCCGGAAAAAGGATTCTTCTTCCGGAGTGATCACTTTCCCTTCGCCCGGGCCGGAGTGCCCTCGCTCTACATCGGGCATGGGCGGCAGTTTCGTGGCAAGCCGGAGGGGTGGGGCGACGACGTGCTGGCGAATTTCGCGGCCAACCAGTATCACGCCCCGAGCGATGAATTCACCGAGAGTTTCGTATTCTCGGGAGCAGTCCAACAGGGCTGGGTGATCCTCGGGACGGCGCTCGACATCGCCAGAGACGACACATGGCCGAACTGGTTCGAGGGCTCGGAGTTCAGAGCGGCCAGAGACGCGATGCGCCCGGGCGGTTGAAGCCTGGTTAGAGTCCGGTAGGGGCGTCGATGAATTCCCAAGGAATCTCGAAGCGCTCCTCGATGTGGGCGCCCAGAGCCTTCACTCCCCACGTTTCCGTGGCGTAGTGGCCGGCGTAGTAGGCGTTCACGCCCAACTCCATCGCCTCGTGGAAACTGTGGTGGGCGCCCTCACCCGTGACCAGGGCGTCTATCCCCGCGTCCGCGGCCTCCGATATCATTCCCGCGGCTCCTCCGGTTACCACCGCAATCCGGTGGAGTTGCTCCGGTCCGCCCGGAATGAGCTTCACGGGTCCGGCGACCACCGCCGCGATCGTCTCACGAAAGACCTCCCGGTCGGCGTCGAGGATTCCCCACCACCCGCACGCCTCTCCCGCGTAGGTTCCGAATCGCTCCAACCGCTCCACGCCGAGCTCCCTGGCTAGGATCGCGCAGTTCCCAACCTCTGGGTGGGCGTCCAGCGGGAGGTGCGCGCTGAACAGCGCGAGCCCCCTCGTGATCAGCGTGTGGAGCTTTCGGTAGCGCGGGCCTGTGACCTTGTGGCGCCCGTCCCAGAACAGACCGTGATGGACAATCAAGAGATCGCAGCCCCTTTGGGAGGCCTCGTTGATGACTGCCTCGCTCGCATCGACCGCAACGCAGATACTCGTGACAGTCTCAGGCCCTTCGACCTGGAGGCCGTTTTCGGCCAACGGGTAGTCCGGGAACTCCTCCAGCCGGAGGTACTCCGTAAGATATTGGAGCAAGGATTCTAATTTCATGCGGCCCCGGGCCGGAACTGTGGAAAAGGTGCCTTCAAGTGAGTGTCATTACCCGATGCGGTGCCTGCTGGTCGAGCGTAAAGTGTTAAGCTAAACCGACTTAGAGAGTTTTCCCGATGTTGTGGAAAAACCCGTCCCCCCGGTCGACTCCACCAGCTCGGCAGGGGCCTTTCCGTCGTCGATGATGTTCTCGAGTGTGGGCGCCGTCTGTTTACCCTCTCCGACCAGAACCTGGCCCTCGAGTGAAGCCCCCTCCTCGAGCTGCATCCGGCGCGCGCGGACCGTGCCTTCAATACGGCACGTGGAGTGAACCTCGAGGCGGGACGCAATCGTCAGGGTCCCGACCACGTGGCCGGAAATCACAGCATCCTGAGTCTCGATGTCACCGTCGACAAACCCTTCCTTGCCTACCACCACGGCCTTGCCGGCGCGGATTGCTCCTTTAACGGTGCCCTCGATCCTGAGGCTCCCCGTGGTCACGCAATCACCGACGACCTCCATGCCGGGTCCAACGATGGAGATCACGTCCTCCGGTGGCGTGCCGCTCTGGGCGCGTTCTCGTGCCATTCTCTATTTCCTTCCTGTCGCCTTCATGGTTGCTCCACCATCGTGAGCGGGTCGACCGCCTCGTCATCCAACAGAATCTCGAAGTGCAGGTGCGGCGCGGTCGAGCGGCCGGTCGATCCACTCAACGCAATTACCTCGCTACGACGAACCCGTTCCCCCAACGCCTTCAGTGTTGCCGAGGCATGGGCGTAAAGTGTTTCGTACCCGTTCTCATGGTCGATCCGGATAAAGCGGCCGTAGGTCGGATCGTCACCGACCTCGGCCACGATGCCCGCGCCGGCGGCCAGAATATATGAGTCTGTGGGCACCGCGATGTCCAGGCCCGGGTGCTCACCGGCGTCTCCGGATAAAAGGTGCTGCGTCACAAAGCCCCGGTCGGTGAGTGGCCAGGCAGACGGCGTAGCTGCGCCCTCCTCAGACCGCACGGCACGAGAGCGGCGGCCACCGGGTGGTGGAAGCCACATTTTCGAGGCCGGGCCTGTCCGCTCCGATCCGAATAAAGACCGAAGAGTTTCGTACCGTGCTTCCAGATCCTCGACGATTTGGATCAGAGTCCGCACCCGCGCCTGCTCGGCCCGCAGTTGAGCCACCTGATCCTCCAGGCCCTCGACCCGAGCCGATCGGGCGACCAAGAAAGGCCAGCTCCCCAACATGAAAACGGCTGCGCTACCCAAGGCAATGGCTCCCAGCCGGAGGGCTCGCAACCTCTTCCGCGAGACGCGAAACGTTCGGCTGTCCCCGCCCTCCTCGGGGACGAGAATGATGCTGAGGTGCCTATCCGGTTCGCTCATCCCACGATCTCCGAAGCCTCTCGGCCGGCCATCAGTTCGAAAATGCGCTCGAAGTCCTCGGGGTTGTGAAATGGGACCTCGATTACTCCATCCTTCTTGTTCGTGGTCCGGATGCGGACTCGAGTGGCGAGTACGGAACACAACTCCTCCTCGAGCGCCTGCAGAATCGGGTCCGAGCTGGCCTTCTTGGACGCAGCGACCGTCGTGGCCGCCTGGATGAGCTTCTTCACCCGACGCTCGATCTCCCGTACCGACCAGCCCGCGCGTACCGCGCTCCTGGCGACATCCGCCATGCGCAGCGGATCCTCGATGGCCAAGAGAGCCCTAGCATGACCTACCGAAAGCCGGCCTTGCTCGACGAGGTTGCGCACGGACACCGGCAGGCGAAGGAGGCGCAACATGTTCGCGACCGTAGAGCGGTCTTTCCCCACCGAGCGTGCGATCTCGTCCTGCGTGAGGCCGTATTGATCGGCCAGCGAGCGGTAGCCCTGGGCCTCTTCCATCGGGCCGAGCGCCTCCCGCTGGAGGTTCTCGACGAGGGCCAGTACCAAGAGCGTGTCGTCGTCCACTGCGCGAACCACGACCGGGACGTCGTGCCAACCGAGACTCGCGACGGCTCGGAGCCTACGCTCCCCCGCCACGAGCTCGTAGCGATCCTCCAAGCCTGGGGCCGGTCTGACCAAGAGGGGCTGGAGGAGGCCGTTTTGGTCGATGGAGGCTGCGAGTTCCGCGAGTTCCGCTTCCGAGAAGCTCCGCCGCGGTTGTTGAGGATTCGGAACCACCGAGGACAAAGCGACGCGCAGGACATCGCCTTTGGGGGGCTCGGTCGTCATGTAATCACCAAGCAGCGCACCCAACCCCTTGCCCAAACGTTCCTTTGGTCGCTGACTCACGCCCCGCTCACCTCCACTGGCGAAATGGTTGTCGATGGCGGCTCCCCATCGCGACCTGCGATCATCTCCCTGGCGAGGTTCAAGTAGCACTGGGCTCCCGATGACAGCACATCGTACTGCAGGATGGGTTCGCCGAAGCTGGGTGCCTCGGCAAGACGCACGTTCCGGGGGATGAGCGTCTTGTACACTCGGTCGCCGAAATACTCCCGCGCCTCAGCGGCCACCTGCTTCGAGAGGTTGAGGCGGCTGTCATACATGGTTAGGAGCACACCCTCGATCTCCAGGGTCGGATTGAGCGCGCGCTGGACCAATCTCACGGTGTTGAGGAGTTGGCTCAGGCCCTCCAGGGCGTAGAACTCGCACTGGATCGGGATCATCACGGAATCTGCCGCAGTGAGCGTATTCAAGGTGAGGAGCCCGAGGGAGGGGGGGCAATCAATCAGGATGAAGTCGTAGTCGTCGCGAATCGACTCCAGCACTCGACGCAATACCAACTCACGGGACCCGGCGTTGACCAGTTCGATTTCGGCCCCCACGAGATCACGAGTGGAGGGCACGAGGTCGAGAAATGGGACACTTACGCCGGATTTCACGCAGTCGCCTACGGGAACGCCCCGCACGAGCACGTCGTAGACGGTGGGTCCGTCTCTGGAGACACCGAGCCCGCTCGTCGCATTGGCTTGGGGATCCATGTCCACGATCAGTGTGTGGTGCTCCGCGACCGCCAGCGATGCTCCGAGGTTTATTGCGGTTGTGGTTTTGCCCACACCGCCTTTTTGGTTGGCAATAGCGATTACGCGCGACATTCTCGGGCACCGATCGGGAATAGCTGACTCGAATCCGGGGGGCCGCAGAATATACTTGCGGCTTTTCCTCTCGTAAAGCGATCTCTTGTGGCGCGAGGCGTGGGATCGCGATTACCTTCCGAGTACGCCGATGGTCGAACTATGTAGGAGGGTCCACAAAGGAATGGGTACAGGATTCAGAGCGCTCCGGCTCACAGCCAGCGTAATGGTGTTATTCCTGGCGGGGGTGGCGGTTTCTTGCGGTGGAGGAGATGCGTCCGGCCCAAGTGAGAAACCGCCCGGTCCGGGCTTCATGGTCGGAGATTGGATCGCCAAGGCGCTAGTCGTCACGAGTGTCGCGAATCCGGAGGTCTCGATCGATCTCACGGCTGCGGGAGCCATCTTTACGCTCTCGGTCCAGCCGTCGGGTCGATATACGGCCATCCTCTCTGGATTTGGACAAGCCTCGAGTGAATCGGGCACACTCTCGGTCGAAGGCCCGCAGGTCGTCTTCCGCAGGACCGTTCCTTCGCAGGAGGTTTCCCGGTCCACTTGGGTGCGGGACGGGGCCGACGTTACCCTCACGGGTCCAACCGAATTCGACTTGAATCTCGACGGAACGACGGAAGACGCCACGATCGTGATCGGTCTCACTCCGCGCTAGGTACCTCTCCGCCACGTGAGTTCTCGAACGTTTCACGTGAAACACTCCGACTGTAGGATCTCCCGCTCCGTCGACAGGGCGACGCTTGTAAATAACACTATGCAAACTCTGTGCATCCTCTACCGAACCAAAGGCCTGGTCGTGGAACAGCGGTTCGAAGATCGAAGGTGTTGGCCCCAGCGGCCAGAAGCCGGATCAGCGGCTCGGGGCGGGGGCGGTCCTTGGGACCCTGGCCGCATGCCAGCGACGCACCTCCATCGTGAGGTTTTGGAGGTCTGCCGGAGAGACACCTGGAATCCGCCCGGCCTGGGCGAGCGTGGCGGGCCGCACTCGATCCAGCTTTTCACGGGCCTCATGCGACAGCGTCACGAAGTCCACGTATGGGAGTTCCGCCGGTAGCACGAAGCCGGCCTGCTCCCTCAACCGCTTGGCGCGATCGATCTCGCGCGCGACGTATCCTTCGTACTTCAGTTCGACCTCGACTGCCGCTAGAGCGTCCGCGGCGCTCTCGTGATCGAACGGCGCCTCTCCCACACGTGCGATCTCGGCCGCCGTGACACCCGGCCTCTTGAGC
>BTRA01000072.1:0-15820 GCA_036986155.1 Gemmatimonadota bacterium | reverse complement strand
CGCCTACTTCAGCAAGCTGCGGGAGGAGGGCTATGGCGATACTCCAGTTCGCTAGATCGTAAGAGAGATGTTCTCCCATGCCGACGGCTGCACCATGTCGGCCAAGAAGGACGGCCTGGCCAACATCGGTGGGTTCCTCGCAACCAACGACGAGGCCTTGGCTGAGCGCGAGCGGGACCTTCTGATCCTTACCGAAGGCTTTCCGACATACGGTGGGCTCGCGGGCCGTGATCTGGAGGCCACCGCGGTGGGCCTGGAGGAGGTGCTCGAGGAGGACTACCTCGAGTACCGTCTGGCCTCGGTGCGATACTTGGGGGAGCACATTGCGTCCTACGGCGTCCCCATCATGCAGCCACCCGGCGGCCATGCCATTTACATCGACGCGCAGGCCTTTCTGCCGCACCTGACCCCCCTCGATTTGCCGGGCCAGGCTTTAGTCTCCGAACTCTTCGTGGAAGGCGGCGTGAGGGGCGTCGAGGTCGGTACGGTCATGTTCGGCCACCGCGATCCGGATAGCGGTGAAGAAATCGCCGCTTCCATGGAACTCGTCCGCCTGGCGATTCCCCGGCGGGTCTACACGCAGAGCCACGTGGACTATCTGGTAGAAGTCATCCAGGCGGTGTGGGAGCGCCGAGAGTCGATCGGCGGCTTCCGCTTTACGTATCAGGCGCCGGCCCTCCGCCACTTCACGGCTCGCTTCGAGCCGCTCTATCCGTTCAGCCGGGAGGGTGCCGCATGACGCCGCCCGATGGAGCTACGACGGTCCTCCGTGAGGAGCATCGGTTGATTCTCGCAGTGACCGGCGTGCTCGAGAAGCTGCTCGATGCCCGGGCCGATGGAGACCCGCTCGACATCGATGCGGTCGAGTCGTGCACCACCTTCTTTCGGCTCTTCGCCGACGCATGTCATCACGGGAAGGAAGAGGACCTGCTCTTCACGGAGCTGGAGAACCACGGCCTGTCGCGGTCGATGGGACCCCTCGCCGTGATGCTCTACGAGCACCGGCAGGGTCGGGAGCTCGTGGGTGGCATGTGGGAGGCGTTGGATGGCGCACGGTCCGGCGATGGTGACGCCATGCGCAGGCTGGTGACCTCGGGCCGTGGATACATCGACCTGATACGCGGGCACATCCTCAAGGAGGACAACGTGCTCTTCGAGATGGCCGACAACATGGTGACCGGTCCCGCGTGCGAGCGGCTGTGTGATGCGTACGACGGCGCCTGTAGGCGCGAGTTCGACGGATGCACGAAGGCCCAGCTAGAAGGGATCGCGGCCGACCTGGTCGAGCGATTCGCCTGAGGAGTCCGCCGTGGGCGTGCCCCGGCTGCGCACGTGCCAGATCACAGCGATAACCACCAGCCCCACGACCGTAACGAGCAAGACTCCGCTAGCCAGCAACATGTTCTTCATCATCCCGGGAGGGGGTTGCGGTCTGCTCGGCGCGGTGGCCACCTGGGCCCCGAGGTCGCGCGCCACGGCCATCATTCCGGCGCCTAGGAGGGTGACCGGTAACCCGAATGCCGACTTCATTGCGGTAGCGAGGCTCGTCCGTCGGGCATGATGAGGAAGAAAAGGAAGGCCGCTGCAAGAACAGTCCCCAGCACGAGACAAAGCGTAATGACGAGCTTCTCGTAGCGAAGGTGCATGAACCACCCTCCGATCAGTGTGGCCTTCGTCATCATCGCGGCAAGGAGGACGATCACCGCCACCCCCGTAGGCAGGCCGAGCCCCTCAACGGCCAGCATGATGAGTGTGAGGATCAGGAGGACGATCCAGATCCTCCAATAGGTGCCGTAAGCGATGTTACCGCCCGTACCTTCCATCGTGAATCCCCTAAATGAGGTAGAAGAGCGTGAAAATAAAGACCCAGACGAGATCGACGAAGTGCCAATAGAGCCCCACTAGCTCCACTCCGTCACTGGTGACTGTGCCTGCGCGCCCCTTGAGGGCGACGATCCCTAGGATCACCACGCCGATCAGCACGTGGGTGCCATGGAAGCCGGTGATCATGAAGAAAAATGCAGAGAACGCCCTCGGGCCCCACGGGTTTTCCCAGAGCCGGGCCCCCTCGTGGAGGAGCCCACTCCACTCGTTCACCTGCATGCCGAGGAAGATCAGGCCGCCGACGGCCGTGAATGCGACGTAGCGGGAGGCCTTCTTCATGTCGCCTCGGTGGGCCGCTCCGACCGCTGTGGCCATGGTTGC
This sequence comes from Gemmatimonadota bacterium, assembly GCA_036986155.1. Lineage (GTDB taxonomy): Bacteria > Gemmatimonadota > Gemmatimonadetes > Longimicrobiales > Gaopeijiaceae > JACZXQ01. The sequence continues at coordinate 13,615 of BTRA01000072.1, read as the reverse complement.
ACTCGACGTGATGAGCACGAAAGTCATGAACGCAATGAGTGGCATGGCGAACACGTCGCTTTGCTCCGGCCACGATGGGCTCGCGAGCCGGACGAATCCGTAGGCCGCCAGGAAGCCCGCAAACAGCAGCGCGTCCGTCACGAGGAACAGCCACATCATCAGCTTCTGCCAAGACATGGCGAAGGGTGGGACCCCCCCCTGCCACCGCGCTCCGGATGAGACCCCCTCGGGCGCCTTGGTGGTGGTAGCAGTGACGGCTACGCCCGCATCGGTCATCGTCGATCTCTCCTGATCGGGTATTCTCACAGAATAGACAACAGGACCAGCAGATAGACCCAGATAGCACCCATGAAATGCCAGAAGATCGCCATGTGGGTCAGGCCCAGGTGGGCGCCGCTGCGATACGCACCCAAGGCGCTACGCCGCAGCGTCCACAGCATCGCCCCGAGGCCGCCAATGACGTGCGCCCCGTGGATTGCCGTCAGCATATAGAAGAACGACGCGTGCGGGCTCGTCGGCAGGAAGACCCCCTGAGCGGCCCAAGCGACCCAGGCTTGCACCTGACCCACGAGGAACAGCACGCCGAGCACCGTGCCCAGCGCAAGCCAGCGTACGCTCCGACTGGACGCATCTCGACGGACAGCCGCCCGGGCCATTTCGACCGCCACTGTGGATCCCGCCAACAGGACAGTATTGATCCAGACTACGGACGGGAGCGTGATCCTGACCCAATCTGACCCTCCGCGCCGTACGATCATGGAGGCGGTGAACGCCGCGAATAGCATCGACACGGTGGCGAGGAGCGCCATGAGCCCCATGGGGTAGGGGCCGGCGGACGGGATCGGGTGTTTGCCGTGCACGGCGGCTCGCGGAGGAATTGGGCCGGACACACCCGCCTCACCAGCGGGGATGCTCGTCATGGCCCACTCCGGTCGAGCATCTCGCCGGCCGGTGAAGTCGCGCTGTCGGCCAAAGTGGGCCGGACAGGGGCGTTTTGGGGCACGTATCCCTCGGTCGAGCCGTTTGTGCGGTATTCGTAGGGGCCCCGGTGGACGATCGGCATCTCGTCCCAATTGCCGTGTGGCGGTGGGGAGGCCGTCGTCCACTCGAGAGAGGCGCCCTGCCACGGATTCTTCTCCGCCTCGCGGCCCGCGAACATGCTCCAGGCGAAGTTGCCCAGGAAGATCAACTGAGCCCCGACCGCGATGAACAGCTCGAAGCTGATCCAGACGTTCCACCCCTGCAGGGGTTGGAAGGAAGCGTAGCTGGTGGGGTCGTATAGACGTCGGAGTGCTCCGGCGAGCCCCAGGTAGTGCATGCTGATGAAGGCGACGAATACAGGCCCCGTCGTCAGCCAGAAGTGGACCCTTCCGAGCGTCTCGTTCATGTGCCGCCCGAACATCTTCGGGAACCAGTAGTAGACGCCGGCGAAGATCCCGAAGCCGGTCACCACGCCGATCATGAAGTGGAAGTGGCCTACCACGAAGTACGAGTCGTGGAAGTAGATGTCGGCGGCAGCAGTGCCGAGGTAGAGCCCGCCCAAGCCACCCGTGCCTAGCGCGGAGATAAGCCCGAGGGCGAACAACATGGCTGTGCTGAAGCGTATCTCGGCCCGCCACAGACTGGCGATCAGGTTGAGCCCGATCACCGCGAACGGCAGCGTGATCAGCACGGTCATGATCGAGAAGTACTCGCCCACATAGGGATTCATGCCACTAGTGAACATGTGGTGGCCCCAAACGATCATACTGAGGCCCGCGACGACCAGGAGGGACACCACCGTGGTGCGGTACCCGAACACCGGGCGCCGGCCGAAGGTGGCGACCACGTCGAACGCGATGCCCAGGGCGGGCAGCACGAGCACGTAGACCTCGGGGTGTCCCAGGAACCAGAACAGGTGCTGGAACAGAAGTGGCGTACCTCCGGCGTAGTCGAGTACGACGCCCCCAACCACGAGGCCCTCCGGTAGGAAGAAGCTCGTGCCTCCGTGCCGGTCCAGCAGCAGCATGATGGCCGCGGCCGTGAGGGGCGGGAATGCCAGGACGCCCAGAATCGATGAGACGAGCAGCGTCCACACCGTCATCGGCAGGCGCATCATCGACATGCCCACGGCTCGGAGGTTCAGAATGGTCGTGAGGAAGTTGAGGCTCCCCATGGTGAACGAGACGATGAACAGTGCCATCGCCAACAGCCAGAGGGTCTGCCCCATCCCCGAGCCCGAGAGGGCCTGAGGGAGTGCCGACAACGGTGGATAAGACGTCCATCCGCCAGCGGCAGCGCCGCCCTCTACCAGGAACGAGGACAGCATGATCAAGGAGGCTGGGACGATGGTCCAGTAGGACAGCATATTGAGGAACGGGTACGCCATGTCCCGTGCCCCGATCTGGAGCGGGATGATGAGGTTGCCGAAGCCGCTCACCAGGGCCAGCGAGATCACGAAGAACACCATGATCGTGCCGTGCATCGTGACCATACTGAGGTAGAATTCGGGCTTGAGAACACCACTTTCGTACGCGTTGGGAAGCAGCGCCTCGAGCAACGGCCATTGGTGCGCCGGCCAGGCGACCTGGAGGCGGATGAGGACCGAAAGACCCACTGCGACGAGGCCCATGACAAAGGCGGTCAGGATGTATTGGATGCCGATGACCTTGTGGTCCGTCGAGAAGACGTACTTGCGAATGAAGCCCTGGGGAGGGTAGTCGTGGCTCATCGCGTGCCCTCGGTCTGATCCCGCAGCCACGCGGAGAAGTCGGACTCGGTGTGCACGATCACCCGGCCTCGCATCCTGTAGTGCCCGAGGCCACAGAGCTCGGCGCAGCCGATTTCGTAGGTGCCCGGCAGGTTCGGCGTAAACATCGTGCTGATGCTCATCCCGGGAACGATGTCCTGCTTCACCCTGAACGCGGCCACGGAGAATGAGTGCAGGACGTCGTGCGATCGCAGAAGCAGGAGTGCCGCCCGGTCGACGGGCAGGTGGAGCTGGTTGCGCATGACGAGGTCATCGGCGCCGGTGCCATCCGCCGGATCCAGCCCCAGCGGGTTGCGTTGTCCGTCGACCAATTCCGGCTCCACTCGGCCGAACGCTCCGTCCGGACCGGGGTAACGCGCGATCCACTCGAATTGACGGGCCGTAACCTCGACGGTCACCGCGTTCTCCGGAACGTCGCCGTAGATCTCGTCCCAAACCGGAAGCCCTATGAATAGGACGCCCACCTCGGAGATCAGCGCCATGAACACCACCGGGAGGATCGACCAAAGCTTCTCCGAGCGTGCGCTCGTCGCGGGAGACGGTGCCTTCTTTCCGCGCCCGTAGCGGACCAGGAAGGCGACCAACACGACGTGACCCAGTACGAACACTACTCCCGTGGTAATGAGCAGGTACCGGATCATCCCGTCCAATTCGGAAGCATGCTTGGAGGCGGCCGGCGGCTGCCATGTCCTCATGCCGAAGCCGACCACGGTAAACACCATGAGGCCCAAAAAGAGCACCGCCAGGGCTATAGCCTCAGTGGTTTGACGCTTCTCGCTCATCGGCCATCCTCGAAGACGTAGGAGCGTTGGATTGGGGTTCTGACTACTGGTAATATTCCCACCGCCGGCATAAACTGTGACAACGATCACAACCCGCCTAGAAGCTTGATATCGGGGAGTCTCTTTCAAGTCCGGACATGCGCGCAGACCCACCAATCGACAGCTTTCGCTGCCCGCTGAGGGCTGCATGTCTCGCCCGGCCGGAGGCGCCCTTCGAGACGCGGTCCGAGGCCAACGCGGCGGTGGAGCACTACCAGGCCTGTTCGTGCCCTGTCGTGAAGGCCAAGCACGCGCAGAATCTCTACGCCCGGCACGCTCTCCTCATGCGCAAGGCGCTCGGATGCTTCTGTCCCCAGTCGGCGTGTTATCCTGGGGGGTGCCTTCCCGAGGAACTCCTGGGGGACACCTATCCGATCTTTCTCAAGATTCTTGACGCGTACCGCCCGTCGTTCGGGTTGGATTTCTTGGGGTATGCCAGCCAGCGCGTCCGATGGGCGCTCCAGCATCGGGCCCGGGGACATGACAGGGCCGACAAGCGATCCAGGGAGGAAGTGCAGGAGGGGGATCACCTCCACGTGGACACCGAGGCTCGAGTCCTTGATCGCGTTTTCGCGGACAAGCTGTTAGGACGGCTACCGCTGGAGGACGCTGATCTCCTAAGACTCAAGTACGGACTCGGGTTTTCAACCAAGGAGCTCGCGGAACGATTCGGCGTGTCGGGTGCCACCTTGCGAAAAAGGTGTGAGCGCGCCCGCAGGCGTCTGAACGAGAACGAGAACGAGGCGTCCGGCGGTAGGGGTGGTGCTCCCTCCGCCGAAGCATAGTTTGGAAGGATTCTCGGGTGGGGAGATCCCCTACTGGGTCGTCAGGCGGTGCCTTACATCCTAGGTCGCTGGGTTTTCGTATCATCAGATGTTACAAGGACACTAGAGTGCGGAGATGAACACATGGTGAAGAAACGCCTCCTCGCGATGTTGGGCGGCGTGACGGTTGTGCTGCTTGGAGCGATGGTGATCTGGTCGGTCCAGCCCGCCTCGGCCAAGCCGACGGTCACCGTGTACAAGAACGCGACCTGCGGATGCTGCCGCGGATGGATCGAGCATCTCAGGAAGGAAGGTTACGAGGTGATCGCCGAGGATGTGGACAACCTCGCCGCCATCAAGGCCGAGCTCGGCGTGCGGTCGAGTTTCTCCTCATGCCACACCGCGCTGGTCGACGGATACATCGTGGAAGGGCACGTGCCGGCCGCCGATATCGACCGCCTGCTGGCCGAGCGGCCCGAGATCGCGGGGCTCAGCGCACCCGGTATGCCGGCCAGTTCGCCGGGTATGGCGATCCCCGGGCGTCCAGTCGACCCCTTCGACGTGCTCGCGTTCGACGAGCTTGGCAAGACGACCGTTTACGCAAAGCACTGATCCGGGCTGAGTGGGGAGAGTGGCTCAGTCGCCGGCCCCTCCGTCCGCAAGGTGCGCGTGCATTTCGATAACGCGCCCGAGATCGAGGTCTCCGATCCTGTCCTGTGACAGGAGCACCGTGTAGGCGGCCAACTCGGCAAGTTCCATTCGGTTCACGGCGTCGTCCAGGTCACGACCGATCGAGACGGCCCCGTGGTTCTTGAGCAGGATCACACCGGCGCCTTCGGCCACGGCGTTGCCGGTGGCCTTTCCCAATTGTTCGCTTCCGCTCGGCGCGAAGTCGATTAGCATGATCGGCCCGACGGCCAATTCGAGTTCGGGGAGCGTGGAGGTGATGTCCAAGCCGCGGATTCCGGCCGCGGTGAGGGCGGGGGCATGAGTGTGGACCACGGCGCCGACAGCGTTGCTGGCCATGTAACATGCCCGGTGGAAGGGCAGTTCGGTGCTGGCCCGAGTCGCCTCACCGTGATCGTCGAGCGGCAGTGTCACCATGTCCTCGGGTTCGAGTCCGCCTTTGTTCGTACCACGTGGCGTGATCAGCAGCCGATCCTCATCCAGGCGGACGGAGAGGTTGCCTGCCAGCCCGGCGATGAGTCCGTGCTCGTGGAGTCGACGCCCCGCCCGGCAGAGATCCTGGGCCTTGGGGTGAGTCATTGCTCTGGTACGGCCGCCGCCAGCGCTGCGGCGAGCGAGTCCTCGAACGGCGCCCGCGCGACGCCGTGTTCCGTAATGATTCCTTCCAATAGCTCGCCGGGAGTCACATCAAAGGCCGGGCTCCACACGGAGACATCAGCCGGGGCGGTGAGCCTCCCGAACCCGCGGCGCACTTCGTCGGGGTCACGCTCCTCGATCGGGATGTCGGTGCCGGTCGGGGTGGAGGGATCGATCGTAGAGGTCGGGGCCAGCACGTAGATGGGCACACCGTGATGGTTGGCCAGGACGGCCAGACCGTACGTACCGACCTTGTTGGCTACGTCACCGTTCGCAGCGATCCGGTCGGCACCTACCAGTACCACGTCGGGCGGGTCGTGCGCGAAGAGCGCGGCGGCCGCGTTGTCCGGGATCACGGTGACATCGACGCCTGCCGCGCCCAACTCCCAGGCGGTAAGGCGACTTCCCTGCAGGAGCGGCCTGGTCTCGTCGGCGAACACGCGCACCCGCCGGCCCGCCTCGTGCGCGAGATAGATGGGGGCCAGGGCGGTGCCGATTCCGCCGGTCGCCAGCGCCCCCGCATTACAATGCGTGAGTACCGTCGCGTCGTTCGAGAGCAACTCCAACCCGTGCTCGCCGATCCGGCGGCACATCTCCCGGTCTTCGTCCCAGATGGCCTGGGCCTCTGCGCTGAGGGCGTCGGCCAGTGCGGATGGCTCTAGGTGCGGGACACCGTCAGCGACGGCGCGCATACGCACCAGAGCCCATTTCAGGTTGATTGCGGTGGGGCGCGTGACCTCCAGGCGGTCGCACCAATCCGCAACCCGGGCGGCCAATTCGGGTGTTCTGTCTGAGCGATCGGCCACTCCACGGGCGAGCGCCGCGACGCCCGTCGCGGCGGTGATACCGATCAAGGGAGCCCCGCGGACCCTCAGCGACCGGATGGCCTCGGCGACCTCCTCCACTGTCCGCAGTTCGCGATCCACCACCCGTTCCGGGAGTTCCGTTTGGTCGAGGATGACCAGGCCCCGTCCGTCGGCTGTCCAACGGAGAGGGGTGGGGTGCCGCGGTGTGCGTGGTTCGGTCATGCTGGAAGATAGGGTCGTGTGCGCTCGAGGGCATGAAGCCGGGTGAACTGTATGGGGCCTGGGGCGTACGCAGTTGAAGTTCTAAGCGTCTCATCGCATCGCCCGACCTGACCTCGAGGTGCCCACGTGCCCGCTGCTATCGACTTCCTACGATGTATCCTTCGGCTGCCCACTCCCTGGATCATGTGGGTCGCCCTGCTCATGGCGGCCAACGGGATCGTCCCCTTCTTTTTCATCTCGACGCCGGAAGCCCAGATCACGCTGGCTGCCATTGCCTTGGGCGCCATGATTCAGATGACCTTGTACTCCAGGGTCGGCTTCGTGCGGCTGTTGGGCGTCGGCCACGCCCCGTGGCTTTTCCTGGTCCCGTGGCTATGGCTTCGCCTGGATGCCGTGCCGGCGGACGGTATGTTCACGAGCTGGATGCTCGCAGTCATCGTCCTGAATAGCGTCTCACTGCTGATCGATATCGCGGATGTAGCACGTTACGCGATGGGCGATAGGGCAGCGCAGATCACCCTGTCTTGAGGTAGGGGTCTAGCCTCCCGGGGGCTCCGCATGGATGGGGTCCTCTCCGAGCACCTTGTCCAGAGTCTCGATGACCCTGTCAGCGTCGGTTTCACTAAACGGCAGTGGTGGCTTGATCTTGATGACGTTGTGTGCGGGGCCGTTCGTACTGAGCAGGATGCCGTGGTCCCTCATCCGCTCCACCACGTAGGAGGCCACATCGGCCGCCGGTTCGCGCGTGTCGGGGGCCCGCACGAACTCGATGCCCATGAACAGTCCCCGTCCCCGCACGTCGCCGATCAACGGGCGCCGCGTCTGAAGCCCTGTGAGTCCGGTCTTCATGTACTCGCCGACCCGCATCGCGTGCTGCTGTAGGCCCTCGTTCTCGATCACGTCCAGCACCGCCAACCCCGCAGCACACGAGACCGGATTTCCGCCGAACGTGTTGAAGTACTCCATGCCATCCTCGAACGCCTCGGCGATGTCGCGGGTGGTCACGACCGCCCCCATCGGATGGGCGTTCCCAATCGGCTTGCCCATGGTCACGATGTCGGGGACCACGCCCTGGGTCTCGAAACCCCAGAAGTGGCTTCCGACACGGCCGAAACCCACCTGGACCTCGTCGGCGATACACACGGCCCCGGCATCCCGGGCATGCCTGAAAGCCCCCTCTAGGTACGCGGGCGGTAGTTCGATCTGCCCCCCGCAACCCAACAAGCTCTCGCAGATGAACGCGGCGGCCCCGCCCGCTCGTGCTTGAGCGGCGGCCAGCGCGTCGGCCACGTGGCGGGCATAGCGACCCGACCGATGGGGATCCTCGCGCCGATAGGGGCCGCGGTAGTCGTCGGGCATGACAGCGGTGTGGACATGTTCGGGCGGTCCGGAACCACCCACCCCGTCGAACTTGTATGGGCTGATCGCAATGCAGGCGGCGGTATTGCCGTGATAGGCACCGTCCACGACGACAACGTCCGCCCGTCGCGTGAACGTGCTGGCCATGCGGAGTGCCAGTTCATTCGCTTCGCTCCCCGAGTTCACGAAGAAGCACACCTCGAGCGGATCGGGAAGTGTGGCTGCGAGGCGCTCCGCGTACCGCGTCAGGTTCTGGTGCAGGTAGCGCGTGTTCGTGTTGAGCACGGCTGCTTGCTTCCTGATCGCGTCCACGACGTGCGGGTGTGAATGCCCCACGTGGCAGACATTGTTCACGCAGTCCAGATAGGTCTGGCCCTCGGCATCGAACAGATGCTGCTTCCACCCACGGACAATGTAGAGCGGCTTCTCATACGACAGGCTCAGGGATGGTCCCAGGAGCCGGCCGCGCGCTTCTCGGAGCGTGTCGGGCTCGGGCTCCCTGGGCGCGCGGGAGCCTTCCGGGAGATCGATCAGGAGGCCGGGATCGGGCGAAAGACTCAACCAGACTGCGCGCTGGGAAGGGGCAGCCACGCCCGGAAACGTGCCCTCCATGTCGAGCAGGTCCGTGATGATCTGGAGGTGCAAATGAAGTGGCCACCCGCCATTCACGTCGATGTCGCCCAGTCGGGCTATCCTCTCACCGCGTCTTATCTCGGCGCCTTGGACCAACCCCTCCAGGGAGTCCCTACTCAGGTGCCCGTAGAGCGTGTAGAAGGGTGGGCCGCCGCCCTGCTCGTGCTCGAGGATAATCGTCGGCCCGTAGTCGAAGGGATCGGCGTTGTCGTGGAAGGAGTGGACCCTGCCCGCGAGCGGGGCGAGGATCGCGGAGCCCTCTTCGAGAAAGAGGTCCACACCCAGGTGTACCGTCCTCTGCTCGGGTCGCTCGCCGCCCGAGCTAGCGAAGGCATCGCCGGTGTAGCAGAGTCGGGCCTCGTCGTAGCGTCCGACGCCGACTCTTGCTCCAGCTTCGTCCATCTGGCCCAAGAGGCGGGCGCTCCACCGCTCGGTATCGGCCAGCGCTTCGGGGTTCTCCAGATCGAGGCTGCCCACACTCAGGTCGAAGATCACGGTGGCGTCGTCCGTCACGGGTGGGCGGACGACGGGGCCGCACTCGGACGAGTGAGCGGCAAGCCACTTTCTCACCGCGGCGCTCCGTGGGCACGGCGGGAGACCGGCCGCTTCACGGAGCCGAGCCCGCGCCAGCCGGGGCGGTACGTCAGCGAGGCGTTCGAGGGTCTGCCACGCCGAAGGTTCCGAGATGGCCAGATAGGCGTCCTCCTCCGCCTCGGCCCGCCGCCTGGCCGAGATGGACACGCTGACGCCGAGGCGGGCCCGGGCGAGGGCGTAGAGCGCTTCGAGTTCATCTTCGGTGAGTGGGAGAGCTTGGTGGTAGCCGCGCGTCACCTCAGCGGCCGCCCCAACGGGATCGGGCTTGTCCAGCATCGCGTATGCGATCGCAATGGCCAGCTCACAGACCGGATGGCTGTCGAGCACATCACCGAAGTCGATCAGGCCGGCGATCGCGCGCGTGCCCACCCCCACAGGGCTCACTATGACGTTATGGTCGTTGGCGTCATTGTGGATCACCCCCCGCCGGAGGCTTGGCAGCAGAGGGAGCGCGTCCTGCTCGAAGTACGACAAGACCTCTTGGACCAGGCTCCTACGGTACTGATCAGAAACGGCGCCCACGTCCCTACGCATCACCTCCCCAGCGCGCGCCAGATCCCAATCGAAGCCGGTCCTCGTTGCGGCCGGGTGGGAGAATCCGGAGAGCGCTCGATCCAGCGTGCCGAGATACCGACCCAATCCCTCGAGGAGTTCCCCGGCATGCGGGCGCACGTTGGCCAGGGTCTGACCGTGCAGGTAGCTGAGCGCGCGAGCGAAGTGGGTGCGGCCTCCGCCGTCGGTCACGCTCACTACGTTGTCCCCGAGAGTCGATGGCACGATCCTGGGAGCGGGCAGGTCGGGCTCGTGCTCGGCCAGCCAGATCAGCACGCTGTTCTGTAGATCCAGTTCCGCCTCGGTTTCCATCGTGCCGGAGATCTTTAGGATGACGAACTCGCCCTGCCCGAGTCGGACCTCGAAGTTTTGATCCCCATAGCTGGGTAGCGGAGCCAATCGGCCTTCGATCCCGAAATGGCGGGTTAGGAGATCAGAGGCCTCGCTCGAGGAAAAGCTGGGTCGCTGTACCATGATGGATGTGGGTTCCACAGCACGATGTGTTAGAGACGCACCAAGCCCGATTGCTGCGGCGAGTAAGTACTCATCGGGACTCGGTCGACCGCTGCCCCGGCCTCAGGCCCAAGAGGGCCAGGCGGTCGCTGGCCTCGGGCGATCACCCTTGCGCTCGGGTGCATCAAGGTCGGCGATCCTTTCGAGGAACGCCCGATCGGAAGGCCGAAGGCTGTCGATTCCGGCGCCCTCGATCTGTGCGATGAGACGCTCGATCTCAGCCCGGTTCACCTCATGGAGCTTGTCGAGATCGATCGAATCGTACCACTCAGCATCTTCTTGGTCTCGCACTCCCTTGGACGAGTAGTATGAGTTGGGTCGCTCGAGGATGCGGTTCGCCGCATTGATACTCGCCCGGCGCTTGATCCACCACCGCCGACCCACCGCACCGCTCACCACCGTCGATAGCAACAACACCGACAGCCAGAGGAGCATCGTCAACCGATGATCTTATCGAGGAAGTCCATCACCTTCTTGGTCTCGGACCCGGTGCCGCACCCCGACCCCGGGGGCTGGGGAGGCGGCGGTTGCTTGGGGGGTTTCGGCGTGTTCCGGTCCGGAAACTTGAGATCACTCTTTTTGCCGTGGCTTCGCTTGGCCATGGTATCCTCCAACTGCGTCCGTACACATGCCGCCGGGACGGCGGCTCCTCATCGTAATAATACGGACAAAGATGCCGCTAGGTGTCAATCCTAGTCCGTGAGTCGCCAGAGTACCCACGCGGCCACGCTGCGCAGCGGTCTCCAGACCTCGGCTCGGGAGAGGAGTTCATCGGGCCCAGGGCGCTCAACCATCCCGTCGAGCCTTCGCATGCCCTCCTGGACGCCGAGATCCTTGGCCGGCATCACGTCGAGCCGGCCGAGCTTGAAGATCAGGAACATATGGGCCGTCCACTCGCCTACGCCCCATATGGTGGTCAGCCTACGCACGATCTCGTCGTCGTCGAGCCGGCCAAGGCCGCCGAGTCGTAACTCCCCCGCCGCCACTTTGGTGGAGAGATCGAGTATCGCTTTGGTCTTGGCCCGTGATAACCCGGCGCCCCGAAGCGACTTCTCCGGCAGATCCAGGAGCTGCTCGGCGGTCGGGAAGCCCTTTCTCGCGGTGAGGTCGCGCACGCGCCCGTAGATCGTACGGGCGGCGGCAGTGGCCAACTGCTGGTACACGATCGATCGAGCGATCGCGTGGAAGTGGGAGCCCCTCAGGTGGGTTGGGGGCATCTTCGGAAAAGGGGGCATGCGTTTCATGGCCGTGCCCAACAACGGATCACGCTTCGCAAGTTCCTCGAGCTGGTCGGGAGCGGGGGCCCTAGGATTCGGTCGTCCGGCGATCTCGATTCGACTCTCCAGCGAATGGGTCATTCAAAGGCGCGCTACGGCCGGACGGCAAGGTAGGACCCGACGTGATGGTCGAGCCAGTTTGAGGTCGTATTCCCTTCGCCCATGAATCGGTTCACTTGATACGTGTTGTCGGTGCGAGACGAGGAACGGACTGGGACCGCTCCCCTCGTGTCGGCCGAGCTCGCAGATGGCTTGGTCGTTCGTTAACAGCCGCACGAAAAAGATCTCACCGAGCTTCTCGAGTCGCCGGGACTCCTTGATGGACCCTCCGTTCCGGATCCACGGTCGGGTGCGCTCGGCAGACTTTGCCCGTCGACCCAACTGCCCGTAGCGTCCTTGCCTGAGCGAACGGCGAGCGTGCACATTGGCCCCGCAACGGCCTCGCGCGTAGAGGTCCTCACGGCGTCTCGGCTCGCTCGAGCAGGCTGCCGGAATCGAGAGGGCCTTTGAAACCCTTTCAATGTGGAGGCCAGTCTACACTGGACAGCGAATGTGGATGAATGCCACGGGAAAGTACCGGGGGCGGCGGAAGATGCACGCCGGTGCTGCGCCATTCACGGCGACCGAGCCGGCGCCGGGAAAGCAGCGATGCCACGGCATGATGAATCGCTTGCGATCCACAAGACATGACTGGGTCCGGAGCCTCGGCATCGTACCCGTGGTTCTGGCTTTGTGCGTGCCCGCGGCAGCGCGGGGCCAACTCACGAAGGGCGACAGTTCGGTCTCGATGCCCGGTAGCGTCCATCCTGAGCGTTTCTATCCAGATCTTCGGAAAGGGCGCGAGATCACCCTGGCGGGAGTCGGCTCGGGCATCATGGGCACTGCCCTTCTCCTGCCCGCCGTTTTTCGTGACGTGCCGGCACAGGGATTCGACCCAGCGGGGATCGTCTGGGGCGTGGACCGTAACATCGTTGGGAATAGGAGTCTCGATGCGAATGCAACCAGTGACTGGACACGCAACGCAGCCGTCGTCTTTCCGCTCGTTCTTGCCTGGGCTACGGGTCAGCCTGGCGAACGTTGGAGCGAGTTCGGCCGCAGCAGCTCCGTCTATGCTGAGACGTTCCTGATCTCGCGAGGGCTCACCAACCTCGGCAAGGCGACGCTCCGCCGTTCCCGCCCGTTTACGTATCTGTCCCTGGCAGACCGTCCCCAGGACTCCGCCTACGACGTGTCACGGGAACGCGCCTTCCGCTCGATGCCCTCGGGGCACGCGGCGTCAGCGTGGACTGGGGCGACACTGGGGATGATGGAACACCTGCTGCGCCGTCCGGAAGCGAGTTGGGTCGAGCGGGCCGGCGTCGGCTTTCTTGGCGGCGCATTGGCGGGCTCGACGTCGGCGTTGCGCGTCGCGGCGGGCCAGCACTTCCCCTCGGATGTTCTGGCCGGCGCCGGGATCGGTCTCGCTACCGGCGTAACGGTTCCACTGCTGCACCGTGGCAAGCAGCCGCTGCCCTCGTCGAAAGCATGGCTAGCGATGGTGGGGGGTGCGCTTGCCGGGACACTGGTGGGAGTTCTGGTGGCCCAAGGATACTGAACGACGCCTGACTCCGCGCCGAACATTGTCGGTCAATGGCCCACCTTCGCCCGCAACTCCTCGAACCAGTTTTCCACCAAGATCAACCTGGCAGCCTCCTGCCCTTGGATCGCCGCGAGGTCGACGCGGAGCATCACGAACCGGCCGTCTGCCGGGTTCACGTCGTACGCAGTGTAATTGCTCCCGCGCACAAACTCCGGCCCGACAGGAAACAGCGAACGCTGCTCACCAGGGTTGAAGGCCGGCTCTGTCTCTATCTTCGCAACCATCATCTCAGCCGAACCCAGGTAGAACAACTCGGTGCCGCTGGGACTCCACACCGGCTCCGTTCCTCCGTCCGTTGAGATCTGCCACAGGCCGCTGCCGGTGTCCGGGAACGGCCGCACATAGACCTCGTAGCGCCCGGTC
>BTRA01000071.1:0-15986 GCA_036986155.1 Gemmatimonadota bacterium | reverse complement strand
GTAGTCCGGGAATTCGGATTCGAAGCTGCGTGAGATCTTGGCCACCTCGAAGCCTGCGTCCTTCACGGTTTTTTGGAGTAACTCGTTCCGGATGTCCGCGTCTTCTTCCAGGCGCAGCGTGGCGAGCCCCGTCTCCAACACGACCTCGAGTTCAGTCACGCCGTCGAGCTTCTTGAGCTTTTGCTCGACTCCATAGGCGCAAAACGGGCAGCTCATTCCGAGGATCATAACCTCGATCTGGCGTGGACCATCATTCTGGACTTGAGCCCGTTCCTGCCCGTAAGCCGCGGGCGCTGCCAGGCTCAAGGCAAACGCCAAGGCGATTACTTTCCGAAAAACCTTCATTATTACGTCCTCCTCTATGAACAAGGTTTATGTCACCCTCACATCCCAGACATGGGCTGGAACCAGTGGTGGAACCACGGTACGTCGTTAGGCCAGAGCGTCGAGTGCGTAAGCGCCTCGAACCAATCGCGGAGCCCAAACGCGCCAGCCAGCCAGTCGAGGCCCCACCACCACGCCGTAGCCGCCAGCGCGCCCGCTAAAATCGCGACCACGAGCCACACCAGCACCTGCTTGCCCAGCTCCACACCCAAGAGCGCGTAATACCGATGCAGCGCGAACGGCATGACGAGCGTCCCAAGATAGAAGGCGGACAGCCCGGCGTAGCTCACGAATTCGGCCTTCCACAGTCCCGCCGCGAACAGTGCATTGCCGACGAGAGGAGCACCGGTCACAAAGGCAATCAAGAGGCCTACAACGGCGTTCCCGAGCTGCACCAGAGGTCCCTTCGTACTCTGCAGCGACAGATACCCCGGTGACTGGCCGAGGGCGAGAAAGAAACCGATGCCGAGTAATCCGAAAAGCAATGGCCACCAAAGCGAGTAGGCTTGTCCCCCGAGGGACCTGCCGAGCCGCACCAGGACCGGCCCGCGCCGTGCGATGGGTGTGGTTTCCACCCCATCCGCGAGTTGGCGGGCGGCGGACTGCCGTGCCTCTTCCCACAGTGATTTCGGCGTCCTCCGGAGCCCGTAAACCAGCACTACCAACACCACGGCGACGGCGACGAATTGTCCGAGCATGGGCTGCGGTCCGTCCAGCTCCACGATGAAGAACAAGAGCCAGATGAATAGCGCCTGGGCCGAGACGAGATACGCCATCACTCCGGCCGGGCTGACGCCGCGCGCCAATAACTCCTTGGCCTGCGCGAATATCCGGCTACGGCTCGGCGGGCTCAGCACCCCGAGGAGCGCGGCCAGCCCCACCGTCCGCCAGCCGTCGTCACGCGCCTCGAGCAGGCGCCGCCGCCAAGTGTCGAAGAAGAACGATTCGCTAAGAGCCGTGAGCGCAACGGCAAGCGCCCAGACCCACCAGAGCATGACGATGAAGTGGCGCCCGGAAAACGTGGCCCACATCTGCATACTTTCTAGGAACGGTGGCATCGCCTTTTCTCGCTACCTCTCGGTCATGGTGTGAGCGTCATTATCGCAAGAACGAAAACCGGAATCGGGTGCCGAGCTGAAACCGGGTGTCGTACTCCAACTGGGTTCCGTTGAGGTCCTGCACGATCGGAAACTGGACCGATCCCTCGAACAAGAGCCACGGAGTAGGAATCCACTGGATATCCGGACTCAAGAACAGCAAATGGCCACCGGAATCCAGATTGGGCGTGCCGGAGATTTTGCTTCGCCCGGCCACCTCGCCATTCAATTCGAGGTAGACGATGAGCGACTTGTCTCTGAGGGTCTTGTAGACCCACGGCGCAAGGCGGAATCCCAGCGCCACGTCATAACTGAAGACGTCGCCCGCGTCGATACCGCCGTCGCTGGTGTTGAATCGGTAGCCGGTGTTGGCGAGAAGGCCGAGGCGGTTGCGGGTCATCGTGAACAACGCCTTGACGGGGAAATCCCAGGAGCCGGAACCCACTTGCAGTGGCCGTGGGGCCAGGGCACCGTTGGGCAGCAAGGCGCTGGTCTTGCCCAACGGAATCTTGACCCCGCCCTGGATCCCCAAGCGCGTGGTTCCCTTCAACCGATTCTTGCTAAAGAATATCCACTTGGTGTCCACGACGACGTCGCCGACCCCACTGGTCTCATAATTCCCACGGGCTCCGCCGGGTGCGGTGAAGTCCATGGCCTTGCTCACGAACGGCACGATGACACGCGTGGTCCACATCGGCGTGATGGCGTACGGTAGGACGCCGAACGCCTGCACGAATACGTCGATGTCGCGTTGCATCGGATCGGTGATGCCCACGCCGTCGCGCCGCAGGCCCCCCCGGCCGAAGAACGAAGCGAAGGTGCGCATGGCGGATTCTTCGAAGCCGGTTGTGATTGCGGTCGCGGTGTGGAAGGGCAGGGCCTGGGCCGCAAGGTTCGCGGGGGCCAATAGGAATGCCACCGACAGCACGGTGCCAAGTCCTGCAGTCCCTCGCACACACGCGTTGTGAGACCCAGCCTGTCCCAGATAGCTTGGGCCTGACTGCCTTCTATTGTTCAGCATCGAATTCACATCCAGCTCCACGTTTTTCCGATCGTACTCCACTGAAAGTCCTGTTCGAGCACTGGCAGGCAGACGGGCTGCGTTGCGCTGTCGATAACGTAAACCCTGGAGTCTGGTCCAAGGTCAAGGGCCCGTCCGAACGCTGCACGACCACTCTTCGGGAGTCGGCGAGTCCCGGCCACCGAAGATTCACGTAGACGTGCTTCACCCGCTCATCACCGCCGCCGGCGTGGTTCCCAGCCGACGGTGATAGTGACCGGCCGCAGATCGGGCCCGGAGCGTTCCGCCCTCCAGAATCATGTTCATTGGACGTGATCGGTCCGCTGCACCCGGAAACCCGCGCTCGCCAACACCTCGGCGAGGCGCTCGCCCGCCTCGGCCTCTCCCTCCCAGTCCACCCGTACCTCCTTGGTTGTAGGATCGGCCGACACCTGGGTCACTTCCTCGAGGCCATCGAGGCGAGTCTGGACCGTGCGGGCGCAGCCTTCGCAGTTCATGTCCGGCACCTGGAGCAGGAATTTTGCCCGTGGCAAATCGGGCTCGGTCAGTGGAACCGCCAGGGCTTCCTCCTCATCCTCAGCGCCAACCGGGACCTTGCCCCAGAAGGAGTTCGCCAGCACGGTGCTGACGCTCGCGACCATTGCCACCATCGCCCAGATGGGATGCACGACTCCTGTCGCGGCCAAGGGGATACCCACGCCGTTGAATGCGAACGCCAGGGTCAGGTTCTGCACGGTCGTCCGGTACGAGGTGCGACCGATGGCGATTGCGTCGCTCACCCCCTCCAGTCGGCTGTGGATGAGCACGACGTCGGCCGACTCGATGGCGATGTCCGTACCGGCTCCGATGGCGATGCCTACATCGGCCTGCGTGAGTGCCGGCGCGTCGTTGATCCCGTCGCCCACCATGGCCACGCGAACGCCGCTCGCCTGGAGCTCACGGACCTTGGCCGCCTTCTCTTCGGGCAACACTTCGGCGATCACATTCTCGATCCCAACCTCACGTGCCACGATGGCGGCCGTGCGCCGGTTGTCACCGGTCAGCATCGTCGGCTCGATACCGGCCTGCTTCAGGCGCACGATGGCCTTCCGCGCCCCGTCCTTGACCGTGTCGGCAATAGCAATGAGGCCGATGAGCTGAGGGCCGCGGGCGACGCCTACGACGGTCTGGCCCAGACCTTCGAGCTCGTCGAGTGCTTCTCGGGCACCGGCATCGAAGTGGACATCGCGTTCTTCGAGCAGCTTCCGCCGCCCTACGACGATGCGCTCGCCTGCCACCTGGGCCACCACGCCTCGGCCGGTCACGGACTCGAAGGCGTCGGGCGCCGCGACATCTAGTCCCCGCTGCCCGGCTCGGGCCACGATCGCTTGGCCCAGGAAGTGCTCGGAGAGCAGTTCGGCGGATGCGGCCACGCCGAGGACGTCGTGTCTCGACACCCCGCCAACGGCTACCACATCCACCACGGAGGGATCACCCTCGGTAATGGTGCCGGTCTTATCCAGCACGACCGCGCGAATGTCTTTCATGATCTGGAACGCCTCGGCGCTCCGGATAAGCACTCCTCGCTCGGCGGCCAGCCCGCCGCCCCGAATCAGGGCGAGCGGCGTCGCCATCCCGAGGGCGCACGGATAGCCCATGACCAACACGCTGAGCGCGGCAAAGATCGCTCGCGTCCAGTCCGGGGAGCCGGTCAAGATCCAGGCGCCGCCGGTCCAGACGAGGAAGGCAAGGGCAGATACCGCCAGCACGCCGGGCACGAAATACGTGAGGATCGCGTCGACGAGCTGGATGATGCCCGGCTTCATCGCGCGTGCTTCCTGCACATGCTTGGCCACCCGTCGCAGGAAGGTCTCCTCTCCCACGCGGGTGACCTCGATCAGGAGGGAGCCGGCCTTATTCACCGAACCGCCGATCGCCTCGGCACCCGGGGCCTTCTCGACAGGCAGTGCCTCTCCGGTCACGATCGACTCGTCCACGGCGGAGAAGCCGTCGACCACCTTCCCATCCACCGGAATGCGCTCGCCCGGGCGAACGCGAACGCGTTCGCCGACCCGGATCTCTTCGATTGCGACCTCGGTCTCGACGCCGTCCCGTACCACGCGGGCAGTGTCCGGCTGGAGGTCCAGCAGCTTGCGCACGGCCTCCTGGCTGCGAGCCCGGACGGTGGTGGAGACGTAGCCACTCAGAATGTGGTAGGTCATGAGAAAGGTCGCGGCCACGAAGAAGTCCGCGGGAAAGGCAGGAGCGACGAATCCCAGCATCCCCGCCGCGTAGCCGCCCAACGCTCCAACGGACAGTAGGACGTGCTGGTTGAAGATCCGCCGCCGCAGGCTTCCCCACGCCATGCGGAGCACGTGTGAGCCCACTCCGAAGACGGCGACCGTAGCGATGGCCGCCTGAAGGATTCGACCTCCCGGGAGTCGGATCCCGAACCACATCAGCGCCATCAACACAATGGCGACCGTGGCGAGCGCCGCGTTGGCAAAGAGCCTACGCTTCTCGCGCCGCAGCTCCGCCTGCTGTTCTTCGTAGGCCCGCACGCGGTTCGGGTCTCGGATGGTGTAGCCCAGATCGCGCAACACATCTTTGACATGTGCTTCGTCTATTCGCTCGGCGTCGTACTCGATGAGCGCTTCCTCGTGCGCCACGCTGACGGCCACCGTCGCGATGCCCTCGGTGTTCGCGTAGGCGCGGCGGATGCTCTCTTGGCAGAAGGAGCAGTGCATCCCTCCGATATTGACTTGTAGTTTGTTGGTCATCAGACCCTCCGTGTCACTCCGACTTGATGCAATGTAATCCTTGGAGTAGACTCCAAGGTCAAGGCCCGGCTTTTTGGCCGGACCGAAACAACCTGTGGGAGAGCAGAAGTGAGAATTGGAAAGCTCGCGGAGAGCGCGGGAGTCACGCCCGACACGATCCGGTATTACGAGCGTGAGGGGTTGCTGGAGCCTCCCCGACGGGGGTCGAACGGGTACCGAGATTACGGGCCGGAGGCGGTGGACGATCTTCGGTTCATCAAGAAGGCGCAACTCCTCGGGATGAAGCTGAGCGATGTGCGTGAAACCCTGGAGATCGCCGCGGGGGGCACCCAGCCATGCGAGCATGTGCGCGCCAAGGTCTCCGCTCGTCTCTCCGACGTAGAAGAACGGTTGAGCCAGCTCCAGACGCTACGTTCGACCCTCCTCGAGACGCTAGAACGCCTCGACCGTGCGCTCCCCCCGAGGGCTGGGTGCCGGTGTGCGGTCATCGAGGCCGACGGCGACGACGGATGACAGGGCCGTCGGGTCTGGCTTCCTGTTGGCCCTGCTCCTCGACCCCGTACTTCGATACGCCATTAGTATCCCCGCATGGCTGCTGACCCCGGTCTTACCATCGGTGCACTGGCCGATGCAGCGGGGGTGGGCCGTGAAACCGTCCGCTTCTACGAGCGAAAGGGACTTCTCGCCGACCCGCCTCGCACCGACTCGGGATATCGAAGTTATCCCCCTGAGTCCGTAGAGCGTCTCAGATTCATTCGTCGTGCGCAGGGGTTGGGGTTTACTCTCGAGGAGATCTCCGAGCTGCTCGCGCTTCGTGTCGACGAGGTCGCCGCCTGTGGGACCGTGGAGGCACGCGCCCGGGAGAAACTCGCGAAGGTCGCGCAGAAGTTGACGGAACTTCGCCGGATGAAGAGAGCGCTGGAGCGGCTGGTCGATGCGTGCGAAGCCCGCGAGCCCACGAGCGACTGTCCCATTCTCGAAGAGCTCGAGGAGCGATAATCGGCGAACTTGCCCTGTACTACGGTACATAGTGTAGGTTGTAGGCTTGGGGCGCCGTTACGGGCTCCATCGCCCCGACGATGAGACCATCAGGAGCACGACGTGAACGATTCCATGAAGGCAGTACTTCCGGGAGCGAGCGGCGTGGTCGCTGCCGCCGGCTCGGCGCTCTGCTGCGCCGGGCCGATCGTGGCGGTGATGCTGGGAGTATCCGGAGCCGGACTTTCCCGGTTCCAGCCGTTCAGTCCCTACCTCTTGGGCGCGACCGCCTTCTTCCTGGTCCTGGGTTTCTGGCTCCTCGACCGTGAGGAGAAGGCCGCCTGTGAGCCGGGCAAGCCGTGCGCGGACCCGGCGGTCCGGCGCCGTATGAAGGTCGTGCTTTGGATCTCGACCGCCGTGGCGGTGGTTGTCGCCACCTCTCCGCGTTGGCTGACGCTCATCATCTAGATAGAGGAGCACGCGAGCATGAGCTGGAAGGAATGGACGGCCGTCGGCATCGTGATCGGCGCCGGGATCTTGCTTCAGATTCCCGCCGACCACGAGATGGTGACGGACCAGGAGGCTATGGCAGGTAGGGAGATGCTTGCGGACGCGGCGACCACGATGGGCACATACCGCACGGTGGCGCTCGACGTCACCGGCATGACCTGAGACGGTTGTGCCACAACGGCCCGGGTGGTCGTGGAACGAGTGAAGGGTGTGAAGGAAGCGGCTTTCTCGTACGAGAACGCCGAAGGCTTCGTGACGTTCGACCCGACGCAAACCTCACCGGAGGAGTTTCTCGCAGAGCTGGCACGCATGACCGACTACCGTGGGACGGTGCGGGCTGAGCCCGGCTCGGAGTCGGCGCCACTCGAGGCTCCTGCGGGGAGTCGCGAACACAGCGACGGGGACGAACACGAAGCGGGTGAATCGAACGACGGAGTGAGTCGATGAGTCCAGAGACACAGCCGACCGACACCCGCTACGACCTCGCGGTCCTGGGCGGTGGCTCGGCCGGCTTTGCGGCGGCCATTCGTGCGGTTGAGCTCGGCGCCCGTGTCACGATGGTGAACGAGGGGACGATCGGCGGAACGTGTGTGAACGTCGGCTGCGTTCCCTCCAAGACTCTGATCCGGGCGGCCGAGGCCCGTCACACGCGGGCCCACCACGGCTTCGACGGAGTGGCGCGGTCCGAGGAGCCGGTCGACTGGGACCACGTTCGGACCGCGAAGGACGACCTCGTGGCGGCGCTCCGCACCGCGAAGTATGAGGATGTCCTGGGCGCCCACCCGGAGATCACGCTCATCGAGGGACGAGGCGTATTGGACGAGGATGGCCGGGTCCTCCTCTCGGACGGGACGCCGGTGCCCGCCGAGCGCGTCGTCGTCGCGACGGGCTCGTCCCCCTGGGCACCGGAAGTCACGGGGTTGGCCGAGGCCGGCTATCTGGACAGCACCGCGCTCTTCGAGGTCGACGACTTGCCCGGTTCGCTTACCGTGTTCGGCGCCGGCTCGGTGGGGCTGGAGTTGGCGCAGGCGTATGCGCGCCTCGGCGTACGAGTGACGATCCTCGCGCGCTCACGCCTCTTGTCTAAAGAGGACCCCGACGTCGGTGCGGAGCTGGCGCGCCATCTGCGTGACGAGGGCATCGAGGTGGTGACCGACGTGACCCTGGAATCCGTCGAGAGCATTCCCTCGGGGCGCCGGGTACACTACCGCGCGGGCGACGGGGAATCCACGTCGCTCGAGACCGGCCAGATCCTCGTGGCCTCCGGACGTAGACCGAACACGGGCGGGATGGGCCTCGAGACCGCGGGTGTGGAAGTCGGACCCTCCGGTGAGATCGTCGTCGACGATGAGCTCCGGACCAGCAATCCGAGGGTCTACGCCGCGGGAGATGTCACGGGTGGACCCATGCACGTGTACGTGGCCGCCCACGCCGCGACCCTTGCAGCGGAAAACGCGCTCGGCGGAGCGAAGAAGCTCGACCTCTCGGTGCTTCCGAAGGTGACGTTCACGAGTCCGGCGGTGGCTTCCGTCGGCCTCACCGAGCAGGAGGCTCGCGAGGCGGGAAATGAACCGCTCGTCTCGAAGCTTGGCCTCGAGCATGTGCCGAGGGCGCTCGCCGCTCGTGATACCCGCGGCTTCGTGAAGCTCGTCGCCGACGCTGCGACACGGCGCATCGTGGGCGCGCACATCGTGGCCGCCGAGGCCGGGGAGATGATCATGGAACCTGCGCTGGCCGTGCGTTTCGGCCTCACCATCGACGACCTGACCTCGACGCTGCACCCCTATTTGACATTGTCGGAAGGGATCAAGCTCGCTGCGCTGACGTTCGAGAAGGACATCGCGACGCTTTCGTGCTGCGCGGTTTGAGCGGTGCGCACACGACGAGGATAAGAAGCAGAAAAGAGGAGTGAATCGATGATGCGAACGACGACGATGGAGAGTCGCGGTCTCAGGACCGCGCGCCGGGCTGCTCTTGCTACACTGCTGCTCACGATAGGCGGAACCACGGGCGTGGCGGCCCAGATGACGCCCCCGCCCGACTTCCTGGTCACTGTGCCCTCTTCGTATGGGTTCGACGAGACGGTGGCTCTCCTGAAGCAAGCGATCGGGGGACAGAACCTGATGGTGATAGAAGAGATCAACCCGCAGCAGATGCTGCGGCTGGTGGGCATGCGCACCAAGGGCATGCGCCAAATCCTCTTCTTCCATCCTCGCTATATGAAGGCGATCATCGAAGCCAATGCGAACGGCGGCATCGAAGCGCCGTTGAAGGTGCTGGTCATGGAGCGCCCCGACGGAAAGACGGTGGTCCGCTACCACGACCTTCGTCATCTCTTCGCGCCCTATGACGGATTGGAGGACATCGTGTCGGAAATGCAGGGAGCGATGGAGCAGATCGTCGCCTCGGTACGATGACGACGCCCGCGCCGGCCGGGTGGGACCGGCGCCGAGCGATCCTGGTTCTAGTGGCATTCGTCGCCGGAGCGGCGGCGCCGATCCAGCTCATCACCTTGTCGTTCGGGTACGCCGAATACGTCAAGGGTATCGCCCTACCGGGGCCTCAGCTTCTGAGCGTCGCCCACGAATTCGCGCGCTTCTACATCCCGTTCGTGTGGATCCCGGCCCTAGTCGCCCTAACAGCGGTCGGATGGTACACCCGTAGAGCCTACCCGGACATCTTTCGCCGTATCGTGGTGGGTTTCGGGATGGGAGCGGTGGCTACCCTAGCCCTCGACGCGGTCCGACAGGCGGGGGTGCTCAATGGCTGGCTCCCGGGTGACACGGTGGTGATGTTCGGGAAGATGGCCAGCGCTAGCCCGGACTTCTGGACCTATTGGCCCGTCGGGCTCCTCGTCCATTACCTGAACGGCGCGGGCTTTGGGCTCTTCTACGCATTCGTGTGGGGGAAGCGACCGAATTACCGTTCCGCTCTCCTGTGGGCGACCGGCTGGTTGCTCGTGGTCGAACTCGGAATGATGACCCTACCACCCATGGGCCCCGCGCTCGGGCTGTTCGGCTTCAACTTCGCGTGGCCCCAGTTCTTCATCCTCACACTCGTGGCCCATGTCTTCTTCGGCGTGGCGCTGGGCTTACTCGTCCAACACTTCCTCACGAATGAGGATCGAGGTGGGTTCTTTGCACTCCTTCGAAGGCGTGCGGCCGGATAAGCGCTACGAACTCGGGCCGACCTCCGTTCTCCGCCACAGGTAGTACAGCACGGGAATCACCACCAGCGTGAGCACTGTCGAGGTGATCATCCCACCGATCATCGGCGCGGCGATCCTTTGTATCACCGACGCCCCGGTTCCGCGCGCCCACATGAGCGGTAGCAGGCCCGCCACGATGGCCACCACGGTCATGAGTATCGGCCGTACCCTGGCGACAGCGCCGTCGTTGATCGCCGCGATCAGACGCTCCACGCTGACGGTCCCGCCGGCCGCGGTCTTTTTCCATGCCTGGTCCAGATACAGGAGCATCACGACGCCGGTCTGGGCCGCCAGGCCTCCGAGCCCGATGAACCCCACGGCCACGGCTACTGAGAGGTTGTAGTCGAGCAGCCACATGAGCCACACTCCCCCGACCAGGGCAAAGGGCAGAGAGAGCATGACGATTCCTACTTCAACGACGTTGAGAAAGTTGAAGTAGAGGAGAAGGGCGATGATGCCCAGGGTTATCGGCACGACCACCGTGAGCCGGGCCTTCACCCGCTGGATCGATTCATATTGGCCACTCCACTGGAGGCGGTACCCCGCGGGGAGCGCCACCTGCTCGTCCACCAGTCGCCGTGCCTCCCTCACATAACTCCCGACGTCCCGGTCTCGGACGTCGATGAACACCATGCCCACCAACTGCCCGTTCTCACTCTTGATTACGGGAGGGCCGGCGCTGAATCCAACACTGGCCAGTTGGGTCAGCGGGACCTGCGGGCCGGATGGCGTGGCCACCAGAACTTGGCGCAGACGGGTCGGGTCGTCTCTGAACTCCCGCGCGTACCGCACCTGCACGGGGTAGCGCTCCTGCCCGTCGACGATCGACGTGACGTTATGGCCGCCCAGCGCCGTTGCCACGACCGTCTGCACGTCTCCCACCGAAAGTCCGTATCGACTGAGAGCTTCCCGATCCGGCGTGATGTCCAGATAGCGACCGCCGAAGGACCGCTCAGCGAAGATACTTGCGGTGCCATCGACGGGTGCCAGCAACTCCTCGATCTCAGCGCCGACAGACTGGATGATCGAGAGGTCGGGGCCGAAGATTTTTACACCCAGGGTGGTCCTGATTCCAGTCGACAGCATGTCCGTGCGGTTCTTTATGGGCATCGTCCAGCTGTTGACCAGCCCGGTGAAGCGTAGGTCCCGGTCCATCTTGGCGATCAGCTCCTCTTGCGAGAGCCTCTCGGGCCACTCCTTCGGGTCCTTGAGGTTGACGATGGTCTCCACCATGGAGATCGGAGCCGGATCTGTGGCCGAGCCAGCGCGCCCCGCCTTACCCCACACGGATTCCACCTCAGGGAAGGTCATGAGGATGCTGTCCTGACGCTGGAGGAGGCGCCGCTGCTGCGCTATGGAGATTCCCGGAATCGAGTTCGGCATGTACATGAGCGAGCCCTCGTCCAGAGGGGGCATGAACTCACTGCCGAGGCGGGTAAGCGGCCACAGGGTCCCCCCCACCACGACGAAGGAGGCCAGCAATACCGTCCTCCGATGCGAGAGGGCCCAATTGAGGACGGGCCGGTAAATCCAGATGACGAATCGACTGATCGGGTTCTCCGACTCCGGTCGGATGTGACCGCGGATGAAGAGTCCCATGAGGACTGGAACCGCGGTGATGGACAGGAGGGCGGCCGAGGCCATGGCCAACGTCTTGGTCAAGGCCAGCGGCTTGAACAGGCGGCCCTCCTCCGCCTGCAACGCGAAGAGCGGTGCGAAGGATAGTGTGATGATGAGAAGCGACACGAAGAGCGCCGGGCCGACTTCCCTGGTCGACTCGATCACCACATCCCAACGCGAGCGTGCCGGGTCCCTTTCGATGTGCTTGTGCATGTTCTCGATCATGACGATGGCGGCATCGATCATCGCCCCGATCGCGATGGCGATTCCGCCGAGCGACATGATGTTCGCGTTCACGCCTAGGACACGGATTCCCGCCAGAGTGAGCACGATTCCGAGCGGAAGTATGGCGATCGCCACGACGGCGCTACGAGCGTGCAGCAAGAAGACCAGGCACACGAGGGCCACGATGATCGACTCTTCCACGAGGGTCCGCGTCAGCGTGCCCGTAGCCCGCTGGATGAGGGCGGAGCGGTCGTACGTCGTGACGATGCGCACTCCGGGCGGCAGGCCAGCTTCGACCTCTTCGATCCTCTCCTTTACGGCGTCGATCACCTCGAGGGCGTTCTCGCCGTACCGCATGATGACCACGCCCCCGACGGCTTCACCCCGTCCGTTCCGCTCGACCAGCCCCAACCGCATGTCTGGCCCTATCGTGACGTTCGCGACATCGCGAACCCGGACCGGGGTTCCGGTTCGCCCCAAGCCTATGGTCAACCCGGCAATGTCTCCCACTCCCCGGAGGTACCCGAGACCGCGGACCATGTAATCACCTCCGGCGATCTCGATCGTCCGGCCCCCCACGTCCCGATTGGATGTCCGGATGGTTCGGATCACATCGTTCGCGTCGACTCCGAATGCCAGGAGCCTAGCTGGGTCCAGGATGACCTGGTACTGCCGAACGAAGCCTCCGACGCTGGCCACCTCGGACACCCCCGGGACGCTTTGCAGCTCGAAGCGGATGCGCCAATCCTGGAGGGACCGGAGCTCGTCCAGGCTGTACCCGTCGCCGACCAGAGCGTACTGGAAGACCCAGCCGACGCCTGTGGCGTCGGGGCCCAATTGGGGCCGAACGCCTCCTGGCAGCTCAGCGGACGCGGAATTGAGGTATTCGAGCACGCGGCTGCGAGCCCAGTAAAGGTCGGTGCCCTCCTCGAACAACACGTACACGAAGGAGAGACCGAACATGGACTGGCCACGGACGACTTCGGCCTCGGGAACGGCCAGGAGCGCGGTAACAAGAGGGTAGGTCACCTGGTCCTCGACCACCTGTGGTGCCTGCCCCGGGTATTCGGTGAAGACGATCACCTGGATGTCTGAGAGGTCGGGGATGGCGTCCACGGGCATGGTCCGGATAATCTGAACGCCCGCGGCCAGGATCCCGACCATTGCCAGCACCGTGAGTCCGCGCCAGCGGACCGATGTCTGGATGACCCTGTGGATCATGGCCTGTTCTCCATGTCCATGGGGGCCCCCGTCGAGTCGCTTCCCATGTCCATGCCGCCCATGTTCATCCCGCCCATGTCCAGGCCCATACCCATATCGAGCATGATGCCCTCCAGCGCCGCGGCCAGATTGGATTCCGAGTCGAAGAGGAAGGTCGCCGAAGCCACCACCGTGTCTCCCGGCGTCAGTCCGTCGGTCACGAGCACGGTAGAATCTCCCCAAAGTCCGACCGTGACTTCCACGGGCTGGACGCCATCTCCCCGAACCACGAAGGCGAGATCCCGATCACCGGCTGGAAGTACGGACGTGAGTGGGACGATCGTCCCGCGGGGCGAGTGGGTTCGGATGAGCACCGTGGCGTACATCATCGGTCGAATCTCACGGCCGGGGTTCGACACCTCGACGCGCACGCGTAGCGTCCGTGTGTCGGGGTCCAGTGTCGGATAGATGAACGTGACTCTTCCCCGGTACCGGCGCCCCGGGATGGCTTCGAGGACGATCTCAACCGGTTGGCCGGTCGCCAACAGGTTGATGTCCTGCTCGAAGATCTCCGGTTCGATCCACAGGTTGGATAGGTCCGCTATCCGGTATAGGGACTCGCCCGCCGCGACATGCTGGCCTTCGATGACGCTCTTTTCCAGAATGTGGCCCGTGAAGGGCGAGAAGATCGTCAGCGTACGGCGAACCTCTCCAACGCGCTCGATCTCAGTGACCAGGGAGTCGGAGATACCCCAGAGCGCCAATCGGCGGCGGGCAGCCTCGACCATTCCTCCGGCACCCGGAACCTCGCTCAGCTTCACAGCGAGGAGCAACTCCTCCTGCGCGGTGATCAAATCGGGTGCGTATAGCTCGAAGAGGGCCTCGCCGACCTCGACGTGGCGTCCCGTTTCGTTCGCGTAGAGTCGCTCGATCCATCCGCTGACGCGCGCGTTGACGATGCCCATGCGGCTCTCGTCGGGCACCACGGTCGCCACCGCCCGGACGGTTCGGTTCAGCTCGGCGTTGCGGGCGATTGCGTAGCTCACCCCTGCGAGGGAGGCCTGTCTCGCTGTGATCCGCATGGGACCTGCACCCATCGGCATTCCGCCCATATCCGCGCCATCCATGGCGGCCGCCACCGGCTGGGCGGCCTGGTCTTCCTTTTTTCCACCTCCCGAACAGCCGGCCAGCAGCAGGGCCGCAGCCAGAACGGTCGTCGTTCGCGTGATCATCGGTACCACTCCTCTCCGGTCAGCGCCGCCAACTCGGCACGCCGGGTCCCGTACTGGGAGACGAGTCGCGCAAGATCGAGTTGAGCTCGAAACAGTTCGTCTTGCGACTCGAGGACCCCGGTGAACTCGACCTCTCCGACGCGATAACGCTGGAGAGCCGAAACCGATGCGGCGCTGGCGAGGGGGATGATCTGGGTAGCGGCCTGATCGGCCCGCTGCCTCAGGGCATCGAGGTCGGCCTGGTGCGCTCGCACCGCGCCGGTAAGGCGTGCAAGAAGGTCCTCGTAGTCCTTCTCGGCAGCATTCATGTCCAACAGAGCGGCTTCGGTCTCCGGCGTCTGCTTGCGACCTGACCAAAGCGGCAGCGGTATGCCGACCCGCACAGTGACGAACGGCTCTCGTCCGCCGAGACGCAGACCGGTCTGAACCGAGGTCATGAAGTCGGGGCGCCCCGCGATCTGAAAGACCCGGGCCCGCCGGGTCGCTCGATCCACTGAGGCTGAGGCCACCCTGAGGGAGGGGCTGTCGAGGAGTCGATCGTCCGCGATGGCGATTTCGGGAATATCGGCATCTCCCAGATTGAGCGTGGGCTTCCCATCCCTATCCAATAGAAGAGGGGCCTCTACGGAGGAGCGCATACCGCCCAAGAGCGCGTTGGCCATCTCCTCGGCCCCAGTGACCGTCGCCTCCAGGCCTGAGAGTCGTTCCTGTAGCCTGGCGCGTGCCAGGCGTGCCCGCAGGGCGTCGGTCTGAGGTGCGGCACCGCTCCGATAACGGGCGTCGGTTACCGTGACCGTCTGCTCCGCCAGGTCAGCCCGCGCCCTCCACACTTCGACTGACGTACGGGCGAACGAGAGGTCGTAGTAGGCCTTCGCCGCCGTGGATACGAGACGTGCCTCTCGATCCTCGACGAGCCGAAAGGCCAAGGCGCTATCGGCTCGGGCGACGGATGTGGCGGCGCTTCGCTTGCCCGGGTAGGGAAAGGTTTGTGCGATACCGAAGCCGATCTGAGTCATCGCTTCGGCGGCAAAGTCGAAGGAGGGTGCCGGAACCGACACCATACTCAGCGACAGCGTAGGATCCGGGAGCGCTCCGGCCGGATCGATTCGGTGCGTGGCTGCCCCCAGGCGAGCCTGCTGGGCCTGAAGGCTCGCATTGCTCGCGAGCACCTCCAAGACGAAGTGGCGCAGACCGGGTGCCTCGAAGATGGGGGTTTGAGCCGCCCCACCCTGTGCGACCACCATCTGAACGGCGGCGAGAATCAGGTACTTGGTGTGTCTCACGATCGTGTTCTCCCCTTGCACCACACAAAGGCGGCGTCGATTGGTGTGCACGGCGGCGGTCCGCCGAGCGGTATCCAGAGCTGTAGAGAGGAACTACGCTCGAGGAGGTTGGGTCAGAGGGTGGGGAGATGTCTGGGGAGGGGAGGGTTGTGCGGAGTACGGAGCGATCTCCCGGACACGGTGATCGGCCGGCAGCCGGATCGCAAAGGCGGCGGGCCCGGCCTGTGGTACACCGCAGCCGTCGATCGAACAGCACTCAGTCATCGAACCGGGGGCCTCGAGTACGGGGCCGGAGGTGGAAGCCGTCATGGTCATCCCGTGGACATCCTCCCCCATCCGTCCCAGCATGGTGCAGATGCCCGGGCCGGAGTACGGCAGAAGCGTAGCCGAAAGCAACGCCGCGGCGAAGATTCTCGAGGCGGGCCGGGACTTCATCGAGCAGCTTCTGAGTAGTTCATCACCTTCCCGA
>BTRA01000070.1:0-16061 GCA_036986155.1 Gemmatimonadota bacterium | reverse complement strand
GCGTTCATCCGGAGGGTGCGGCTCAACACGGTGCTCTTCCTCAAGGACTTGGCGACCGGCGAGGCGTGGCCTCTGTTCTCCGGCCTCGAGCGCGACATGCAGGAGGCCTGGGCGATTCACGGCGTTTACACCCAGTACTCCTGGATGCCCGACGGCAGCGCGATCGTGATCTGGGCCCGGGGGAAGATCTGGAAAGTGGACTCCACCTCGGGCGATGCTACCGAGATCCCGTTCACGGCCCGGGTCGATCAAACCATCTATCAGGCCCTACGTTTCCAGCAAGAGGTCGCGCCCGCCGAGTTCGACGTGAAGATGCTCCGCCAGGTGACGACGTCGCCGGACGGTCGCTTCGTGGTCTACTCGGCGCTGGGCAGCCTCTACATCAAGGAGATGCCCAACGGCACGCCGCGGCGCCTCACACGGGACGATGTGATCGAGTTCGCACCCGCGTTCTCCCCGGACAGCCGCTTCATCGCGTACGGCACGTGGAGCGACGCCGGCAAAGGGCGTATCCGCGTCATGCGGAACGACGGCACGGGTGGCCGCGATGTGGTGAACACGATGGGTCACTACACCACGCCCTCGTTCTCGCCCGACGGCACGATGCTGGTCTATTCGAGCGTCGGCGGAGACTTCAGCCGGGGGATCACGCACGGCGAGAACCGCGGTGTGTTCGTGGTGCCCGTGGACGGCTCGGCCGAGCCCGAGCGCGTGCGGCGTAGCGGCAGTCAGCCCGCGTTCGATCACACGGGCGAGCGCATCTACGTGAACGACTTTGCAGACGGCAAGCGCCGGCTCGTGAGCCTCGATCTGGACGGCACCGACGAGGTGGTCCACTTCGAGTCGAAGAACGCCACCCAGATCGTACCTTCACCCGACGGCAAGTGGGTCGCGTTCACCGAGCGGTTCAGGGCCTACCTCGCCGCGTTCCCCCGCTCGGGCCGCACGGTAACGCTGTCGCCCACCGCCAAGGGATTCCCGGTGGCCCGTGTGTCCGAGAATGCCGGGCGCTACCTGCACTGGTCGGGAGACAGCGGCTCGCTCCACTGGGCACTGGGCCCCGAGTACTTCACGAGGGACCTGACCGAGACGTTCGCGTTCGTGCAGGGTGGCGCGCCCGAGACGGCGGAGCCCGAAGCGGCCGGCGTCCAGATCGGCTTCCGCCAGGCGTCCGACGTGCCTACCGGAACCGTGGCGTTCCAGGGAGCCCGCATTATCACCCTGGCGGAGGGCTCGGGTGAGGACGGAGGCGTGATCGAAGACGGAACCGTGATCGTGGAAGGCAACCGCATCACCGCCGTGGGAGCTCGGCGCGACGTCGCCGTGCCCGAAGGTGCCTATGTGGTGGACGCCACCGGCAAGACCATCATGCCGGGCATCGTCGACGTCCACGCGCACGTTGGGAGCGAGAGCGGCGGGATCACCGCGCAGGCCAACTGGGCCTTCCTGGCCAACCTGGCGTTCGGCGTGACCACGTCGCACGATCCGTCGAACAACACCGAGATGGTGTTCACCAACTCCGAGATGATCCGGGCCGGCCTCAAGCTGGGGCCCCGGCTCTTTTCCACCGGCACGATCCTCTATGGAGCCGAAGGCACCTTCAAGGCGGTCGTGGACGATTACGACAGCGCAGAGAAGCACCTGAAGCGCATGAAGGCGGTAGGCGCGTTCAGCGTGAAGAGTTACAACCAGCGCCGGAGGGACGCCCGCCAGATGATCATCAAGGCGGCGCGCAAGCTCAGGATGATGGTGGTACCCGAAGGGGGCTCCCTGCTCTACTCGAACATTTCGATGGTGCAGGACGGCCACACGGGCGTGGAGCACTCGCTGCCCGTGTCCGTGGTCTACAACGACGTGGCACAGCTGTTCGGCCGGAGCGGGTCGGGCTACACGCCCACTCTAGTGGTAGGGTACGGAGGCCTGTCCGGTGAGTACTACTGGTACGAGCGCACCAACGTGTGGGAGAACGAGCGCCTGCTCACCTTCGTCCCGAGAGACGTGGTGGACCCGCGCTCGAGGCGCCGCATCATGGCGGCCGGAGACGACGACTTCAACCACGTGCTGATCGCCGAGGGAGCCAAAGCCATCCAAGACGCCGGAGGCCTCGTAAACCTGGGCGCCCACGGCCAGATGCAGGGACTGGGCGCGCACTGGGAGCTCTGGAGCTTCTATCAGGGCGGCATGACCGAGGTGGAGACCCTCAAGGTGGCCACCATCAACGGGGCCAAGTACCTGGGACTGGACCAAGACCTGGGCTCGATCGAAGAAGGCAAGCTGGCCGACCTCATCGTGCTCGACTTCAACCCCCTGGAGGATATCCGCAACACCGAGACCGTGAACATGGTGATGGCGAATGGGCGGCTATACGATGCGTTGACACTCAATCAGATAGGGAATCATCCGAAGGAACGGCCCGTGCTTTGGTGGGAGCGGTAGGGGGGGGGACTCGTGGTGATTTGCGCAATGGGACCTAGTTGAACGTGTTTGATAGGCTGCACGATGCGCGAGTACGAGGTGCGGCCTTCGATTGGTTGGCCGACCGCGTCGCCGAGTTCGGGGACGTTCTGCCTCGGACAACGCTGGCCCAGGGATTCGCGTTGGACGGTAAACGGGTACCGCTTCTCGGGCCCCAGGGCATATTCAAGCCCGCCGTTCTCCAGGAAGTACCTCTCTCCATTACTACAGCACCGACCGGGCCATATGACGACTCACTCGGGCCGGATTTTCTCCGATACCGGTACCGGGGATCAGATCCCTTGCACCGCGATAACGTCGGTGTTCGCCTCGCGCTGGAGCGTCGGCTCCCGCTGGTCTACTTCCTTGGGGTTGTGCCAGGAAAGTACCTGGCTACGTGGCCCGTCTTCGTGATCGGAGACGACCCGGCCAACCTCGCCTTTACAGTGGCTGTTGACGATGCGAACCACATCGGGCTCAACCGTGATCAAACCCCAGCTACGATGGAGGTGCACGAATCGGCAGAGGGTCGGAGGCGTTATGTGACCGCAGTTGTCCGCCAGCGACTCCATCAACGAACGTTTCGGGAGCGTGTGCTCGCAGCTTACCGGAGTCAATGCTCCTTCTGCCGCTTCAAGCACGAGGAGCTACTCGACGCCGCCCATATCATCCCGGACTCAGACCTTGAGGGCCAACCCCTGGTCGAGAACGGGCTTTCTCTCTGTAAGTTTCACCATGCGGCCTTCGACAGAGGCTTTCTCGGCGTACGACCGGATTACGTGCTCCAAGTACGGCCGGATCTCTTGGCGGAAATTGACGGCCCCACGCTAGTGCACAGCATCCAGGAACTGCACCAGACGATGATCCTGGTCCCGCGTAGCAAGGAGCACCAACCGTCACGCGATCGTCTTGCCGTCCGATACAATCAGTTCCTGAGGGGGAAAAAGGCGTCCTGAGGTGTTCAAGCCAGTGCCGGTAGTAGCTGCGATAGTTAGTCGCGCCGACTGTTACCTCGTCGCTCTGCGACCCGCTGGAAAGCGACACGGAGGGCTTTGGGAGTTCCCAGGCGGAAAGGTTCGCCCTGGAGAGAGCTTCCTTGAGGCCTTGGACCGCGAGCTGCGGGAGGAGCTGGGAGTGACGGTCTCTGAGATAGCCGAGCCTCTGTTTAGCGCACAGGATTCCGACTCGGCCTTCGTCATTCATTTCGTTCCAACAACCATCGTTGGAGATCCACAGTGCGTCGAGCATCCCGAGATACGCTGGGTGCGAGAGAGCGAGCTCGCAGAGATGCCGCTCGCGCCAGCCGATACGCAGTTTGTCACTGAGCAATTCGGAGATGGAAAGAGTTCAGCTTCTTAACAACCGCCTACCACCCTTGTGGAGCCAACCGGGGTGGTGACAACACCAACCCGTCGAATCCTTGCACCGCCCACCCTCCTCACCCCCCGGTGACCTGATGCTGGTATTCCGGTCTCGCAAGCTCCTGGATGTATTTGGGAAGAAGCGCCGCCGACTGATCGATGCGCAGGTTTCCCCACTCGGTCAGCGTCACATCGTTCTTCGCGAAGTCACGGTTGCTGTAGCAAAACCCCTTGATGTTCGGATCTGAACGCACCAGTTCGAAGTAGGGAGCGAACCAACGGTCCCACGTTGCGGGGTTCTCCATGTCCTGGCCGTTGGGAGCGGATTCGGGGATGATGACCGGCTTCCCGCGAGCCGCGGCGTCCGCCAGAAACGTCTCGACTTTGGCCTGCACCGCCGGGACCTCTAGATCGGAAGTGAAGAGGTCGATGCTCCACCAATCGACGTAGTCGTCTCCGGGATAGTAGGCCATGTAGGGGACGGGATCGCCCTGCCACGCCTTGTAGTTCCAGTTGAAGATTGCATTGTTCGCACCGACCGAGCGGAACAGATCCACGATCCGGCGGAAGGCGTCCGGGAAGTAGTCCGGGGAATAGGCGTTCCAGAAGCCATTGAACTCGGCCGCCACGCGAACGAAGAAGGGGCCCTCGGTGTCCCGGGCGATCTCCGCGATGGCGATGATGAGGTCGTCGAAATCCCCCGCGGCGGTCTCCTGGTCGAGGCCGACCGGAGTTCCGTCCAGGAGTTTCTTCGTAAACGTGATCGTCAGGTGCGGAACTTCGAGCGGATACCTCTTCAACGTCGCCCGGATCATGTCGAGCTTCTCTTCCGAAGTGAAGCGTTCGGTCGGGCTGAGACTCGTGCCGAAGCGGACCATCAAGGGGCGCGTCTCAGCCGGAAGGGCGGCCAGATATCCGTCGTGCTCCTCCGGATTCCATAGGGGCCCGGAGCAGTGGAGAATCTTGTCGATGTTCCCGGTGCGCAGAGCTTCCAGCGTAAAGGGGAGTGTGCTTACCGGGCCTGGCGGTTGAACCTCGTCCCCCGGACCCATCGGCGTGCCGCTCTCCGACCCACATCCCGCCACTCCGAGCAGAATGGTGAAGAACGCCACCTGTCCCCCGGTGCGCACTCTAGGGCTAATCGTCATGTCTTCCTCCTACCGATCCACGAGCTCTAGGTCGTTTCCAGCATGGTCCGGGCCCAAAACGAGCCACGAGGCAGGGCGAACCGGACGAATTCCCCGCAAACAAACGCTTTGGGCTGGTAACACGGGGACGGTGATCGACCCTGGTGCGCTCATCAGAACGGAGGCGTGTCAAACATACTTTCGCCCAAGGAGAACTTTTTTCGGGGTCGTTACGGTCTGTTTTCTTGCGCACCCGAACACGCGCACATACGCTTTCACCGGCCCTTCCCGAGCCCGAAGGCCGCCCCCCCCAGACATCATGAACGACCGTGGAGACCGCTATGCAGCCGGACTATTGCTACATCTACGTTCAGGGGTGGAAGGCCGACGAAGATTTCGAGGAGCGGGCACAGGCGGCGGCCGATGGCGTCCCGAGGCGGGAGTGCCTGGTGGTCTCCTCCGAGGAGGAATGGCCCGACTTCCTGCCCGAACTCCCCACCGACGAGTGCGCGGCCGTCATATGCGGCTGCGAATGTCATCCGAACAAGGGCGTCAAGTACACCGCAAATGACTACCGCATCAACAAGACGTTCCTCGATGTCGAGGGCGCCTGCTGATGCGCCTGATCTGCTCGATCCTGCTTGGGCTCACCGCCGGCCTCTCCTACGGGGCCATCGCATCGCTAGAGGCACAGGATCATGCTGCCCGGGCCCGGGCAGCGATCCGCTATCTGGAGAGAGGCGAGCGTTCCAATGGCGGCACTCGAACGATCACCGCGGCGCCGGCAGCGATCGGGATCGACGTAAACAGCAGCGTCGACATCTTGGTGGATGAGGATGCGCTCCGCACGCTGACCGCGATCATGCTCCCCGATGCTCATCGTGCCGACCTGACGATGATCACCCGGCGCATCGGCGAACTCGAGGCACTCCTCGATCAGCTCTCGGCGGTGACTACAACCTTAGAGGAACTCGTGACGGCGGCCCAAGACGAAGATGTCGAGGACTTCATTGCTCGGCGCAGGGCAAGCTCCCGGGCTGCCGCCGGAGTGTTCGATGCGTTGGAGGCGGCTATCGGGAGTCGTCTCGAAGCAGAGGGGACCGCCCGAGCCTCACTCCAGCAAACGGTCGACGACATTCTGAACCGAACCCAACAAGGCCCGGGGCGCCTCTGGAACTTCCAATGGGATACCGTGGCGGTCATCATGCGAGAGGAGATCGAGTCCCTGCGAGGCGACCTCGACGGACGCCTCAACGCGTCGAGTGTGACTGCCCGCATCCAAGCGAACCTGCTACGGCCCGACGGTCCAAACCCCATCTTCCTTCCGGGCTACAACCAGGTCGAGACCGGGCCCGCCGAGCGCTACCCAAAAGTCGCCTTTGCCATCTCGGAGGAGGAGGAGCGCGCGTTCGCCGGGTACGATTCGCTCGCATCTCGCATACGCGAGACCAACGATGCCAGGGGCGAAATCACCGCGCTCCTGCGACGGGAGACCGTCGAGCAATTCCCCGAGATCGAGAGGCTTCTGGCGACCGCCGCGGCGCTGGACGGCGCCGTCGGAGCCATCGCCGCCCGGATGTCCGGCTTGGGTGCGCAACTCGATGCCACGATCCGACAACTCGACAACGAGCTCAGGGCACAGGCCGACTCCCTGACCTCCGAGTTGGAGGCCTTCGGACTGAGGCTTCTCCGGGACGTGGCACCCGCCAAGGCATTGCTGAGCCTGCGTTCCCCCACTGCCGGCATGACCGCCGTCGACGCCATGCAAGAGATCCTGGGAGCGCTCCAATTCCTGGATGAAGACGCCCTGGAGGCCCTCCGGCCCGAGAGGTGGACGGCGAGAGGCCGGGAGTTGGACGACATCCTGAGCGGAGCGCCGGACGACGCGGCCGCATTCGTTCGCGGAAGCACGGGTGGACTGCTGGACGAGCTCACCAACAGCCTGGTCCAGGCGGGCGCCGTCCTTCAGGACGTCCGCAGCTCCACGCTCGTCTTGTTGGAGCGCTTGCGAACGAACGATGCGATCAACGTGCCGCTCGCCCTACCACCCGGTCTCACCGCCCGCGGCTTCTCGTCAGGGTTGGACACTCGGCTCGACCTGATGACCATCGCCGGGGGCCGAGAGCCCGGACAACGCATCGTCCTGACGTATGAGCTTCTGCAGGACGATGAGGTACTGCTCGAGTGGACCGACGATCTCCTGATTCAGTCGTACGGACTCTCGGGCGCTACCTCCGCTTCGCTCGCGTTCGTCCAGCGACAGGGGGAGTCCAAGTTCGAGCCCAACCCGATCATCACGTGGACGCTACGCTACAGGGGATGGCCGGGGGACGACGAGCGCGGGGTCGGCACCAGCATCTTCAGTCATCTCGGGTTCGGGCTCTCCACGACCACGCTCGACTTCGTAGAGGATGAGAGCGTCGAGATCGGCCTGGCCGCGACGCTGTCGCTCGGCGACTTGATCTTCGTCGGTGGCGGGATCAACCTCCAAGCCAGCGACGATCGCACGTTCTGGTTCTTCTCGTTCCGACTGCTCGAGATGCCGGGCGTCTTCGGGGCGCTACGGCAGTAGAGCGGCTGCCCCCACCAAATCACTGGACATTCTGCCACTCCGCCGGAATACTGTCGGAACTTCCCTACATCACGCTTGGCCCATCCGGAACCCCGCCTGACCCACGGGCCCCTGCCAGGAGAGTGACATGATCTCATTGACGTCGCTGTGGATCCCCATCCTCGTCTCGTCTGTGTTCGTGTTCATAGCCAGCTCGATCATGCACGTAGTGCTGAACTACCACGGGGGCGACTTCGCGAAGTTGCCCGGCGAGGATCAAGCGATGGATGCACTTCGTGCGCTCAACATCCCGCCCGGCGATTACGTCATGCCCTGGGCTGAAAGCATGAAGGCCACGGGCGAACAGGAGTACATCGATAAGGCGACCAAGGGCCCCGTGGCAGTCATGGTCGTCCAACCCAACGGGCCGGCCAAAATGGGCGGCAGCCTCGCACAGTGGTTCACGTACAGTGTCATCGTCGGAATCATCGCGGCCTATGTGGCCAGCCGCGCGCTGGGCGCGGGCGGCGACTACTTGGACGTCTTCCGCTTCGTGGGCGTGACCGCGTTCGCCTGCTATGTGGTGGCAGGGTGGCAGAACTCCATCTGGTACAAGATGAAGTGGAGCTCGACCATCAAGAATACGTTCGACGGACTCGTCTACGCGCTCCTGACTGCCGGTACGTTCGGATGGTTGTGGCCCTCGTGAGGCTCGCCCGAGAACACGATTCTTTCGAGCACGGTGGATCGGTGGGAGCCCCGCTTGGGGCTCTCACCGGTCGTCGTATCCCAAGAACCGCCGTAGACGCCAGAGGTAGTAGATGAGCCCGAGCGTCAGGAACACGAAGACGACCCCTAGGACGAGCGTCCGAGTATCGCCGCTCGCCGAATAGGCGCGGAACTCCCAGGCGGCGAATCCCCCGCAGAACACTATTGCGGAGCCGATGAGGAAGCGGTGAAATGCAATCAGGCTCATGCGCCACAGTGTAGCGCTCGCGCGGCAACTTGGCGACCATGCGGGGTCGGCTTCGCCGACTTGATTCTATGAACTACGCCTCCTCCGTCGTGGACCTCATCGGCAAGACCCCACTCCTGGCGCTCGACCGGATCAACGAGCGGGGTTCGGCCCGCATCCTGGGCAAGTGCGAATTCTTCAATCCGATCGCCATCAAGGACCGGCCGGTGCTCTCGATGATCCGATGCGCCGAGGAGCGGGGCGACATCCAGCCGGGCATCACCCTCATCGAAGCTACATCGGGCAACACGGGAATGGCGCTCGCCTATATCGGACGCATGCGCGGTTACCGGGTGCTCCTGTGCATGTCGGAGATTCAGAGTCTGGAAAGGCGCCGCGTGCTGCGCGCGTTGGGTGCGGAAGTGGTCCTGACGCCCAAAGAGTTGGGAACCAAGGGCGCCAAGGCGAAGGCGTTGGAGTTGCACGCGGAGCTCGCCGGGTCGTTCTACGTGGGGCAGCACGACAACCCCGACAATCCGCACGCCCACATCGAGACCACCGGTCCGGAGATCTGGGAGGATACCGAGGGTCGGGTGGATATCTTCGTCGCGCCCCTTGGCACGGGTGGCACGCTCTGCGGGGTCTCCAAGGCGCTGAAGCCTCTCAAGAGCGATCTCCATGTCGTCGGGGTCGAGCCACGCGAAGCGCCCTTCGTCTCGGAAGGCAAGTTCGCGCCGCACCGCATGATGGGCACCGCTCCCGGGTTCATGCCGGGCGTCGTCGAGCGGGAGTGGATCGACGATATCCAGCTCGTGTCGGAGGAAGAGGCCTTCGCCACCTGCCGGGAGTTGGCGCGCCTCGAGGGGATTCTCGTCGGGATTTCCTCGGGGGCCAGCGTACACGCGGCGCTGCGCCTATCCCGCCTCCCCCGGAACGAGGGAAAGCTGATCGTCTGCATGTTGTGCGACAGCGGGGAGCGCTACCTGAGCGTCGAAGGGCTGTTCGATCACCAGATCAGATGAAAGCGCGACTGCCGGCGGTACACCCAGTGCCGTGCGCCCGATTCGTCCACATACGCCTCTTCCTCCTGCCTGCAACTCACCGTCTGACCCTCACCAAACTCCGGGACGGGATTGGTCGACTGAAGCTCGATCGAGTGCCAGGTGGAGGGTAGGAGAATGGGGTCTCCGCGGCCGCCGACGCGCTTCTGCTCGTCCCACCGACCGATGAGAGGCCCTGCCCCATGTCCGTGGTCTCCGATGGGGTGGGTATAGATGCTCCCGTTGATCCCTTCCGCGCGCATCTGTGAGAGCGCGTCGGAGAGGATCTGGTTGCCGGAGAGGCCAGGCTCCATGTTCTCGAGGAGGATGTCCTGGAGGCGGTTCGAGTTGGCAAGGCATTGCCGGACTCCGGCCGGAGGCTCCGTCTCGCCTTCGAGAAGGACGTAGCCCAGGTGCTGGGTGTCGGTCTTGAGGCCGAGGGCGATTACGCCGAAGTCGGTCCACAGGACATCGCCCCTCTGAATGACACCGGACGCGCTATCCACGCCGCCCGGCCGCCCCATGATTCCCACGGACGGGTGGAACCAGACCGTCATGCCCAGGTCCTGGACCTTTTCGCGGAGCCACCAGCGCACATCATCGGTTGTGGTAGCGCCCGGCTCTATGACCACGTTGCTCAAGGCCTGACCGATGATCGCGTGGACCGTCTCCTCGATCTTACGGTAGCGCGGCATCATCTCCGGGATGCGGAGTCCGATGAAGTTCATCGCCAGACGGGGCTCACGGACCACGCGGTCCCGGTAGACCGGCCCGAGCGCCTGCTCCAGCAACTCGCGCTCGCCGGAGTGTAGGCCGTCGCTGAACGCCTGCACCCCGTCGATGTTCAGCGCGATACGCCCGGGGTCGCGATCCTCCACCAGCTCACGGAAGAGTCGCCACTGCTCGTTTCCCACCAACTCCCCCGCGGAGCGGCCGCTGGCGGCCGGATCCGCAGGGCGGGTCGACTGGAAGGCCTGGAAGAGCCCTCCCTGACTGGTGCCCCCGAGGGCCAGGCGCTCCACGCCGTCCTCCGGGCCCCGGTCGAAGAAGACGTAAATCGAGCGGCGCCGCGCGGCGAAGGTCGTTGCGTCCTTGAAGGACCAGAAGACGGGATCTTCCGCGTACTCACGCATGGACAGCACCCACATGTCGACCCCGTACTCGCGCATGAGTCCGGGAAGCACCGTCTCCAAGCGGATGCGATTCCACTCCCGGATCTCCTCAGCCTGTTGGCGAAGGGGTGGAAGGGGATGGATACGAGCGGGGGCGCCTTCAGGAACGAAAACGGGCGCCTGGGCGGAGGCTGCGGCGAACATGGGGAGGGAAAGCGCGGTGAGCACCAAAAACGTGATCGTGGGTGCATGACGAGTCAAGTTCATCCCGAATCTCCTCGAAGTCGACCTGCGTCTACCCCTCCAACCTAGGCAGAAATTGGTAGAGCACCACGAGGGCGACGACCACGAAGGTGCCGATCGACAGCCCCGCCACGAATACGCCCGTGAAGACCTTGCTGTCGAACTTCAAATGCATGAAGAACATCACCACCATCGCAAACTTCACGGCCGATAGCGTGAGGAGGATTGGGACCAGCGCGGGCTCGAGTGCGTCGATGTAGAACACGGCCACCTCTACGGCTGTGATCACGCCGAGGATCCCCGCGATAGTCCAGTAGAACCCAACGGAGGCGTGCCCCGCCTGTTCGCGGGTCTGGGCCTCTGCAACGATCTCCGAAGTACTCATTCCATGTGACTCCTCGACTCTACTGGAGCAG
Source organism: Gemmatimonadota bacterium (assembly GCA_036986155.1). Taxonomy (GTDB): domain Bacteria; phylum Gemmatimonadota; class Gemmatimonadetes; order Longimicrobiales; family Gaopeijiaceae; genus JACZXQ01. The sequence goes on along the minus strand of BTRA01000070.1, from coordinate 4,802 downwards.
GTAGACCAGAGTGAAGATGATGATCCAGACAATGTCCACGAAGTGCCAGTACAACCCCGCGATCTCCACTTTGAGCGCGTCCCCCGGAGCGAGCTTTCCACGCAAAGACATGATGAACAGCACGGTCAGCCAGATGATCCCGACCGTTACGTGCGCGCCGTGGAAACCCGTGAGCACGAAGAAGGACGAGCCGAATACGTTCCGGCTGATCGTCAGGCCCTCGTGAACGAAGTGGTTGAACTCATAGACCTGGAAGCCCAGGAACGTGCCGCCCAGCACGATCACCATGGCTAGCCAGAACGAGGCGAGTTTCCTCTTGCCGCGCTGTACACCGTCCAGCGCGAGCACCATGGCGAGGGAGCTCATGAGCAACACGAACGTGCTGAGGCTGGTGAGCGGGATGTTCAAGATCTCCTCAGGGAACGGCCCGGTCGTGCTCGCACCCTTGAACACCATGTACGTGGAGATCAGCGACGCGAAGAACAGGCACTCGGACCCCAGGAACGTCCAGAACCCGACCTTCCAAGTGGGTAGCCCCGTGGAGGCCGGGCCGTGGTCGTGAACCACTGCAGTCACCGCCGTCTCCGACATTACGCCCCCTTCCTCGCGAAGGGGTCTTCAAACGCCCACACGAAGACACACACGCCTACATAAGCGAGTGCGATGAGCGGAGCCCACCACCTCCCGGTCATCACCAGTCCCCACGTGAGGGCCACTCCAAAGGCCAACAGGATCGGCATGTACGAGGAGTTCGGCATCACCGGCTCCACGTCGGGCACCTTGAGCGTCACCGCCTCGATCTCCCGCCGCTCGTCTTCCCGCCAGAGCGGTTCGCGGCTCCTCACCGTGGGTATCTCGCCGAAATTGTAGTGCGGTGGAGGCGACGGGATGGACCACTCGAGCGTCGATGCGTTCCAGGGGTTGGGCCCGGCCTTCTCCCCTGAGATGGCGCTCTTGATGATCGTGTACACTAGGATCAGCGCGCTCAGGGCGAAGATGAACGCGCCGACGGTCGAGACCATGTTGGGCAATGCGACGTTGAGGTCGGCGGAGTACGTCCACGTCCTCCGCGGCATCCCGAGGAGCCCACTGATGTGCATCGGGAAGAAAGTCAGGTTGAAGCCGATGAAGTACGTCCAGAAGTTGATCTTGCCCAGTCGTTCGTCCATGAAGCGACCGGTGATCTTCGGGAACCAGTAATAGAGCCCAGAGAACAAGCCCATCATCACGCCACCGGCCACCACGTAGTGGAAATGCGCCACCACGAAGTATGTGTCGTGCTGCTGAAGATCGATGGGGGCCGACGCGTGCATGATGCCCGACAGCCCGCCCAGCGTGAAGATCGCGAGTAGGCCGATGGCGTAAAGCATCGAGGTGGTGAACCGGATCTGGCCACCCCACATCGTGGCGATCCAATTGAAGATCTTCACGCCCGTCGGGATGGCGATGATCATCGTGCTCGCCACGAAGAATGCGTCGGCGATCGGGCCGAGACCCACCGTGAACATGTGGTGACTCCACACCCCCCATCCGAGGAATCCGATCAGGATGCCTGCGTAGACGACGATGGGATACCCGAACAGCGGTTTCCGCGAAAACGTCGGGATCACATCGGAGATCACACCGAACGACGGAAGAATCAGGATGTAGACTTCGGGGTGCCCGAAGATCCAGAACAGGTGCTGCCAAAGAATCGGGTCTCCACCTGCGCTCGGTGCGTAGAAGTTGGCGCCGAAGAAACGGTCGAACGCGAGCAGGATCAGCGCCACGGCCAACACAGGGAGGGCGGTCACGAGGATGAAGCTGGTAACGAGAGTCATCCATGTGAACAGGGGCATGCGCATGAGCTTCATGCCGGGCGCCCGAAGATTGATGATGGTCGTGATGAAGTTGACGCCCCCAATGATCGAGCTGACACCCAGGATCGACAGGCCCAGCAGCCAGAAATCCACATTGTGTCCGGGCGAGAACTGACTCGACGTGAGGTTGGCGTATGCCACCCAACTCGTGTTCGGTGCAGCACCGAACAAGAAGCTGGAGTTCAGGAAGATCCCCCCGAACAGGAAGATCCAATACGACAGCGCGTTCAGCCGCGGGAACGCCACGTCCCGAGCGCCGATCTGCAACGGAACGATGAGGTTGAAGAACGCCACTGCCAACGGCATCGCCACCAGGAAGATCATGGTCGTGCCGTGCATGGTGAACATCTGGCTGTAGGTCTCGGCCGAGATGAAGTCGTTCTCGGGCCGCCACAACTGCATGCGGATCACCAGCGCTTCGACTCCGGCGATTACGAAGAACACCAGCGCCGTCACGAAGTACATGACGCCGATCCGTTTGTGATCGACGGTCGTGATCCAGCTCCAAGGACCCTTTGGGTGTGCCGACATCTAGGCTATCTCAGGCTGCTCAGGTAGGCCGCAACCGCCCGTACCTGGTCGTCTGTGAGGTTCGTGGGAGGAAAGCCACCGCCCTCCTCCTGTGCGCCCGGCATCTGTACGCCGGGCTTGATCGAGGCGGGGTCCTTGATCCAGCGGAATAGATTCTCAGGCGTGTTCTCCAGAAGCCCCGCCCCGATGGTCATCCGGCCCCCGACGCGTGTGAGGTTGGGGCCGAGTACGCCCGCAGCCGGGGCCCCCTGAATGGCGTGGCACGCCACACATGTCGATGTGAACATCGTCTGGCGGCCCAGCGCGACGAGCGGATCCTCCGTGGGCGTCTGTCCCGTAGTGTCCCGAGCGGGCGGGGGCGCCGTGACCGTCGCCGATGGCTCCTGCCAATCCGCGAGCCATGCGTTGAAATCGCTCTCGGACTCGGCGACGACCCTCATGCGCATCAGCGAGTGCCCCTCGCCGCAGAACTCGGCGCATTGCCCCAGGAAGACGCCCGGCTCGCGTACCGTGAAGTAGAGGTAGGTGTAGCCACGCAGCTCCCCCTCTTCACCCACACGCCGGAGCGGGTTCACATCGCGCTTGCCGCCAAGCTGCGGGACCCAGAACGAATGGATCACATCGGCAGAGTTCATCTGCAGCGTGACCGGCCGTCCGGCGGGTAGGTGAATCTCGTTGGCGGTCGTGACGCCCGATTCCGGGTAGCGCACCTCCCACCAGTACCGGTGGCCGATAATTTCCACGGTCAGCGGATCGCCCTCGAGTTCCGTTTGCGTCTCGAAGACTGCTCGAATCGTGGGGATGGCGATGGCGACGACGATGAGGGCGGGCACAATGGTCCACGCGATCTCGAGACCGAGGTGCCCGTGGGTCTGCTTGGGTGCCGGCCGGTTCTTGTTCTCGCGGAAACGGACCACCACGTAAGCCAGCACGGACCAGACGACGACCAGGATCACCAGGGTCCACACTGTCACCTGCACATACAGCGAGTGGATGGTATCCGCGAAGTCGCTCTGGGGATCGATCGAGGACTGCGGGTAATCACCCTGACACGCACCAAGGAGCATCAGTCCGAGGAGCAGCGCCGTCAGATGGAGAAGCCGAGGCCGGGCCTCAGTCGTCGGCATCGAGCACGATCGCCTCGTCAATCAGCATGATGGGGATGTCCTCCCGCACAGGGTATAGCACCTTGCCATCCTGGCGGATCAACCCCTCCGCGATCGCTTCGCGCACTTCCTGCCCTCCCTGGTTTACCACATTTCCGGCCTCGATGGCCGAGTTGAGGCGCGCCAGGGTATCGGCATCCGCCAACCGCACGGGCTGACGGGTCTCAGGGCAGACCAATATCTCTAGGAGCTCAGGTTCAACCATCACTTTCATCGCTTTGAAAAAGAGTCTGAAAAGCTAAATGATTCTCGTTCCAAAGGCGAGACGTTGAGAGCGTGGATGAAACTCGCACGAATCGAGGCGATCGTGCTGCCCCTGGCACTCATGAGCCTAGAGGTGGGTCGGGCGAGCGCGGCCCAGAACATGGGTGCCGACGCCCTCGTGATCATCGGCTCGGACACGGTCCGCGTCGAGATCGCCTCGACTCCCGCCCAGCGCGAAGAGGGTCTGAAGTACCGCGAGGAGGTTCCGGACGGCACCGGCATGCTCTTCGTGTTCCAGGCCGAATCCGTACGCAGTTTCTGGATGATGGACACCTACGTCGCACTCGACATCGCCTACATCGATGCGAAGTTCAGGATCATCGACATCCAGCAGATGGAGCCCCTCACCACGGACCTCCACGTCAGCGCACGGCCTGCCATGTTCGCCCTGGAGGTGCGGAAGGGGTGGTTCGAGGAGCGCGGCGTGCGGGTCGGGGATGATGTGGAGTTGATCCTCAGCGGAGGTTGACCGCCCGAAGCGCCTCCAGCAACGCGCCCGTGTCCGCTTCGTCGTTGTACAGGTGAGGCGACAATCGTAGGGCGGATCCGCGCAGTGACGCGTGGATCGACCGTCGCTCGAGTTCGGCCTTCAACGCAACGAGATCCAACCCCGCCGGCATCCTGAGCCCAAACAAGTGATCAGATCGGTAGGGGGCATCCTCGGTCGAGAACCCCAGCGACCGCGCCTCTTCGATTAGGCCGCCCGTAAGGTGAGCGCAGTACTCCTGGATCCCCTCGGGCGTCCACTCGTTGACGAGCTCGAGGGCCGCAACGAGCATCGGCACGAGAATGAAGTTGGACCGCTCGCCCACGTCGTAACGGATCGCGCCGGCCTGATAGGCGTCCTGGTAGTCCACGAGGTGCTGGAAACGCTCGCTGCCCTCGCGCCCGATCCACGTCTCCTCGAGCGGCGTACCATCGTCGAAACGAGGCCCGAAGTAGGCCAGCCCGATGGAGTACGGGCCGAGCAGCCACTTGTACG
>BTRA01000069.1:0-16271 GCA_036986155.1 Gemmatimonadota bacterium | reverse complement strand
GCCGCAAGGCTGTTGGACTCTCAAGGGCTGGGGAATGTTGGAGGGTGTGGGGTTTCCGGCAAGCCGTGATTCTACGGCCCCATTGGCCCCGGCTTTTCTAACTCCAGGAGCGCCTGGAACCGGGGGTTATCCCTCAGCCTATCCCAGAAGGGATCGAGGCGGAGCAGGGCGGGGGAGAGGTATTCGAACGTGCGTTGCAGGTAGGATTCCAGAGATTCCACGGCCGCGTCTGCATCGCCCAGGATGAGGTAGATTCTTGCCTCTTGCAGTCGATATGCTTCATGGATGTTCATGTCCACCCCATCCGTGAGTTCCAGTGCGCGCTGGATGGCGTCGTCTGTGGCTGCGGAGTTTCCCAACAGGGCTTCGGCCTGGGCGAGCCTACTTAGCACCCCCGCTTGTAGGAGCGGGAGACCCTGACCTTCGAGGGTCGACAGTGTTTCCCGCGCTTGGGTCTTGATCGAGTCGGACAGGACGGCGACCCGTACATCTCGTCCGGCCAGCCAGTTCACACGTGCAACCGTTACTGGATCACCGTTCACCAGGAAATCTAGACCGTTCGCTGGCCGGCGCCGGTCTAGGGAGTCCGCGACCGCGCCCATCTCGCGTTTCAGGTAGTGGTCCAAGAAGATGCCCCAGTAAAAGGACTCCTCCACCGCCTCCGAGTTCTTGGACCAATGGGTTCGGGCGGCAGCCGTATCTCCGCTCAAGATCAGCGAAGCGAACCGATGGTTCACCCCTACCCGGCCGTCGGTGACGGACATCGCCTGTTCGGCGAATCGGGCCGCCTGGCTGAACAGCCCCAGAGCCCGGTTCACAACAGCCAGCTCGGTCCACACCGCCGGCGACATCGGATCGAGTCTGGCGGCTTGCTGGTAAAGGCCGGCAGCCGCGGGGTAGTGTCCCTGCCGCTTCTGAATCACTCCCGACCAAAACACCGCCTCGGCGTTCCCGGGGCGATCTCGCCGCACCGCGCTGAAGTGCTGCTCGGCACGAGCGTAGTCTCGTGTACCCTGGTAGGCTAGAATCCCCTGTGCCATCTGGGTTTCGGGCGCGCCCGGAGCGAGCCGGATCGCCTCGGCCTCGGCCGCCAGGGCCCGCGCCCACGCGTCGGGGCCTGCGAGGTTGAAGAACACCAACCAACCCCTTGCCTCCGCCAACCTGGCCCATGCGAGCCCAAAGTTCGGGTCGATGGACACCGCATCCTCGAGGTGAGCGGCGATCGCGCGTGCCTCCTCGTCAGTCAGACGGAAGGGCCAGCGTGCCATCGCAGCGAGATACGCCGCGTAGGCGGCCGGGCTCTCGGTGGGGGCTGCCTCGATCGTGCTTTGCTCCTCGTCCGTCAGCGTCGCCTTCAGGGCCGCCGCGATCGTGGACGCGATGTCGCTCTGGATCGCGAACACGTTGGCTACGGTGAACTCGCGGTCGTACGTGTCGGCCCAGAGGTGTTCGTCGGTGCGGCCGTCGATGAGCTGGGCCTGGATGCGCACCTGGTCTCCGGCGCGTTGGACGACGCCCTCGAGGATCACCAGTACGCCAAGCTCCTGTGCGATCACCGGAATCGTCTTGTCCGTCCCAGCGTATCGGACCATCGAGGTTTGGGATGTGACTCTGAGGGAGCGCACTTTGGTGAGCTGCGTGGTCAGGTCCCCGTGCAGTCCCGCCGCGAAGTCGAGGCTCGCCTGGTCCGTTCCGATGGTGGTGAAGGGCAGCACGGCGACGGTGTTGAGCAGCTCGTCGGTGACGCCCTCGGTGGACACGGTGCGTACGGTGGCACCGCCCAGCACGACCAGAGTGACCCCCGCAGCCCCGGCACCGACCAGGACACCCGCCAGCAACGCGCCCACCGGCCATCCGGCGGTCGGGGTCGCTCCTTCTACCGCGGCTCCGGTGCGCTCGACTCCCTCGGGAGTAATGTCGAACGCCCAGGATAGGACCAGTGCGATCGGGAACCCCACGATCGCCAGCATCATCACGAACGTGACGGTCCAGTCGGGAAGGCCGAGGCGCGGGAACACCATATCGGCGCCCTCCAACACGGCGAATGCGGCGGCGCCATACACCATGGCCACACGCACGACCTTGCGGCGTTTCAGCTCCTCGAAGAAGGTGGGGCCGGACTGGGTCATTCGCCCCGCCGTTCCATCGCCCGGAGGGCCTCGGACCGTGCGTCGGACCTAAGCGGGTCCCAAAAGGGGACGCGGTGCAACACAGCGGGGTTCCACTCCTCAAAGAAAACCTCGAGGTACCGCTCCAACGAGGTTAGGGCCGAGCCCATGGAGTGGCGGTGGATTTCGAGAGTCGGATGCTCGAGACGGGCCATGGGCCTCAAGATGAGCCGGGTTGGGGTCAGGATCAACGATCGTGAAGGCCCGCGACGGGCCTCGCCCGGTCCGGTGGGACCCACCGCAAGCCACGAGGTGGGCGATCAAGGGTGGGTAAACACCTTGCCCCCCATCATGACCCAATCGATGCGCTGTGTGGCGCTGATGTCGTCCAGAGGATCGCCCGGCATCGCCACCATGTCCGCCAGGCGGCCTACCTCGATGATCCCGCGGTCGTCCTTGCCGAGAAGGTCGGCCGCATAGAGCGTGGCCGAGCGCAGGGCCTCCAATGGCGTCATCCCCCGCTCCACCAGGGCCACGAACTCGCCGGCGTTCTCCCCGTGTGGGTACACGGCGGCGTCGGTGCCGAACGCGATCTTCACTCCGGCCGCAATGGCGCGTCTGACGCTTTCGATCGCGAGCGGAAGGACCGATTCAGCCTTGCGGCGCACCGGTGGGGGAAGCACATCCAGGTCGATTCTCTCTGCCAGGTAGGTGGTCGGCACCAAGTACGTGCCATGCTCCTTCATGAGTTCGATCGCCTCGTCGTCGAGCATGGAGCCGTGCTCGATCGACGCCACCCCGGCCCGGACGGCCGCCTTGATGCCCTCGGTGCCGTGAGCGTGGGCCGCCACCTTGACCCCGTGGCGGGCAGCTTCCTCCACCATGGCCGCCAACTCCTCCTCGCTGTACTGCTGAGCGCCGACAGGCCCTTCGAACGAGAGAACCCCCGCTGTGGCGCACGTCTTGATCACCTCCGCACCGTGCTTGATCTGGTATCGCACGGCCTGGACCACCTGCCATGGCCCGTCCGCGACTCCGTCTTTGGGACCCTGCTCGAGAATGCCCGGTGCGTAGCCGGTGATATCGCAGTGGCCCCCGGTGATGCCCAGGGGGTTGCGAGAGGGCACGACGCGTGGACCCACGATGTCGCCCCGCTCCACCGCGTGCTTGAGCGAGACGGTCACGTCGCCCCCGAAGTCCCGCACAGTGGTGAACCCGGCCAGCAGCGTGGCACGAGCGTGTTTTGTCGCCGCGAAGGCGGCGTCCGCCTGGTTATCCGTGACACGACGCGTAAACGAGTTGGGCCCGAGCTGAAAGCCCAGGTGCGTGTGCAGGTCCATGAGGCCCGGGACCAGCGTGCGGTTCCCCAGGTCGATGACCTCGGCATTACGCGGCGTGGAGGGCGGGTTCACCGCCGTGATCCGGCCACCTTCGACGATGACGGTTACGTTCTGGAGCGTTCGGCCGGCCACAACGTCGAGCATGCGTGCGGCCTTCACCACCGTGGGTGCCTGTTGGGCGGCGGCCCGCTCGGGCGTGGTGAAGGCAGCACCGGCGATGAGTGTGGCGAGGGCGGTCGCGTGCAGGTGTCTAAGCATCGTGTCACTCCTCGAGCGAAAGTGCGGAGTCGGCCGGCCGGATCCGCTATTATACCATGGGCCGGGCGAGTCCCAGAGCGCCGAACGCGGCCGCGCGGAGCCCCCAGGGTAGCGTGCCCGCTTCTCACGGTCCAGTGGACCGAGGGGGCCTGGACGGCGGTCTCTTGACGGCTCGGTCATGGGGTGGCGACTGTAAAGGTCGAGACCCTGGCGGGGTGTGCATGAACGGGGTGCATATGCGACGCACTCGACTGTTTCTACGGAGATTCTCGTGAACGACCAGAATCCGCTGACCGACCCGCTCACCGGGCTTTCCAGCCAGTGGCACTTCGACGTGATCTTCGACTTCGTGTTCGAGCTCGGCGACCGCGGTGTGTCCATGACTCTGGTGCTTTTCGAGATCGACGGGCTAGCCGCGCATGTCGCCGAAGGCGGAGCGGCTGCCAAGGAAGCCGCTCTCGGTCGGTTTGGACGGATGCTGGCTGAGGGCAGCCGCAAGATGGACCTTACCGCCCGCCACGGTGACGAGCGCTTCATGTGCCTCCTCCTCGCGTGCAACATGCAGGGGGGCATGGTCTTCGCCGACCGCGTGCGAGCCGACGCGGCGGGGATCACGGCCGCGACGGGACTCACGCTGAGTGCCGGTGTGGCGGCGTACACAGGCGACATGAAACAGCCAGCCGACCTCGAGACCGCGGTCGAGAAAGCCTTGGAGACTGCCCGGCGCGCCGGCGGCGACCGCGTCGGCATCCCTCGAGATAGTACTGAATAGCTGAGCTTATGCGCTGTTCACCCTCCCGGTAAGCTTCGTCGAGAGGGTCCTCGATGCGCTGACCGCCTCGCGGGCGGCGTGCCCTACCACACCCGTGTCATATAGACCGTCCCCCCACGACACTAATCTACCGAGTGTGCCCTCCACGAGACCGGAGGCGTATTGGTGACAGACCTGGAGCGTCTCCACGAGCAGAGTTTCGGCTGGGCGCTGAGTTGCTGCGCGTGGGACCATCACATGGCGGAGGACGTGTTGCAAGCTACGTACGTGAAGGTTCTTTCGGGTGCCGCGAGGCATGGCGGCAAGTCCAGCTTCCGGACTTGGCTGTTCTCAGTGATCCGGCGTACGGCGTTGGAACACGCCCGACAAGCGAGATCTCGTGCCGAGGGGCTCCGGCGTTGGAGCGGGGAAGTGCGCCGGACTGCTGGTGCCGAGCCTGATGACCGCGTAATCCGGCACGAGGTCGCCGCGCGGTTGCGAGCCGCACTCTCGGAGCTGCCGGAGCGGCAGCGGGAGGCGCTCCATCTGGTTTTCTACGAAGGACTTACGATCGCGGAGGCGTCATCCGTCATGGGGGTGTCAGTGGGGACAGCGAGAACGCACTACGAACGGGGCAAACGGCGCCTTAGGTCCATGCTTCGAGAAAGGGCGATGCGATGACACTCCATGAAGACACCCAAATCCGCGGCGCCTTCGATCGCCTGAGGGCAGAAGAGGTGGACCTGGCGCCCGATTTTGGTCAAATGCTCTTGTCCGCGAAGGACGAGAGTGGGCCCATGCTGGTGCGGTTGCGTCGTCGACGAATCGTGCGCTGGGTGTCCGGCGGAGCCGCGCTGGCCGCCGCGGCGATCGGCGGACTCTTGCTGGGCGGCCGACGAGCAGACGCCCGGTTCGAAGAAGCGGTGGCTATTTGGCGTAGCCCGGTCGGCTGGACGTCTGCGACCGACTTTCTGCTCGACACCCCGGGCTCGGAGCTGATGCGTCGGCCCGTGCTTACGTCGCCCAGGGTATGGGTCGGCGTGAAGGATTCGGGCATTCCCATGCCCACGCGCGGCGAAGCGCGGACTTCAGAAAGGAATCGATCATGAAGAGAATACTGAGAATCATTGCGATGGTGGCCGTGATCCTTCCGGGTTCACTGGCAGGACAGGAACCGCCCAAAGATCCGTTCGCAAGGGTGCTTTTTCCGCCAGAGTTGGTCATGCAACACCGCCGGGCGATCGATCTGCAGCGCGATCAACGGGATGCGATCACGGAGGCGATCCAAGAACTCCAGAGCAATGTGGTGAGCCTCCAGTGGGAGTTGCTCGATCAGACACAGGCGCTTGTGGAGATGCTCTCCGGCCCCCGGGCGGACGAGGCAACGGTGCTGGAGCAGATAGACGCGGTGCTCGCAGCGGAGGCCCGCATCAAGCGGTCTCAGATGACACTGCTCTTACGCATCAAGAACACCCTCACCCCCCAGCAGCAGGAACGCTTGGGCGAGTTGAGGGATGCCGGTTCAGAGGACCTAGTCGAGTCGGCAGGTGACCGCCGATAGCCGCATGGCCACCACACCCCGTGTGGCGGGGGCTCGGCTCCGGATCCGGCGTCCGGCCCCCGCCCAAGTCAGTCACCGACAACCGTCACCGCGATGACGCGGCGCCTCGGGCGGGTGTCCAAGTCGATCAAGACGACCTGCTGCCAGGTACCGAGCGGGACCTGGCCGGAGATGACGGGCAGTGCGATGGACGGCCCGATCAGGCTCGCCCGTACGTGGCTGTGGCCGTTGTCGTCGTTCCACGTCTGTTCGTGCTCATACTCGGCGTTTTCAGGGGCGAGGCGCTCCAAGGCCGCGACGATGTCGTGATTCACGAGACCAGGTTCGAACTCCAAAGTCGTTAGAGCGGCGGTCGAACCCACAACCATCGCGGTCACTTGTCCGCAGCGCACGCCGCTCTCGCTGACCAGCTCTCGAAGACCGTCCGTGAGATCGAGAATGTGGCCGTTCCCACGCGTTTCTGCGGTGATGCTGCCGCTGTGGGTGGTCATTCTCACCGATCCATACTCGCTCAGGACCTGAGGATCAACCAAACGATTGCGAAGGATGCGACGACGCTGATGCCGAGACTTCCCCACTGTAGGAGCCGTACCTTCCAATTCCCTCCGGAGGAGTCTATCGGTTGAGTGCGTTGGACCCCTTTCCGCGTGATATCGAAGGCCCATGCCAACCATAACACCAGCGGGAACGCGCTCAGCATCAGAGCCACCAGCACGCGGTACGACGCTTCGGGAAGCCTAAGGGCTGCCCATACGTTCTGGGCACCCTCGAAAACCACGAACGACCCGACGAGGTATGCCACCGCCACCCTGTAGACCTTCCTCCTCCCCAACTCATCCAAGAATCCGCGAAGCGCCGGAAACGGTTCGGCGGCGTTCGAGTCCTGCGATGCGGTCGTGCCGCGCCCCTCCGAAGACCCCGGGTCGCCATCCGCAATACGCTCGAGGGTCTTGACCAGGTCAGTCGCGCTCGGACGGTGTTCGGGTTTCTTCGCCAGGCATCGCAGCACGAGGTCGGATAGTCTCGGGTCGGCATCCGATCGGAAATCGGTGACGGGTCTTGGGTCTTGCCTGAGGTGGGCCGTCGCCATGTCAACTTTCGACTTGGCGTCATAGGGCCCGTGCAGCGTGAGTAACTCATGTCCGAGGATCCCCAGCGAGTAGATGTCCGTCTGATCAGTGACCGGCTCGCCGAGGAGTTGTTCCGGGCTCATGTAGCGTGGATCCCCCAGCAACTGACCGGCCTGCGTGAGGCGGGTCGCGTTGCTTCCTCCCGAATCGAGGAGGCCCGCGATACCGAAGTCCGTGAGCACCACGCGGTCGGAGTCTTTTTCTCGCAGGACGTTGCCCGGCCTTACATCGCGGTGGATGATTCCCATCGAATGGACCGCCGCCAATGCAGACGCCAACTGACCCAATACTGCACAGGTCGTATCGGCATCCAGGGGACCCCCCGCCTGAAGAGTGTCGCGGAGATTGCGACCTTCCACGTGCTCCATCACGATGTATGGGGTTTCGTCCTCGAGGGCGCCGACCCGGTAAACCGCAGTCACATTGGGGTGCGATATTTTCGCAACCGAGCGTGCTTCGCGCTCGAATCGTTTCCGGGCTGTTTGGTCTTGGGCCACCGCCGGCTTGAGGACCTTGACGGCTACGAGGCGTTGCAGTGCTACTTCGCGAGCCAAGTACACGTCCGCCATCGAGCCCTCGCCCAGCACGCGAATGATCTCGAAGTCCGGAGCAAGCTCGGCTGTTATCTGCGATTGAGTCTGATGGGCCGTCATCCGCCGGTTCCTTCCGGTTCTCCGCCCTGGAGGAAGACCCAAGGCGGCGAGCCAATCTGTCGCCCAGGCGCATGCTCTCGCAATGACCTCCCATCGCGAGCGGTACCGGTCCCGGGTCGAGGCGAGGCGCCACCTAGGGTGCGAGTGCGCGGATTGGCCGACCCATGAGGGGGACGCCCTGTGCAAAAGTGGACAGTGCTGTCCCAAGATCGGACAGGTGTCTGCGGAGCGCACGTTGTTGTGGGTAAACGTAACTCAATGGCCCTTAAGGCTTTACGCAAGAAAACCGCCTCTGGCACGAACCTTGTTATAAGAATGCGTGACGGGTGTGGGGTTGTGATGACTGACCGGAGTGGTGTGGTGATGTGATGGGACGGCTCTGGTTGGCCGGTTAAGCCCGGTAGGGATCCAATCCCTACCGGGTTTCTTCGTTTTCCGCCGCGCGCGTGCGGTTCCCGCAGAACATCTACGATGACTCCCTCTCTTCTAATCCGCGCGATCTGAAGGGAATCGACCCAACGGTCGGCGTCGGCCCTCCCGCCGGCGCCCGATAATCCAGTACAGCCCTGACGATGGCCATCGGATCCGCGGCAGGGTCCGCACCGCCACGGACGTCTACTGGGTGCAGAACCATGCACGCAGCTTCTTGCCTCAGAGTTATATGCCACTTATGTTACGATCGTAAAGGAAGTGACATATTTACACTGTGCCAGGATCTCTTACTTGGCCGCACGACGCCCACAGGATCTCGTCTTTACGCTTTACGGCGATTATCTGCTGCACCGTCCGGACCCCGTCTGGGTAGGCAGCCTCATCGCGCTGCTCGGCCCCCTCGGTCTCTCGGAGGGCGCGGTCCGCACCGTCCTCTCGCGCATGACCAAGAAGGGATGGCTCTGCGCCGAGCGTGATGGGCGTCGGAGCTTTTACGATCTTACCCCACGGGGGCGCAGGTTGCTCGAGGAGGGAAAGGATCGGATTTACCACCCGTCCTGGGACCAGGCCTGGGATGGACGCTGGTTCCTTCTAGCCTATTCCATTCCGGAAGAGAGCCGACACCTGAGGCACCGGCTGCGGGACCGGCTCTCTTGGCTCGGTTTCGGATCGCTCGGCAACGGCTTGTGGATTTCGCCGTACGACCTCGCACACGAGGTCTCCGATATCGCCGAGAGCCTGGGAATCGAAGACCACCTTGAATGGTTCCGCACCGAGAGCGGTGGTCCCGACGAGCCGCCACGGCTCGTGACCAAGTGTTGGGACCTGCCCGGCATCAACGCGCGCTACGAGGACTTCGTCAGCAGGTATGCACCCGTGTTCGAGCGTTGCCGAGACGGCTTGAGCGCACGAGCCATCGACGCCGAGGAGTGCTTTGTCCTCCGCTTCGAACTCATCCACGAGTACAGGGAATTCCCGTTTCTCGATCCTTATCTCCCCCGCGCCTTGCTGCCCCATAACTGGGCGGGTGAGTGCACGGCGCACCTGTTCAAGGTGCTCCACGATCTGTTGATGGAACCTGCGGACCGATACGTCGACACCGTGCTGGCCGAGTCGCTGCAGACCGCCGGAAGCGGTGCGTAACGGCTCGGCCGGTATTGAAATCTTTTCGGAGGAATATGATGGCTCCATTCGAATCCAGACCCGCCGAGGAGTTCGGCTTCAAGGAAATCCTCTACACGAAGTCGGACTGGGTTGCCACCATCACGATCAACCGCCCGTTCAACTACAACGCGTACTCGACCCCCGCGTTGGAGGAGCTCGCTACGGCCTTCCGGGATGCGGCGTTCGATGACTCGGTCGGAGTCGTGGTCTACACCGGAGCTGGTGAGCGCGCCTTCTGCACCGGTGGCGACGTCAAGGAGTACGAGGAGCTCTACACGGAGAGGCCGCGCGATTACTGGAAGTACATGGGTCTGTTCAAGGCCTACATCGAGAGCATCGTGAACACGGGCAAGCCGGTCATCGCGCGCCTGAACGGCATGGCGGTGGGAGGGGGAAACGAATCGCAGATGGCGTGTGACTTGGCCGTCATGGCCGAGCACGCCTGGATCGGCCAGGTGGGTACGAGGGTCGGGAGCGTCGCGGCGGGTGGCGCCACACAATGGCTGCCCATCATGATCGGCGACCGGCGTGCTCGGGAGATGTTGCTCTTCAATGGGAGGATCGACGCCCGCAAGGCGCTCGATTGGGGCCTGGTGAACCGCGTTGTACCCTCTGTCACCAAGGACGGTGATTTCATCGAGAACGCCAGCGCGGAGCAGATCAAGCAGGCTCAAGCGAAGGAAGATGGGTACGCCATCGACTTCCGCATGCTCGACGAGGCCATCGAGGAGCTCGTCAAGCAGCTCCTACAGCAATTCCCCGAGTGTGTGCGCTACACCAAGCAGCAAGTCAACTTCTGGAAGGACCTGGCTTGGCATCAGACCGTCGGGCATGCCCGTGACTGGCTGGCCCTGCACTACGCCAGCTACGAGCCATGGGAAGGCATGCGGGCGTTCGTTCAGAAGCGGCCACCCGACTATATGGGTGTCCGCAACCGAGCCGCACAGGGAGGCTCCAGCGAGTTCCTCTGGGGCCCCCCCTCCTTGGACTGCGCCGCGTGCGGGGCCGAGGGCATTCCGAGTGGGTTCACGCACTGCGGTGCGTGCGGAGTGTTGCTGAACGGCGCCGGCGCCGAGGTGTCCAGTCCGGCCGGAGAGGCATTGTGAGCACTAGCTCGGTGCTTCTGGAGAAGGACGGCGGGTTGGCCCGGATGACGCTGGACCATCCACCGCTCAACGTGCTCGACATTCCAATGATGGAAGAGATGGCCGACGTGCTCGGGGGGGTGGCCGCTGACCCGGACGTAAGCGTTCTCGTCGTCACGGGAGCGGGCCGGGCGTTCTGCGCGGGCGTCGATGTCGCGGACCACACGGCCGACCGGGTGTCCAAGATGCTTGGTGTCTTCCACGCCGTCATCGAGCGCATTCGGGCGCTGCCCGTCCCGGTGGTGGCCGCGGTCAATGGGGCTGCCCTCGGGGGCGGCTGCGAACTCCTGCTGGCTGCCGACATCGTGCTGGCCCGATCCGGGGCCAAGATCGGGCAGCCTGAGATTCGGCTGGGCGTCTTCCCCCCGGTGGCCGCGGTATTGATGCCGAGACTGACCGGCCTCCAGGCGACCATGGACCTCATCCTCTCGGGGCGCACCCTGAGGGCCGAGGAAGCGTACGAGCTCGGGCTGGTCGGCCGGGTGATTCCTGCGGACGACTTCGAGCGGGAGGTCGAGGCATACGTGAAGGGCCTCTCTTCTCTCTCAGCACCTGTGCTCAGGCTGACAAAACGGGTCGTTCTCGAGGGTCTCGGCGTACCCGTGGGGACGGCGATGAAGCAGGCCGAGTCCCTCTATCTCAACGAGTTGATGGCGCTCGACGATCCGCATGAGGGAATCGCGGCCTTCGTCGAGAATCGCCCACCGACGTGGAAGGGAGCATGAGCATGGAAGCGGCCAACGACGCTGCCGGCGCCGGCACCGAGCCCCGCGATATCGTGCGGCTCATGGATTTGGCCTGCGACGCCCCTCTCGACGAGACGCTGTGGTATGTCCGGGAGATTGTCGAGGATTCGGACTTCCCCACCGTGCGAAAATGGACCGAGGCTGGTGGCAAGGTGCTCGGCCACTTCCAGGTTTACTTTCCCGAGGAACTGGCGCACGCCGCGGGAATGCTGCCCGTCAAAATTCGGGGCGCCCAAATGGATCGGCGGGAAGCCGACTCACATTTCGGCTCGTACCTCTGTTCGATTCTACGCAGTTCTCTCGAACTGGGCCTCACGGACCGCATCGACCTCGCCATGTTCGTGACCCACCCGATCTGTGACGCGGCCCGTAACCTGGCGAGCATTTGGGCTCGCAATCTGGATTCGCCGGCACAGATCCTCTACCTGCCGCAGAACCCGAACTCCGCCTTCGCGGGCGTCTATCTGGAGGGCGAGTACGGGCGCGTGCTCGCCGATATCACCGAGATCACCGGCCACCCGGTAACCGACGACGACCTTCGCGCCTCGATCGTGGTGTTCAACGATAACCGCCGTCTCCTCAGAGACCTGTACGCGATCAAGCGCGAGACCCCCTGGTTGTTGCCGATGGACGAAGCCTACGTGCTGGTTTCGATTGGTGGGCTGATCACCAGGGAGGAGCACAACGAGTTACTCGAGCGGGTGCTCCCCATGATCCTCGCCCGTGAGGCCCGCCCTCAGGACAAAATCCGGGTCGTGTTCGAGGGCGGGTTTTGCGAGCAGCCCCCATTGGATCTCCTGCGCTCGATCGCTCAGTTCTGCTACGTGGTGGACGACGACTTCCTGATTGGCTTGCGCTGGATCACGAGCGACATACCCACTGAAGGCGCGCCGCTTCAGAACCTGGCGAAGGCCTACCTGGATGAATCGTCGTACAGCCCCGTTCAGCATGACCTCAGGAAGCCCAAAGAGAAGATGTTGCTCGAGCGCATCCGGGGTGCACGCGCCGACGCGGCGATCGTCTCGGCGGCCAAGATGTGTGAGCCGGGGCTAGACGAGCAGGTGGCGTACTCACAGGCGCTCGACCAGGAGGACATTCCCTACTTCGTAACCGAGTTCGAAGAAAAGATGACGAGTTTCGATCACTTGCAGATCCAGCTCGAGACCTTTGTCGAAAACCTCCTTTTCCAATAGACGAAAGCGGGAGAATGGCTACCACGACGATGGACGAGGGGCTGGTCGGCAGAGGCGCCCGCGACGGAGGACGCCTCTTCCGTGAGTGGTTTCAGACCCTGACAGAGGCCGCCGAATCGGGTGAGCGGGCGGCGTACGTGTTCGTGATGGGAAGCATGATGGAGATTCTGCGATCCTTCGACATGCACACCGTCTTCCCGGAGATCAACTCGCTCCAGACCGCTGTGCGGAGAGTCTCGGACGAGTATCTGAGCGTGGCTGAAGATCACGGCTTCTCACCGGATGTGTGCGGTTACGTGAAGGCGGATTACGGGCTCCAGATGCGCGGTGGCGAGCACCCCATGGGACGCATTCCCAAGCCGTCCGTGGCCGTGCTCACGAACGCGTGCAACACCTACCTGAAATGGGGCGAGATCTGGGAGCGCCTCTACGAAATACCGATCATCACGGTCGACGTACCGGGTAGCCGGAGGGCGCCCGGCAGCCAAGCCCACCGTGCCGGGGAACTGGAGCGCGACCGGCAGTATGTCGAGCATCAGATCCGCGAAATGATCGGCACCCTCGAAGAAGTCAGTGGCCGGAAGTTCGACATCGACCGCTTCCGGGAAGTGTTGGATTTCACGAACCAGATGGGCCGATCATGGCGTCGGATGATGGAGTTGAACGCCAACCATCCCGCGGTGTTCGACGCGATGCAGGAGGGAACCATTTATCTGGGTGTCGCGAACGCTCTGCGCGGCACACAGGCCGGCGCCGACTATTTCCGGGATCTCGTCGAGGAGATGGAATACAAGGTGGCCGAGAACATCAGCCCCCTCGTAGACAGAGATGAGGAGCACCGGCTGATCTTCGTGGGAGTTCCCTGCTATCCGATCTTTCGGCGCTTTTACCAACTCTTCACCGAATGGGGCGGCGTCTTTGTCAGCTCCACTTACATGTGGTTCGCTTCCGGCGGGCTCGACCGGGATTTCGAGTACGACCTCGATAACCCAATCGCGAGTATCGCCGAAGGAATGCTCCAAAGCGTGACTGGGGCGGTGGACGCGATGCTGTTCCACGACCAGTCGCTGATCGAGGCCATCGACAGGTACGGAGCGGACGGAGTGGTCTACCACCCGGTCAAGAGTTGCCGGACCGTTTCCACGGGGCTCGCGGACAGTCGCAGGGTTGTGCTCGAGAACCGAGACGTACTCTGCCTCTACATCGAATCGGACATGATGGATAAGCGCGTGGTATCCGAGGCTCAACTCAAGAACCGAATCGACGCATTCTTCGAAGGGCTCGAATCCCGGAAGCTCCGCATGGCGGCCTCTGGGGCGGCCTCCTGAACGCCGGCGGGAGAAACTGAATGGCATATGCGGTAGGGGTGGACGTTGGGTCCACCCAGACGAAGGCGGTGATCGTCGACGAGGACGAACGAATCGTTGGGCGGGCCCTGATCCCTACCGGGGCGCACGTCGTGGCGGCCGCCGAGAACGCGTACCGTGTGGCACTCGAAGACGGCGGCATCCCGGAAGAGGAGGTCGGGTTCGTGGTGGGCACGGGCTACGGCCGCTACCGCGTCGAATTCGGTGACACTCAGATCACAGAGATCGTGTGTCATGCCCGTGGCGCTGCGAAGATGTTTCCCGACACCGAAACCGTGTTGGACATGGGAGGGCAGGACACCAAGGCCATCCGTGTGCAAAAAGGTGGAGATGTGCTCGACTTCTGCATGAACGACAAGTGCGCAGCCGGCACAGGCCGATTCCTCCAGTCTGCCGCCACGGCGCTCGAAATGGACTTGGGAGACCTCGGACCAAGGGCGCTCCTGGGCCAGCGTCCGGTCAACATCAGCACCACCTGCACGGTGTTCGCCGAGTCCGAGGTGCTGTCGTGGATGGCTCGTGGCAAGAAGATCGAGGACATCCTTTTGGGAGTGCACCAGTCGATCGCCTCCCGTTCCTTCGCCCTGCTCAAGCGCGTGGGAATCGAGGGCGAGGTCACCTTCACCGGTGGCGTGACCCGAAATGAAGCAATGGTATCGGTGCTGAACGACCTCCTCCAGACGGAAATGAACGTGAGCGAGGAATCCCACTACATAGGCGCTCTGGGCGCCGCGATCTTCGGCCTCGAGCGAGTCTTGGCGGGTCGGGGCGTGCCGGCCGTAGAGGAGGTGGCTTCATGATTACCGCGGGCGTTGATGTCGGCTCAACCCACACCAAGGCCGCGATCATGGGCGATGGCGGCGAGCTGTTGGGCCTCGGCATCCGGAAGACGGGGTTCAAACTGAACGAGGCGGCGCGCGACACGGTGGACATGGCTCTGGAAGAGGCTGGCGTGGGGTCCAACGATGTCGAGTACGTGGGGAGCACCGGGTTTGGGCGCGCACAGGTCGATTTTCGTGACATTCAGGCGACCGACCTCACCGCCCAATCGTGGGGTACGCGGCACTTCTTCCCGAAGACACGCACCGTGCTGGACGTCGGCGGCCAGACCATGAAGGCCATGCGGCTCGACGAGGGCGGACAGGTTCGTTCGTTTCGGCTGAACGACAAGTGTGCCGCTGGAACGGGCGCCTTCCTCGAAAAGACCGCCAGGTACCTCGGCTATGAGATCGAAGAGATCGGTCCGCTCGTGGAGTACGCGCGTGAGCCCGTGCCCATCTCGGGTGTGTGCGCCGTCTTTGCCGAGTCCGAAGTCATCAATCACGTCAGTAACGGCGCCCAACCGGCGGACATCATGCATGGCGCGATGGAGTCGCTCATCGAGCGGTCCGTGCGGTTGATGAAGCGCGTCCAGATGGAGCCCGAGTTCACCCTCGTGGGTGGGATCATGCGCTTCTCCACGATGGTGAGGGTCATGCGTGAGAGGCTCGGCGAGTTCGTGAATGTCCCGCCCGAGTCGTTAGTACAATTCACGGGGGCTATCGGCGGCGCGGTGCTAGCGCGCCGGCGGCTTCAAAAGCTGGAATCGAGCCCACCGCCTACCGCTACGGTGGCCTGACGAGGGTGTACCGGGAGGAGCGGGACGAGGAGCTTGGCCGTGCGGGTTGGATCCGTCGCTTCAGCGGCCCGGTGAACAAACTGCAGGACTCGATCGACCTTTACGAGTCGCTCGGCATGGAGGTGATGTTGGACGATCTGTCCGCCAGCGAGCTTGCCGCCGAGTGTGGCGACTGCGCGTTGGCTGTGACGTTCTTCAAGGTGCTGTACACGAGAAGGAGGCAAGGGTGAAAGCTGCCGTCTTTCACGGGCCCGATGTGGGCATCAAGCTCGAGGAAGTGCCCACCCCCAAGCCCAAGCGGGGACAGATCCTTGTGCGCGTGGCGGGCTGTGGCGTGTGCCATACCGACCTCCACTACGTGGACCACGGCACGCCGACGTTCAAGCCACCGCCGCTCACGCTGGGGCATGAAATCGCGGGCACCGTGGAGACGGTGGGCAAGCGCGTGGACGGTTTCGAACCGGGCGACCGTGTGCTGCTCGCCGCGGTACAGTCGTGTGGGCACTGCGACGCCTGCCGGGTGGGTCGAGAGAACGTGTGCTCCGCAAGCGTCATGCTGGGCAACAATGTCGACGGCGGCTTTGCCGAGTACGTCGTCGCCCCGGCCAAGGACGCTTACTCCCTGCCTAGTTCCATACCCTTGGTCGAAGGTGCGATCATCGCCGACGCGGTCACGACGCCGTACCATGCGGTCGTCATTCGGGCGCGAGTCCAGCCCGGAGACTGGGTTGTGGTGGTCGGGTGCGGTGGTGTCGGGCTCAACGTTGTGCAGATTGCCGCTGCGCTCGGGGGGCGGGTCATCGCT
>BTRA01000068.1:0-16569 GCA_036986155.1 Gemmatimonadota bacterium | reverse complement strand
ATCGGCAGGGGTAGTCAGACCACGGTCCGAGTGCGCGCCGACGGAACCTTCCGAGGCGGTCGCCGCGGAGATCGTGTGACGATCTCCGGATCGGGCCGTGGCCTCGAAGCGTGGGCGGACCTTCAGATCATGGTCCCACCCGGCAAGTCGGTGTACGTGCGCATCGCGGCCGGCGCCACCGATGCGCGTGGCGTGGAGGGCGACCTGACCATCGATACGGGCTCTGGACGAGTGACGGCGATCGACATTTCCGGCTCCCTCAACATTGACACGGGATCGGGTTCGGTCCGGATCCGCAACGTGACCGGTGATGTGCTCGTGGATACCGGATCCGGCGGCGTCGAACTCGACGACGTTCGTGGCCGCGAGGTCACTGTCGACACCGGCTCGGGTAGCGTGGATGGCAGGGGGATCACCGCCGAGCACCTCGGGATCGATACCGGTTCTGGAGGCATAGAACTCGCCGAAGTGAGCGCACCCGCCATCGTGCTCGACACCGGTAGTGGCTCCGTTCGTGTGGAGTTGCTTCTGGATGTCGAAAACCTCGAGATCGACACTGGGTCGGGTTCGGTATGGGTCGCCCTACCGGCGCATACCGGTGCCGAGATCGATATCGAGACCGGCAACGGGGGAATCGACATCGATTTCCCGGTCACCGTTCGGCGTGCGTCGCGGGATCACGTGGCAGGACGTGTGGGCGACGGCCGTGGCCGAATCCTTATCGATACGGGGTCGGGCAGCGTGCGCGTCGTGCAGGGGAAAGCGGTCCGCTAGAGTGCGGTCGCTCCTCTGAGGTGGTGGGCCTCATTCCTTCCGGGATGGGGCCCATCCTCTCGTCGATCAGTCGGTCGCCCTGCGCCGGCGCCAGGGGCGCGATGTCGAACGGGCGACCTTAGGCAGGTCGATCCAGAAGCCGCTTCCGACACTCAGGTGCTCGATGCCGGCCTCCCCGCCGATCTTCTCCAGTGCGCGTCTGACGATCGCCAACCCGATGCCAGTTCCTGGCACCGGTGGTCCCTCGGCGAGGCGCTCGAAGACCCGGAAGATCCTGTCCTCCTGCCCTTCCGGGATCCCTACTCCGTTGTCCTCGACCCAGAGGCGGACGACGTCTTCGCGGTCTTCTGCGCGGATGGTCACCTGAGGCGTGCGTTCCGGCGGAACGAACTTGATCGCATTCGAGACCAGATTCCCCAGCGCCTGAACGAGTGTGATATGGTTCGCGAGTACGCGGGGCAGGGGCTGCTTCACATCGATCTGGGCGTCCGCTGCATCGAGGTCGGCCTTCGCCTGCTCGAGTACCGTCTCGATCACGTCCTTCACTTCGACCTGCTGCAACTCGACGCTTTCCACCGTCAATCGACTGTATGCGAGCAGATCGCGAATCAAACGCTCCGCCCGCTGGCCGGACCCGATTATCCTCTGCGCGTAGTCGCGCGCCTCGGCCGGGAGCGCGGCACCGAAATCCTCAAGGAGTGCGTGTGCGAAGCCGGTCATCGTCCGGAGTGGGGATCTCAGGTCGTGTGAGACCGTGTAGGCGAAACCTTCCAGCTCGTTGTTCGCACCCTGTAGCTTTTCGGCCAAGGTGCGGAAGTTCGCTTCGCTCTCTCTGAGCGCGTCCGCGGCTTCCATTCGTCCGGTGAGTGCCGCAACGCTATGAGCAAGGTCCGCGCACATGCGTACGAGCACTCCGGGGGGATCCATACGTTCCGGCGATGCGAGCGTCAGCGTGCCGACGGCCCTCCCACCCAGGAGTATTGGGAATGACAGGTAGGTCTGTACCTTGAGACGCCGAAGAACATCGCTATTTCCCTCCCGCCGGGAGCGGGCATCTCGCTCGATGATCGGTTCCCGCGTCTTGATCGCAAGGCCGGAGAGGGTCTCGTGCAGGGGGATCTCGAGAGGAGAGCCGTCCTCCGGTAGAGGAAGGCCGCGCGCAACGGTGATCACCATGACTTCACGCTCGGAATCCAACCGTTCGATGGCTACGATCGGGAATCCCGTCGCGTTGCTCACCACCTCGAGAATGTCGGCGTAGGCCTCCGAGAGGCTTTCCGCCGCTAGTGTGATCTCCGAAACGTGGTAGAGGGTGGCGAGTTCTTGGGCGCGGGATTCTGCTTCGTTCTGGGCACGTCTGCGCTCGGTGACCTCGGAGATGATCCCGTCGATGCGTACGATCTCACCATTTTGATCCGCTTGAGGCTTGAGCGTGGCCTCTAACCAACGGCTTCCACCGTCCGGGTGGGGCACCGGGTATTCGTTGACGAGGGATCGCCCAGGATGGACCGCGGCCAGAGTCGCATCAGCGTCGTCCAGCCCGGCTGGGTAGAGCAGCTGGCGCCGGAGCGTGGAACTCTCCAGAAGCTCGGCGGGGGTCTTGCCTAGCATGCCGAGGCAGGCAGTTGATACCTGGATGAGGCGGTCTTGAGATACGTCGATCGAGAAGAATACTTCGTCAAGGCTCTCGAACAGCGTACTCAACTCGCGGGTGGTGTCGATCAGGGCGTCCTGCGTCGATTGCCGTTCCTGATGGGCCAGGACCTCCTTCTCAGCCAGCGCGAGCCGGACATCGAGGAGTGCCACGTCGACAGGCTTCCGCAGGTAGTCGTTGGCGCCTGCCTCGACAATGAGTTCGAGGATGGTGGGATCGGCGTCACAGGTGACCACCAGGATCACCGCCTGATCGCCGTTCACCCCTTGCCGGATGCGTCTGCAAAGTTCGAGGCCGTCTTCGCCGGGAAGCGTGCGATCGACGATTACGAGCGGAGCGAATCGCTCCTGAAACGCCTCCCATCCGGATTCCACATCCTCACAGAGTGTGACAGTGTGGCCGCGCGAGCGCAGGATGTCGGAGAGGAGCCAACGCTCTCCTTTCCTGTCCTCGACCAGGATTACGTGTAGGGATTCCTCTTTCGCGCGTGCTATGGCTCGCTGCCTCCGAGGGTGCCGCCGGCCCGCAGCCTCGCCACACGAGCCAACGCTTCGTCTGCTTCGAAGAAGGCGGGGCCGGCAATCTCGATGGCGGATTGGTACCCGCGCCTGGCTCGCTCCCAGTCGTACCGGTCCTCCGCCGCCAGGCCGGCCACAAACGCCGCCGCGGCTTCGAGGTTCACCCGCGACGCAACGTAGGTGGCCGGCGCGGGAATCACGTCGGCCGCCAGTGGGTCGGTCCACGCCGGAAGGCGGCCCAGATCACGGAGGCTCTCGATGGTGGTGCCGACCACAAGGCGGGCGAGGCTCGTAGGATCTGCCTGCCTGGGCGTCAGCGTACGCCACGACCTCACGATTCCGCCCGACTCCGTCTCCACCAGCCTCAGATCGAGAGCGGCCGAATCCCCGGCCGGGATCCAGCTTCCCGTGAGTACGAACTCCGCTCCGCGCGAGGTGCCGATCGGCGGTGCATTCCGTCGTGGGGGGAGCCCTCGTCGTCGCCGGTCGACTGCCTCCGCAAAGCGTCTGCGCTCGACAAAGTCGATGTCGGCCCGGCGGAGGAGTCCGGCCGAGATCAACTCCTGGAGTCCTAGTGCGGCCGACACATCACCGCCGTGTACCCAGGCGTCCTCGAACAGGATCATTTCGGCGACGGTCACCCGGGGGGCGTCGGCCAGGCGTTCCACTCTCGGACGTTCCAGGGCCGCCCATTGGGAGTCCGACGCGACGGGTCCGCTAGACGATGGTGACGGTCCACCGGCGCAGGCCGCGAGGAGTAACGCGACCGCAACAGCCGCGAGTGTTCCTCCGGTCTGCTGGCCTGGGTGCCTTTCGGCTCCCATCATGGTGGGCACGCTTGTGAATCTCCTTGACGAAACATGATGCCCAGCGGGATGGAGGTGCATCCAAGAAGCCCCTCTGAAACTACAGGAGACACCGTGGGGAATCCAGAATGACCCCGCAAGCTCGAATCACGGGGGCAGGAGCCGATGAGATGGAATCCGAGTTCCGTTTTCGACACCCCCTGGACGTTCGTTTCAGTGACATCGACGTTGCGGGAAACGTGCACCATTCGAGGGCTCTCGTCTACTTCGAGGAGGCCAGGTGGGCCTATTGGGGCTCGGTCGTGGGCCGCGGAAGCCAGTCGGATGTGGACTACACTCTGGCCGAGATCAACGTGCGGTATCACCGACGCATTCACTTTCCTGCTCGACTGGATGTCGGTGCCCGGGTGTCATCAATGGGCAGAAAACGCTTTGTCATGCGCTACGAAGTGGTCTCGGAGGGTGGGGAGATCCTAGTTTCGGGAGAAAGCACTCAGGTCATGTTCGACTACGACTCGGGTGACACGATGCTGATCCCGGAAGAGGTACGGGCCGCTATCGAGGCGTGGGAGTCCGACGTGAGCGAGGCTCCGCCGCGACGCGATGAAACCTTTGGGAGTGAGTAAGGATTATGCCCACGCCTGGCATGGTTTTTCTTGCGGGACCGCAGGGTTTCGAGACTGGGTGGTTGACCGAATTCGTGCCTTGCATCAGTTTCAAGCGCTGTGGACCCATCAGACGACTGATGGTTTAGCAGTTGGTAGGCTTCGGGCACGAGGCTCGTCGGGCTTCGTGGCCCGTGTCTTTTTTGGGAGAGAACCAGGGGGATGGAATGACTGGACGGCACAGTCCGAGGCTCGTAACGCTGACTGCTGTCGCGGCCGTATTCGCGGCCACGGCTCTCGGTGCGGCCCAGGCTCGAGCGCAGCAGAACGTGAGCAGCCGGTTTCGCGTTTTGGTACCCGACTTTCGCAACGTCGCGGGCGGCGACAAGAAGTTTGGGCAGAAGCTTGCCGACGAGTTGAGGACTTTGATCAGCGACCTGAATACGCACGTTGCCGTCAGCGAGAGCGACATCAAGAAGGACCTCAAGCGGTTCGGGCTCAAGATGGAGGACCTGGACTGCGTGCGCGCGCGGCAGTTGGCTCAGCAGGGGAACTATCAGGTGGTTCTGTGTGCGGAATACTCCGGCGACAAGTCCGCTTACACGGTGTCGGGCATCCAGTTCATCGCTGTTGAGAACGGCGAGGCCTTCGGTGTCCCCCCCATCCAGTCAGCCGACAAGCAGCAGGAGGCCACAGCCCGGAAGATCGTCGAGGACTTTGCGTTGTTCGTGGAGCAAAGCCGAAGGGCTCAGTTCTGCGGCGACTATGCGGCCAGCCAGCAGTGGGAAAGCGCGATGGAGAACTGCGATATCGCGCTCGAATTGAACCCCGGCGCGATTTCCGTGCGTTATGTGCGCGCGAGTGTATTGCGCCAGTTGGGGCGGTTCGATGAGGCCCTCGAGGAGGTGACGCGCATACTCGACGAGTCCCCATTCCACGAAAACGCCCTTCTGCTCGGGGGCTACCTCGCCGTCCAGCTCGACCAAAAGGAGCGGGCCCGCGCGTACTACCGCGACTACCTCGAACTCGACCCGACGAACGCCACCGTGCGCATGAACGTGGCTTTTGGCCTCGCGCAGGAAGGTGATCCCCAGGGGGGTATGGAGTTGATCGAGGAGGGCATTCAACTCGATTCGGGGAATATCGACTTCTACCAACAGTACGGAAACTTCGCCTTCGCAGCCGCCGAGGAGATCCGTCGGGGGATGGACCCAGAGGCTGACTTGGGCCCCGAAGTGGTTGAGCTCTACCACAAGGCCATCAGCGCCTACGAGCGTGTATTCGCCGAAAAGGGTGAGGAAGCCCTCGTGTCCCAAGTCCGGAACGTCGGGGCTGCCTACCTCCAGTTGGACGAGGTGGGCGAGGCGGTCGCCTTCCTCCAAGGGGCGCTACAGACGCATGGCGGTGAGGCTTCACTCTGGGCAGTGTACGCCGACGCGCTCCAGAAGAGTGGCCGGATCGACGATGCCCTCGCCGCGCTCGGCTCCCTCGAGGAGATCGATCCTAACTGGCCGTCCTTGCACCTCAGGATGGCGAGTTGGCTCATCGCATCCGGACGCTTCGAGGATGCAGTACCCGTCCTCACCAAGGCGGTCGCTCACGGCTCCAGCCCGGACGACGCTGCCCAAATGATCTTCGCGAGTGCCCACTCGCGCTACGTGGCCCCCGCGCAAAAGAACTATCCACGCTTCGTGGAGTTGGTTCAGCTCGCCAAGGGCTTCGATGTCGGCCAGACCAAGAGGCAGGAGCTGGACTTCTGGCACGCGTTCGGGCTCTACAATCGGGGAATCGCCATCCAGGGACCGGAAACGGTGGCTTCCGCCAATCGGTCGCTTCCGGTCTTCCAGGAAGCCCTTCGGCTCTTCAGGCGGTCGAAGGCCTACGCCGACCGGCAGCCCCAGATCGACTACGACACGTTCGTCAGCGCTACGTCCACGTACATCGACATCCAGGAAGCGCTTATCAAGCGGGGTCGCTGACGCCGGGCTTTCCCAAGCTGAGCGGAAGCGCCGCGGGACTCCGGGTCCCGCGGCGCTTTTTCTCGTTTGGGCGAAAACACCAAGAAGTCGATTCGGACTTTTGCTAGTTTGGGCCGCTCCAAGCCACTACCCATTCCCGACGTTCTTCCTTGTGTGGCACCATCTTTCGTAGGTTTTCGACTCGGCGCATAGCCAAACAAAAACCGAAAATCCTTACACCAAAAAAACCTTGCTGTACCTGCCACCCGGGCCTATCTTCGGTCCAATGGTCACCACTATTCACCATTCTAACCCACTGCATACCACAGCATGACGAGCTTCCTGGGCCGGTACGAATACCAATTGGACGAGAAGGGGCGGGTCAGCCTCCCCTCGGCGTTCCGTCGTGAAGCCGAGGACGACCGCTTCGTGCTGCTCCAATGGAAGGCACCTGCCCTAACGCTGTTTCCTAGGGCGGTCTGGTCCGCCACGCAGGAGCGACTGCTGACGTTCCGCCGCAATGAGCCCGAGGCGTGGCGTGAGGTTCTCGCGATCACGGCGAGCGCCGTCGAGGTACATCCGGACAAGCAGGGCAGGATTCTGATTCCGTCATGGCTGCAGGAGGCGGGCGGGCTGGATGGGAGCGTCCTGCTGATCGGGAATATCGATCGCATCGAGCTCTGGGACCCCACGGCCTTCGAGACCGCCCTGGAAGGACGCACGGGGGCATTCGACGGCTTTGCGAGCCAGATCTTCGGATAGCCTGTGGCGCTGACCGCTCTAACACCCGAGGAGGTTGTGACCGACCACTTCCACGAGCCAGTGATGGCCGGGCAGGTTCTCGAGTTCCTCGAGCCATCGGGGACCGGCGTCTACTTGGACGCGACGGTAGGCGGCGGCGGGCATACTCGTCGCATCCTGGAGGCGTGTGGCTCGTGCACGGTGGTCGCAGTCGACCGCGACGCGAGGGCGCTGAGCGAAGCTGCCAGCTTCCTAGGTGATCTCGCCTACCGAATTCAGTTCATCGAGGGATCGTTCGAGGCGGTAGCGCAGACCCTTTTGGCAGACGATCCGGAATCCTTTGCGGGCGCGCTCCTCGATCTCGGCGTGAGCTCACACCAACTCGACGAAGATGCCCGCGGATTCGCGTTCCGGCGCGGTGTGCCACTCGACATGCGTATGTCGGGGGATACGGCCGACGCTCCCACTGCTGCGGACCTATTGAACGAGGCCGATGAAGGCCGCCTCAGAACGATCTTCCGCGAGTACGGTGAGGAGCCTCGTGCCGCCCGCCTGGCGAGAGAGATCGTGCGACGACGCGACCGGCGTCCGTTCGCCACGAGTGACGACCTGGTCGCGGCATTCTCGGCGGCGTTGGATCGGGCGCCCTCACAGCGCGGTAAGGCCCGGATCTTTCAGGCGCTCAGAATCGCGGTGAACGGGGAGCTTCAGGCGCTGGAGTCGGCGTTGCCCAGAATCAGGGGACTGCTGGCGGACGGGGGCACCCTGGTGGTCATATCCTATCACTCGCTCGAGGACCGGGCGGTCAAGCTGGCGTTTCGCGAGTGGAGCGCCTCCTGCGTATGTCCCCCCAGGCTCCCGATATGTGTGTGCCGCGGTAGGTCGCTCGGCCGGACGCTGACATCGAAGCCTCTGCGGCCGACCGAAGCCGAGATCCGATCCAACCCGAGGTCCAGGAGCGCGCGGCTGCGGGCTTGGACGAAGGTGGAAACGGCATGAGGCGGCGCTCCCGATCCGAGGCCGCCGTTTGGTTCGCCGCGTCCGTGGCCCTCCTGCTGGCCGCGTTGAGCGTGGTCGTCTGGCGCCGAAGCCGGACGTTGGAGGCCCTGGCGTTGAGTGAGACCCTGAATCGGGAGATTTCCCTCGCCGAGGCCGAGCTGACGGAGTTGCAGCGCCGCATTCAGCATCTCGAGAGCTATGGGCGGGTGGTGTTGGAGACCCGTGAGCGCCTCGGGATGAAGACGGCTGGGGCGGAAGACATCGTCATTCTGCCGGGAGACCTGAGGTGAAGAAGGCCACCCGGGCGGAGCGACGCCTCACGCTCAGGCGCAGAACCCTTCTGGGAGGCTGGCTGCTGGCCGCCGGCGTGGTGATCTGGCGGGCCGGCCAGATCCAGATCGCGGAGGCGGCCACATGGCGCGCCCAGGCAGAGGCCCAGCAACGGATGAGCGCCGATGTGGTTTCGGCTCGCGGATCGGTGGTGGACCGCAACCGAGTGGAGTTGGCCCTTAGCCGCGAGACCTACCGTGTAAGCGTGGCGCCACAGGAACTCGAAGATGCGGACGCCGCGGCGGAATTGCTGGCCGCCTCGCTGGACATGCGCCAGGCTGCGGTGCGTCGGGTGACCCATTCCGACGCCAGATGGCGCGTATTCAAGGGAAGCTATCCGCCCAGCGTCCGCGAGGCCCTCAGGGGCGTCGCCGGTGTGTACCTGGAGCGCCAACTCCAGCGCTTCTATCCCCACGGGGAGCTCGCACGCGGTTTGCTCGGTGTGGTGATAGACGGCCGCGGCACGGGGGGCGTCGAGCAGGCGTTCGACGAGCTGCTTCAAGGTCGAGCCGGACGCGAGATGGTGGCCAGAGACAACATCGGCAGGCCCATCCCCGGGGCGGCCACGCGTGTCGAGGAGCCACAGCCCGGCAACCGTGTCGTCTTGACGATCGATCTCGAACTGCAGGAGATCGCCCGGGAGGCGCTCAGGGAAGCCGTTGCGTCGACCGGGGCAGAAGGCGGCGACCTTCTGGTTACCGATCCGCGTACCGGGGACATCCTGGCCATGGTCTCACTCAGGGACGGTTCGACGGCGTCGCTTTCCGCAATCAATACGCCATACGAGCCGGGGTCGATCCTGAAGCCCTTCACGGTGGCGGGTCTCCTGGAACACGGATTGGCGAGCTTGGAGGACGAGTTCGATACGGGCGATGGGACGTGGGAGATCGCGGGACGCAAGATCTCGGACTCCAGCCCCGGCAACGGCACGCTGAGCCTTGGGGAGGCCATCCGAGTCTCCTCCAACGTCGCCATCGCCAAGGCCGCACAGGCGCTGACGCCGAGTCAGCAATACCAGGTGCTGCGAGACTTCGGTTTCGGGGCTCCCGCGGGGATCGGCCTTGCAGGTGAAGCGGCCGGTACGCTACGCCGTCCAGACCAGTGGAGCCGCCAGTCTCCCGCGTCCCTGGCCATCGGCTACGAGATCGCGGTGACGCCGCTCCAGATAGCCATGGCATTCGGTGCCCTCGCTAACGAAGGCACGTTGATGGCTCCGCGCCTCGTCACGGAGATTCGCGATGCGGACGATCGGGTCGTCCAGCGTATCGAGCCTCGCGCGGTGCGGCGGGTGGTAGGAAAGAGCGTTACGCGAAAGCTCGCCCGTGTCTTGGTCGATGTGGTTGAAGACGGTACCGGCACCGCGGCACGTTTGAGCACGTTCTCGGTTGCGGGGAAGAGCGGCACCAGCCGGGCCGTCGGGCCTGACGGACGGTACGAGACGGGCGCCTATTTCGCTTCTTTCGTCGGCTTCGTTCCGGCTGAGAATCCCCAACTCGTGGTGCTCGTGAAGCTCGACCGGCCCCAGGGGCCCTCGTACTACGGAGGATCCACCGCGGCACCCGTGAGCCGTGCCACCATGGAGGCGATCCTCGCGGCCGGTCATACACCCCTGGACCGGCGCTCGCTCGCTCGTGCGGTAGGACCGGCGCCCCAGCCCGAACCGGTCCGGTTCGCCTCGCTACATGCACCGATCGCATCCGACCAGCCCGCGCGCTTCCAACCCTGGGACGACCAGGCGGAGGTCCCCGTCCCCGCCCTTGAAGGCCTGACGGCGCGATCCGCGGCACGCCGTCTGCATGCCATGGGGTTCAGAGTGATTCTGAACGGGAGTGGACACGTGTCGAGAACGATGCCGGAGGCAGGGGTGCGCACCGCACGCGGGGACACCGTGAGCGTGTGGGTAGTCGGGGGGAACCATGAATAGGGAGACGGTCACTTTGGCCTCCGTTACCGAGGTCCTACGGGCTGCGGGCCTCATCCAGGAGATTCATGGCCCGGAGGACGTCGCGCTTCATGGAGTGACGCAGGATTCACGAGACGTTGAGCCCGGCGACCTTTTCCTGGCCTGGAAAGGGGATCGGTGGGACGCCCACGACTTCGTGGGTGCCGCCGCCGAGACCGGGGCCGTTGCCGCCGTCGTCGAGCGTCCCGTTGCCGAAGCGAGAATCCCGCAACTTCAGGTATCCAATGGACGCCGCTCCGCCGCCCTCGCTGCGGATGTGGTCATGGGCTCGCCCTGGAAGAGCTTGTTCACGGTCGGAGTGACAGGGACCAACGGCAAGACGACTACCGCCCTGCTCGCGCGCCACATTTTGGCCGCCCACGGCCGGGCGGCGGCGATGGGCACGCTGGGGTTGGTCGATGCCGACGGTCGGGTCCGGCCGGGCTCTGAAGGCCTCACCACGCCTGGTCCGGTGAGGATCGCGGAGTGGCTTCGCGCCCTGGCGGACGACGGTGTGGAGGCCGTGGCGATGGAGGCGTCATCGCACGCTCTCGCCCAGCACCGCCTCGACGGCGTGCGCTTCGACGCCGCCATCTTCACCAACCTGAGCCGTGACCACCTGGATTACCACGAGTCGTTCGAGGACTACCTCTCGGCCAAGGCTCATCTCATCGACCTGGTGAAGGACGACGGCGTGGCCATCGTCAACGGCGACGATCCTGCCTGGGCCGACCTGCCGGTGTCGGGCACGCATACCATCTCGTATGCGGTTGAGTCGGACGCCGAGATTCGCGGTGTCGCTCTCGAGCCCGGACCTGAGGGGACTCGGTTCCGGATGGCGGCCGATGGCGATGAGTATCCGGTCGACCTTCCTCTGTTGGGGCGGTTCAACGTGGAGAACGCCCTGGCTGCGGCCGGCGCGGCGGCCGCGGTTGGCCTCGCCTTGGACGTCGTCGCCGAGCGGCTGACCCAGGCGCCACAACTCCCCGGCCGCATGGAGATCGTGACTCGCGATCCCTTCACAGTCCTGATCGACTTCGCCCACACGCCCGACGCGTTACGCCGAGTTCTCGAGACCCTTCGGCCCGATGTCGGCGGGCGTCTCATCGTAGTGTTCGGTGCGGGCGGGGACCGTGACGCGACCAAACGACCGCTGATGGGAGAAGCGGTCGCCGGTTTCGCGGATTTCGCCATCGTCACGTCGGACAACCCTCGCGACGAAGACCCCGACGCCATCATCGATGACGTGGTTGCTGGTATGACCGGGCGCAACTACGAGCGCCTGCCCGACCGCAGGGCTGCGATCTGCCGTGCGCTCGACATGGCGGAGGCGGGTGACACGGTGGTGCTGGCCGGCAAGGGCCACGAGACCTACCAGGCCGTCGGCACCGGGCGCCTCCCCTTCGACGAACGGGCAATCGTGCTCGAGTGCCTGAAGGGTGGAGAGAGATGATGGCGTCCTACGTCTGGACCGACGAGCGCGTACGCACCGCCTTGGGCCTCCCCGTTGGATCCGGTGGTGGAGAGCGGTCCTTCACCCGAGTGTCTACCGATTCCCGGGATGTGGAGCCGGGCGAACTCTTCCTAGCCCTCGAGGGCGAGAAGTTCGACGGACACGACTACGTCGCAGACGCGCTGGAAAAGGGCGCCTCTGGTGCAGTCGTATCGAGGTACCTGGATCGGGTCGACCCCGGTGCGGTCTACCAGGTAGATGACACGCTCGCCGCTCTTGGACGGCTCGCCTCGCACCGCCGGGCGGCGCTGAACGCATCGGTCGTGGCCATCACCGGGTCGTCCGGAAAGACGGGAACGAAGGATCTCACGGTGGGTGCGCTGGAGGGTTCGCTACGCATTCACGCTACGCCGGGCAACCTCAACAACCGAATCGGCCTGCCCATGACGCTTCTGGCAGCGCCGGACGAGGCCGAGGTCGTGGTCCTCGAGATGGGCACCAACGAGCCTGGAGAGATCGGCGCTCTGGCCGTGATCGCGGAGGCACAGATCGGTGTGATCACGACCGTTTCGGAGACCCATCTGGAGAAGCTGACGTCTCTCGAGGGTGTGTTGACCGAAAAGCTGTCGCTGCTTCGCGGGCTCGCGGCCGACGGTCAGGCCGTGGTCGGAGACGAGCCGAGTGAATTGCCGGAAGCGGCCAGAAAGCTCCACCCGACGTGCCGTGTCGCCGGGTGGACCGACCGAGCCGACGCCGAGTTGAGGCCCGACCGACCAGAAATGGATCTCGGGGGGCGTTGGGCCTTTCACTGGAAGGGACACCCGGTCAGCCTGGTGGCGCCGGGCAGGCATACGGTACGGAACGCCATGCTCGCCTTGACCGTGGCGGACATGCTCGACGTCGCCCCTGAGCGGGCGGCCGAAGGTGTCAGTAAGGTCCGGCCGACCGGCATGCGCGGCGAGGCCCGTCGACTCGGTGGGCTGAAGCTGATCCTCGATTGTTACAACGCCAACCCCCAGAGCACGCGCGCCGCCGTCGATCTGCTCGCAGATCTCTCGGCCAGAGAGCGAGTTCTCTTCCTGGGCACGATGCTGGAACTCGGTGGCCACAGCGAAGAACTGCATCACCAGGTGTTGAGCTACGCCTGTGCCGGGCCAATCGAGACGGTCGTGGCGACCGGCGAGTTCGCGCGGGCGGCCAGGGCTGCTCAGGCGCTCCAGGCATGGCCGGGACTACTGGTTCGGGACGACCCGGAGACCGCGTACGCCGATCTCCGTTCGAGGCTCATGGGAGACGAGACCGTTCTACTGAAAGCGTCGCGTGGAGTGGAGTTGGAGCGACTCGTCCCGATGTTCGAGGAGGACTTCGGGACTGCCGCCTCTGAGGACACAGAGGGGAGGTCATGAGCTGTGCTCTACCACCTTCTTCCTCAATACGCCGATGTCCACATCATCTTCAACCTGTTCCGGTTCATCACGTTTCGGGCAGCCGGTGCCCTGGTGACGTCTCTGCTTCTCGCGTTTTTTCTCGGGCCCATGACGATTCGCTGGCTGGAGCGGATGCGGTTCGGCGAGGTCGTGCGGGAGCACGGTCCTCAGAGCCATCTGGGAAAAGCCGGAACACCGACCATGGGGGGTGTCCTCATCCTCATGTCCTCCGGACTCTCGACGCTTCTTTGGGCGGAACTAACCAACTGGTACGTCTGGATCGCGCTGGTAGCGCTCGTTTGGATGGGCCTGATCGGGTTCATGGACGACTACATGAAGGTGGTCAAGCGTCGTCCGGGCGGACTCATCGCACGTTACAAGATGATCGGCCAACTCACGCTCGGGTTGGGGATCGGCCTGTTTCTGGTGCTGAAGCCGTTCACCCCGATAGCCCCGAACCAGACGATGCTGCCGTTCTTCGCCGGTTGGTCGCTGTGGATATGGCCGCCGCTCTACGTGGTCTTCGTGGCGGTGGTGCTCTCGGGGAGCTCGAACGCCGTCAATCTCACGGACGGGCTCGACGGATTGGCCACGGGCCTGTCGGCCATTGCGGCCGGGACCTTCGCGATCTTCGCCTACCTCATGGGGCGCGTAGACAGTTCCGCTTACCTGGGGCTGTTCTACCTACCGGGGTCCGGGGAGTTGGCGATCTTCGCGCTTGGACTCTCGGGGGCTTGTCTGGGCTTCCTTTGGTACAACGCGCATCCCGCCGAAGTGTTCATGGGCGACACGGGGGCGTTGGCGATCGGGTCTGCCATCGGGGCGATGGCGATCTTGCTGAAGGCGGAGTTCCTACTCGTGATCGTGGGTGGGGTGTTCGTCTTGGAAGCGCTCTCGGTGATGCTCCAGGTCGGCTACTTCCGCTACACGGCGAGTCGGAGCGGCCAGGGGCGCCGCGTCCTGAGGATGGCGCCCATCCATCATCACTTCGAACAGCTGGGATGGCCCGAGAGCAAGATCGTGATCCGCTTTTGGATCATGGGAATCCTCTGCTCCATGGTCGCCTTCGCAGCGCTGAAAATCCGCTAGGGTGTGGCGAAATGGACCACGACGACGCGGAGCGCGGAGTTGAGCAGGGGAGCGAGCACGCTGGAAGGTACACAGGTAGCGATCGTGGGCTTGGCGGCGAGTGGATACGCCGCAGCCGAATTAGCACTCAACCGAGGAGGTACGGTTTATGTCTCGGATTTGCGTACTGACGCCGCAACTTCAGCTCGTGGAAACGACCTCCGCGCCCTGGGAGGCCGGGTCGAACTCGGGGAGCACTCCGTGGCACAGATCGCCGCGAGCCAAACCGTGGTGGTCAGTCCTGGAGTCCCGCCGGACGCTCCGGTGCTCGTCGAACTCCGTCGTGCAGGAGTCCGTTGGATCTCCGAGCCTGAGTTCGCCTTTCGGTTCTTCGATGGTGCACTGATTGCCGTGACCGGAACGAATGGAAAGACGACCACGGCCATGCTCACCGGGCACCTCCTCGAGGAAGCCGGCATCGACGTGGCTATCGGTGGGAATGTGGGCCTCGGCTTGGCCCCTCCCGCTTCGGCGCTGGCCCTCCGGGACCCGGCCCCGGCGTGGTATGTGGTCGAGATGAGCTCGTTTCAATTGGCGGACATCGACACGTTCCGTCCGGATATCGGCGTCGTGACGAACCTCGCCCCGGACCACCTCGACCGGTACGAGTCGGTGGCCGCGTACTATGGCGACAAGGCGCGCATGTTCGACAACGCGGATGAGGCCTCGGTGTGGGTCCTCTACGGCGGCGACCCGACGGTCGACGAACTGGCCGGGAATGCTCCCGGGCGTCGCCATTACTTCAGCGCGCGTACGTCTGGGTTCTCCGGGGCCTACCTGAAGGACGGCTTCCTGACACTGGGCATCGAGGGCGAAGCCGAAGTCGGAGTACTGGGGACCGACCAGTTGCCCATGCTGGGAGAGCACAATGTCGAGAACGCCTTGGCCGCCATGCTCGCTGCCCACCTTGCCGGCGCAGGCACCTCTGCGATCACACGGGGATTGAAGACGGCGCCGGCCCTACCGCACCGCATGGAGCTGGTAGTAGAGGGTAGGGGCCTGAAGTGGGTGAACGACTCCAAGGCCACCAACGTGGCCGCCGCAGCGAGTGCGATCGCCAGCTTGCCAGGGCCCTTGGTGGTCATGCTCGGTGGGAAGGACAAGGGCGATGACTTTGGGCCGCTCGCCCAGGCGTTGCAGGAAAACGTGAGGGCTGTCGTCATCCTGGGTGAGGCGGGGGACCGCATGGCGGCGGAGATCCGCGACG
This sequence comes from Gemmatimonadota bacterium, assembly GCA_036986155.1. GTDB lineage: Bacteria > Gemmatimonadota > Gemmatimonadetes > Longimicrobiales > Gaopeijiaceae > JACZXQ01. Next base: position 1,027 of record BTRA01000068.1, on the reverse strand, counting down.
TGGCAGCCGAAACCATTGTCTGTGAGTCCTTCGAAGACGCCGTGGCGGCAGCCGCCAGTGCGGCTCAGCCCGGCGATACCGTGCTCCTTTCCCCCGCGTGCTCGAGCTTCGACATGTTCGAGGACTACGAGGAGCGTGGGGCCCGCTTCGCCGAGCTCGCCAAGGAGTTCGTCCACTCGGCGCCCGGCGGAGAGGCGCACTGAATGGCGCGCCCCGTGGACGTGACTCCGGCGCGTACAGCGTCGCTTGCCGACATCGGGCTGGAGCGAGGTTGGGAGCCGGCCGCCCTGCTCGGGACGGCGCTGCTCCTACTCTCGTTCGGGCTCGTGACGCTCTACTCGGCGAGTGCATTCTTGGCCCGCAGCGAGGCTCTTCCCGACTACTACTACGTGCTGCGTCAGGCCGGCGGCGCTGCCATCGGACTGGCGGTGCTGGGGCTGTGCACGCGAGTCCCCTACCACACATGGCGACGCCTGGCGTGGCCCCTGGTAGTTGGGGTCTGGATCCTCCTCATGGTCCTGATCGTGCCGGGAACGGAGTCCATCGCTCCAAAAATCAACGGGGCTCGCCGGTGGTTGAGAGTCGGGGCCAGCATACAACCGTCGGAACTCGCCAAGGTGGCGGTCGTGGTGTGGACCGCGGCGCTGGCCGTGAAGAAAGGCGAGAACTTCCGGAGTCTGCGGAAAGGGTTGCTACCCTTCCTCGTCGTATGGTTCGCGCTCTTGGTCCCGATTGCCCTCGAGCCGGACTTTTCGACGGCCGCGTTGGTCGGGCTCATGGGTGCACTGGTCGTGTACTCGGCGGGGGGGCGCATCGGCCATTTCGTGTTCTTGGCGCTGCTCGCCCTGCCTGCGGTATGGCGAGAGTTGAGCGTGACCTTCCGGGCTCGCCGGCTCGCCGCCTTCCTCGACCCTTCAGCCGACCCGGCTGGAGCGGGTTTTCAGGTGAAACAGTCCCTGATCGCCTTGGGATCGGGAGGGCTCGCGGGTGTGGGCTTCGGTCAGGGCCGGCAACGCTTCGGTTTCCT
>BTRA01000067.1:0-16659 GCA_036986155.1 Gemmatimonadota bacterium | reverse complement strand
GTCGCCCACGCCGCCGGCGGGACATGATCTCTCTCCCTTCGATCGGGTCGAGCGCCCTGAGCAGGACAGCGGATGGGTCGCCCGCATCTCCGCTCACGACGTTCATACACCAGTGCATGCCGTATATGAGGTAGACGTAAGCGCGCCCCGCCGGCCCGAACATGGAAGCGTTCCGCCGTGTCCGGCCGATGCGGGCCGCTGCATGTGAGGCCGGGTCCTCCGTGCCTAGGTACGCCTCGGTTTCCACAATTACGCCGACGGTACGCTCACCATCGAACTCGGAGATCAATCGTGCACCAAGGAGTCGGCGGGCCACCTGGTCGGCTGAGCCTTCCAGCAACTGGGCCAGCGGAACCTGGAAAGAAGGCATGCCCTCGTGCCATGGCTCCACGACCGCCGCTCGTCGGCCTGTCCGGCCGAGCGTGGTCTCAGTCCCTCGGCGGCCGACGATCTCCACTGTGGGTGCTATCAGGGTCGCGTGAAGTCTCTCCATCCTGTGCCGGTCTCCCCGACCTACCCTGTCCGGTTCGCCGCGCGTAGTCGGACCGCCATCCATCCAAGACCTGCTCCGCCCTACGCGGAACGAGCTGGTGCACACGAGCAGGATCATTCTGGAAGACCGAGAAGAGAGAGTCTCCGAGCGTTTCAACGAGCAGTTCGGCCGTCTTCTTGCCGACTCCTCCGTAGCTATTGCACAGGTACTGGACCATGGCCCTGGAGCCGGTCGGTAGACCCAGAGCAGCCGCGTCTAGGTCGTCCGTGCCAGCGCCTCCGGGAGGTGGCGTGCCGGTCTTGATCGCGTCCCCACCACCCACCGCCTGGCCCATTAGTAGAACCGGCTCGGTGGTGGTCCTGCGCGCCCGCGAACCCGTCCTCACGCCGAGCCGTCCGAGCCATCCACTCAGCGTGCTCTGGCGAGGCTCCTCCCCTTCGGCCGCATTCTCCGGACTTGGCGGCGACGGTGTCCCCGCTGGCTCCTCCGTAGCCCCCGGCTGCGCTTCCAGACCCTTTTCGTCATCCGATCCCGGCCGCGGCGTAAGCGAAACCTGTACGTTGCCGGTACTCATTCTATGGAGGTGCACGATCCCGTGATCACCCGCCTGACTCAGGAATCGGCTGAACTTCGAGAAGCCCAAGTCGGACTCGTCGAAAGAGGGGCTCAACTGCAGCATCTTGCGCTTCACATCGGAGTCCCGCACCGTCTCGCGTCCGATATCCTTCAGCGCCGCCAGCGCCTGCTCGAGCAGCTCGTACGCGGCACGCAGGGGGTCGGAATCACTCGGAGCCTCACTCGGAGCCTCGGTCGGAGTCGGGGCGGCATTCTTGCGCTCGGGTGCCGCTGGCGGTGCGGAACGGCCTCGGGCTCGGCCGCCCCGGGGCCTTCTCTCCGGCTTGTCTTCCTTCGCTGTCTCCCTCGAACCGCCGGCACGACCAGGCGTTACTTCGTATTGCCCGTTAGGCAGCTTTTGGAGTTTCACCAGCCCCCGATTCGATGCTTCGGTCATGAACCGGCTGAACTTCGAGAAGCCGAAGCTGCCCTCGTCGAAGTTCCCATCCAACTCCATCATCACCTGCTTTAGTCGGTCCGAACGCATCACGTCTCCACGCTTCGTCATGCGGGCGAGCGCGGTCTCGACCAACTCCCAGGGGTCTGAGGGCTTGTCACTGGTCTCGGTCGTCTTCCTGAGCCCGGTGATGGTGGTGTACGAGTAGTACTCGTCGCAGTTCTGGACGAGGATGTCCGAGCTGGACTCCTGGATCCCTACGCCGATAACGTACTTGCCGTACTCCTTGAGCTTGAGGACGAGGCTGCTGAAGTCGCTGTCCCCCGTCAGCAGGATGTACGTGCCGATTTCTGGCCGGATGAAAACCAATTCGAGAGCGTCGATGGCCATTCGAATGTCGGTCGCGTTTTTCTTCGAACTCCCGTAAGCCGGCGCGAAAATCAGATCGACCGATGCCTCGGAGAGAGACACGATGTACTGGGGGTAGCGCCGCCAGTCGGCATAGGCCCGCTGAACGGTCACCTTGCCCTTGATCATGTCGGACTGAAGGAGCGTCTTCAACTCCTTCGAGAGATCGCTTCGCATCCCCATCGTGACGTTGTCGAAGTCGATGAGGAGCGCGGCGTTGGGAGCGCGATGCACGCTCGCGTCAGAGAGCCCCGTATGGGGGGCCTGGGCATAAGGATTACTCATGAATTTTTTTCTCGCAGCTGTGTGTGATTCTCATGCCGCGAGACCTCCCCACCCATGCCACTCCGGCAACGACCGCCGAAAGGTGCCAGGGGTCGGGGGGGCCTTCAGACCGTCGACCGACGTCGGAGCCATCGGGCTCTCGCATTCATCGGCCGAACATGCCGCGGCTGTCTAGGTCCTGCGGTTTCGCCCTTCTTCCCGCATCATGCGAGAAAGCTCGATCCGCCGGATTTTTCCCGTTCCCGTCTGTGGAAGCGCGTCGAGGAAACAGACCACGTCGGGGATCCTGTGGTCCGCCAGCGTGACCGCACACCAGTCTCGAATCTCCTGGTCGGTCACGATCGCCCCTTCGACCGGGACGATACACGCGCAGATGGCCTCTCCCAGATCGTCGTCCGGAATCCCCACCACTGCCGCGACGTCTACCGCCGGATGGGAGTGAAGTCGATCCTCAACCTCCCGGGGGTAAACGTTGACACTTCCGCGAATGATAACCTCTTTGCGGCGGCCTACCAAATGGACGTATCCATCCTCGTCCACCATGCCCAGGTCGCCCGTCAGCAAGTATCGGTCGTCGTCGAAGAAGCTCGCAGTCTCTTTGGGCTGGCGGTAATAGCCACTCATCACACCCGGCCCCCTTACGGCGATTTCGCCGATGCTCTCTTCGGGTAGGTTCTCTCCCTCGGGGCCCACGACCTTGACCTCGGTGCCCTCGATCGGACGTCCGAGTGTGAAGTGGCGCTTCTCGGTCGGATCCGATGGGCCGGTCATGCACACGGTGGACGAAGTCTCCGTGAGGGAGTAGGCGATCAACAACTGGGGCAGAAGATGCGCCTCGACCGCCCGGACCAACTCGTCGCTGACCGGAGCACCCGCCACCAGGCCACACCGCAACGTCGACAGGTCGCGCGGCGAGGCCGTCTGCGCTTTGAGCTCGCGCACGAAGATCGTAGGCACACCATAGTGGACGGTTGCGCCGTGCCGCTCGATCAGGTCGAGAGTGGTATCGCCCTCCACGGTCTCACCCAAGATCAGGGCGGCCCCGGAAAGGAGCGAGCCCAGGATACCAGGCCCGAGGCCAAACACGTGGGAAAGGGCGAGGAGCCCGACCACCCGGTCGCCGTAGGTAAGGCCCAGACCCTCAGCGGTGCGAGCCGCCGGCACGAGCAGATTGCGGTCGCTAAGGCCTACTCCCTTCGGCTTCCCGGTAGTGCCCGATGTATAGAGGATCGCGAACAGCTCGCTCTCGGCACGCGCGGCGTCTCGGGGATAGGACTTCCCCACCCCGGCCGAGATCAGGTCTTCGAACTGGAAGATCCGGTCATCGTACCAGAGGTCCTCCTCGCCCACGGTCACGAGGTACTGTAACTCGGGGAGTTGAGTCATCAACTCCTCGAACAACTGCAGGAAGTCCAAGTCGTCGAGGTCCTCAGCTGTAATGGCCGCGACGGCCTCCGAGTGACGAAGCATGTACTGGAATTCGTGCGCCGTGAAGTGGGGATTGAGCGGCACGATCACCCCACCGAGCTTCGCCACCGCGAACATGCCGACCACGAACTCGGGGCACGACGGAAGAATTAGCGCGACACGGTCTCCCGCTTCGATGCCCAGGTGGTGGAGCGACGCGGCGAGGGCCTCCGCCTGGCTTTCGACCTGGCCGAAGGTAAGTACCTTGCGGTCGTCTATCAGAAACGGAGTGTCGGGGTCGGAGGCCGCTCGGTGAGCGAGCGCTTCGGCGATGGATCGTTGCTTCCAGCCTTCAGCAAGCCCCATCACACCTCACAGGTCTACTACGGATCATCGTCTCCCGGCGAGCGTCGTTCAGGTGGTTGCCGCAGCAGTCAGGATCTCATCTATGGCGGCGGTAGGCACGGGACGACTCCAGTCGTCCGCCCTACTGATGACGCCGAGTTCGGACAACAGAACGAAGCGAGCCTCCCCACCGCGAGCCTTCTTGTCAGCACCAAGATAAGACATGATCTCGCCGGGCGCGGCCCCCGATGGCAGATGCTCGGAAATCCCCAACAATCGCACGACCCGTAACAGCCGCTCCGAGGTGCCCGGCGCCGTAATGCCGAGGGCCTCACCGAGGCGAGCCTCCAGGATCATCCCAAGCCCCACGGCCGATCCATGTGGCACCGCGTAAGACACCGCCGCCTCGATTGCATGGGCCAGTGTGTGCCCGAAATTGAGGACCTGGCGAAGACCCGCCTCACGCTCGTCTTCCGCGACGACGCCGGCCTTGAGTTCGACCGAGCGGGCCACTGCCCAGGTCAGCTGCACGGACTCCGCCTCCAGGAGGACCGCCATCGAGCGCTCGAGGTCGTCAAGGTACGCGAGGTCCATGATCGCGCCGTGCTTGACGGCCTCGACGAGCCCTTGAGCCCGCTCGGGAATCGGCAGTGTGGCGATGAGTTCCGGGTCCGCCAGGACCAGCCGCGGCGGATGGAAGGCACCCACCAGGTTCTTGCCGGCAGGCGTATCCACACCGGTCTTGCCCCCCACCGACGCGTCGATCATCCCCACCAGGCTGGTGGGTATCTGCACCACGGGCACACCGCGCATATAGCTGGCCGCGACGAACCCCGCCAGGTCGCCCGTTACACCCCCGCCCAGGGCGAGCACGACGCTGTCCCGGCCGAATCGGGCATCCAACATGCGATCCGTGAGCGCGGCCCATGTGTCGCGTGTCTTGCTCGCCTCCCCGGCCGGAAAGGTGAAAGGCTCTACCGACAATCCCCTCGCCAAGAGAAGATTCATCACCCGGTGACCGTGAAGGTTGAAGACCGTGTCGTCGGAGATCAGAGCGTACCGATGAGCGGGGGCGAGTTCGCTGAGCAGAGCCGGGAGGCGACCCAGCGCTCCGGGCTCGACGACTACCCCGTAGCCCGGGCCCAGTCCGGTCGACACTTGAACCGTGGTGCCAACCTTCTGCCCCACCGTTCCCCTCACTCCCCCGCGCCGCCATCCAGAGAGGCGCGCGTCGGGGGGGGAGCGCCGATCTCCAAAACTGCCCCAGGCCGTCCATCGATGTCCGCGCCCCTCAGGACGGACGGGGCCGGCAGCCCGACGAGGGCGGTACCCAGTGCAGCGACGAACCTGTCTCGCGACGCCGCGTCGTCCCACACGCTCACCCAGACCAAACTCCGGCCGCCGTCCGGGGCCTCATAGAGGGCGTAGCGGTCGCCGTCCCACCCCGTGGAAAGGTCCGCGCCCGCCGCACCGAGGTGGGTTTCCAACAGGATGCGGACCTCCAACTCGCCGAGTCCGTCAGAGTAGATCGGGCTGGCCCCACCGACAGCCTCCAAACGGACCGGCGTAGCCTGGTCCCGCGATTCCCCCACAAACGACTCGGGATGCAGGATCTGCTCGGTCGAGCGAGGCAACAGTTCGTCGAACGGGGCGGGCCGTCCCCGCCGGGCCTTCCAAAGAGCATCAACGAAGGACGCCCCCCCGATGTAGGGGAAAAGCAAGGATTCCTGGATGATCCTCGGCGCGGCCGCAAGCGCGGGCGACTGTCCCTGGGCCGCCTCCAGAGCCGGCCGAATCCTGTCGGTGAAACTCGGGATCTCGGTAACGTCCACGCTGCGCCGCTGCATCCGCGCCATGAGGAGCTCGAACATGATGAGCGTCGCGTGACCTTCAATGGCTGCTTGCGCGGCCAACCGCCGGTCGTTGCCGAGGCTCGGGTCGGTTATGGCGTCCAGATCGGCGCTCTGATCCTGGATGGCGTGGACGAGCTCGTGGACCAGCAGCGTCTCCTGCAGAGCTGCGGGCTGGTCGTCGATGACGAACAGCATCGTCGAGTCGGGATCGTAGAAGCCGGCGACCTGCTCCAGGTACACATCCTTTAGCACAGCCTTGAGGTCGAGGTCGTCCGACACCAGGCCCAAGAGCGCATAGGTGGCCGTTATGGCCTCCGCGTCGGCGTCCGTAAGCTCCTCTTCCAGTTTGAACTCGAGGTAACGCTCCAGTTCTCCTCTGGTTCGCCGCTCGATTCTCACTGGACGCGTCAGCGACAGCCCCGCACGGGCCGCCAGATCCGGCAGCAACTCGGCAGCCATCTGCGCCAATTCCGGATCGGATGAGGTAACCAGCGCATCGGCCCGGGTCTGTGGCTCGCATGCGAGGGTGATAAGTGCCAGAGACGCCGCGATGCCGCGCCTCATGTGCCCCTCCGCCCGTACCGGTCTTCGAGGCGAACCACATCTTCCAGGTGTGGGGTGGAGGCCTCCAGTACGTCGCAGTCGGTAACGGCCTCCATGCGGTGAACTGTACCCGGCGCCACATGGAAGCTGGTCCCGGCCTCCAGCGCCACTTCCACCAACTGGTCGACCGAGGGACCAGCCCAGAAACGCAGCGTGCCCGAAAGCAGGTGGATCGTCTCGTCCTTTTCTTCGTGATATTGAAGAGACAGAGCCTCCCCGGCAACGATGTGCAGCAGCTTGCCCACATACCGCGGCGTTTCGGCCCAGATCAGCTCGTAGCCCCACGGCTTCTCCACCCTTCGGGGCTCCCTGATGGTCACTGTGGCAACGCCTCTCGTGCGGCCGCCGTGAGATCACGGTCCAACGCTCGCATCCGTTCGAGGAACTCCTCGTCGAGAGCCGGGCCAGGGCGCCACTCGGGATACTCGCTCGTGCGCACCTCGTTCTCGATGGTGAGCGTCATGCGGAAGAGTACAGCCGATCCCGAAGGCGTTGAGCTGTCCAGCCGACGACCCTGGAGTACGATGCGGTGGCGGGTCCCGGTCACGCCTGTCGCGACTTCTTCGACGCTCGGCTCACGCGGCTCCCATTCCGTCTCATAATAGGCGGCATTCAGTTGCTCGGCCCGGCGCTTCAGAGTCAGCCCGTACTTCTGTACCAGCACGGCATTGAGCACGCCCATGAACGTGATCACATCGACCCGGCCGATACGCCGGTTCAGGAGCCGCCCCTCGGCCCCCTTGCGCCCTCCCGGGCCGAGCACGTCGAAGCCCACGGCCGACCCGGTAGAGGCGTTGCACCCGGCCAACGCCAACGCGCCGATGAGAGAGGCTGTTACGAAAGATGTCCGCTTCACACGTCCGTTCCTGCGAAGGATTCCCGGAGCGCGAATGTCCGACCCCCTCCGCATCTCGTCAAGCCGAGACCATCGGGGGGGGTTCATGGCATGGATTCTGCACCGGCACCCGCTAGCGTCGGCACGGGAATAGGACCCTTGGCCGACCCGGCGGATCGGACCCGATTCCGGTCCTCATGTGTACCCTGTGCTGAACATGAGCCCGGCCGATATGAACGATAACAGATTTGGCGGATCGACTCGCCTAAGACGCCTGTGGCGCCCTCGCGAGTACGCGATTGTCGGAGCGTTCCTCGTGGCGGCCGGTGGCGGAGTGGCGTGGGGTTCGTGGCGGAATCTCTGCTTCGATTGCCCGTCCGTCGCCCAGATTCGCACCTTTGTTCCTGAGCAGACCAGCAAGCTGTTCTCTCATGACGGCAAGCTGATTGCCGAACTGGGCATCGAAAGCCGCACTCCGGTGGCGCTCCAGGCGCTGCCCGTCTACGTGCCACAGGCGTTCGTCGCGGTAGAGGACAAGCGCTTCTACCGGCACAGGGGCGTCGATCCCCGAGGCATCCTCCGAGCGGTGGTGGGCTTGGTCACCGGCAGGAACCGCGGGGGCGGCAGCACCATCACGCAGCAACTCGCCCGTAACATGTTCGTGCAACGGATCGGCTTCGAACGGCGGCTCCAGCGAAAGCTCAAGGAGCTCCAAGTGGCCCTGGCACTCGAGCGGTCCTACACAAAAGACCAGATCCTCGAAGCCTACATCAACCAGATAAACTACGGTCACGGGTGGTGGGGCATCCAGACGGCGGCCAGGAACTATTTCGCCAAAAACGCTTCGGACTTGAATCCAGCCGAAGCCGCTCTACTGGCGGCGATTCCGAACCTCCCCAGAGCCTACAGTCCGATCCTCAATCCAGAGAATGCCCGCCGTCGGCGAAACCTCGTGTTGCGTAGGATGGCCGAGCAGGGATTCCTGGAACCCGAGGAGGTCGAACGCTGGCAACTCGAGCCCATCCCGACCGAGCGGGCCGTGGCGAGCGGAGCTACGGCGCCCTACTTCGTGGAGTGGGCGCGCCAGATCTTGGACGACCGTTTCGGCAGCCAACTCTACACTGCGGGACTTCGTATCTACACCACACTCGACGTCAACATGCAGAAAGCCGCCGAGGCCTCCATGCAGATGGGATGGGACAGGATCGAAGCGAGGCCAGGGTTCGAGCATCCGCTTTATGCGGACTATGTGGGCCTACCGGCCGACTCCGTGGTGGTGGGCGGCCTCACGCCGTACGTACAGGGTGTGTTCATTGCGCTCGATCCGTGGACCGGAGCCGTGCGGGCATTGGTGGGCGGACGAGATTTCAGCCAGTCGAAGTTCAACCGGGCCACCCAGGCTCGGCGCCAGGCGGGGTCTGGATTCAAGCCGTTCGTCTACACAGCGGCCATCAACAGCCGCATTCCCGCGACCCACGTGGTGGTCGACGCGCCCATTGTGCTCATGCAGGTCGACGGCACGGAGTGGCGCCCGCAGAACTTCACCCAGGAGTTCGACGGCCCCATGACGATTCGTGAGGGACTCAGGCGCTCGATCAACATGATCGCAATCAAGCTCGCCGAGGAAATCGGCCTCGAGAGCGTCGCCCAGCTCGCTCGCCGCATGGGCATCAGGACCGAAATCGAGCGCTACCCCTCGACGGCCATCGGGGCGGCCGAGGTCATCCCAATCGAAATGGCCGAGGCTTACACAACCTATCCGAACATGGGCACGAAGGTCCGTCCCTTCCCCGTCCTGAGGGTGGAGAACGCGAAGGGACAAGTCATCTGGGACCCCCAGCCCGAGCGGACAGAGGTGTTAGACAGCTTGGTCACCCGCATCGCAGTTGACCTGCTCAAGGACGTCGTGGACCGGGGTACCGGTTTCAACGCCATCCGCATCAACGCAGGCCTGCCCTACGAGGTGGCGGCGGCCGGAAAGACGGGTACGACCAACGACGGCACCGACGTATGGTTCAATGGTTTCACACCCAACCTCGAGGCCACGGTGTGGTTCGGAATGGATCTCCCCGTGTCGGTTCGCCCGAACGCCACCGGCGGTGGAGACGCCGCGCCCGTGTGGGGGGACTTCATGCGCCGGGTCTACTACGGGGTGCCCGCCACCTCGGCGGTCGAGGCCGTCGCGGCGAGCGCTGACACCGAAGGTGTGGAGGCGGTCCCCGCCAGCGAGGCGATCGATCCGATCCTTCCGGTGCCCGAGTCATGGACAGTACCGCCTGGCCTGTCGACCCGGCTGGTGGATCGCAAGACGGGCAAGCTGGCCTCTCGCTGGTGCCCCGAGGACGAGCGGATGGTGGAGCTGTTCCTCCCCGGGACGGAGCCGACCGAGTTCTGCGACCGGCAGGATCTCGACATTTTCCGAATTCCGCGGGATACCATCTCGGGTCGGAGGCCGTGAGAGAGCGGATCTTCACGTTCAACACGACGCATCATGCCCTCTGGGCCGAGGATGTCGCCGTCAATCGCGGCATTCCGGCCGAAGTGATTCCGGCGCCCGCGGAATCGAAGGCCAAATGCTCGCTGGCGCTCAGGACCTTTCCCGACCGTTTCGCGGACCTCGAACGGGCGCTCGAAGAAGAGGGTGTGGCCTTCGCGCTATATCCGTCTAGGACGGCCTAGGCGCCTCTAGCCCACTTCGCTCAGGTCTTCGATGCCGGCAGTGGTCACTCTATGCGACACCAGCGGTAGGCCTGCTCGAGCGTCGTCGTGGCCCAACGCCACCGCCTCACCCAGGATCACCGCCCCCCTTTCTGCCCCGGCCTCGTCGGACGCGTGCACCACACCGAGGGGGTCACCGGCGTCCACTCTGTCACCGACGGTCACGGAGAGGGTGAATCCGACGCTGGCATCGATGTCCTGGCCCAACCGAGTACGACCACCCCCGAGTTCGATCACCCCGTAGCCCAGCGGCCTCGGTGAGACGGCCTGCACCACTCCGGCTACCGAGGCGTAGACCGTCTCGCGTACCGAAGCAGCCGGCAGTAGCGATGGGTCGTCGACCACGGCGGGGTCTCCGCCCTGGGCGTCCACGAGCCGCCGGAACCGGTCCACTGCGCCGCCGGTCGCAAGAAGGTCACGGACCGCCGAGGCGGCCTCGGTCCGGTCCTCGAACCGCTCACCCAGGACGAGCATCTCTGCGGCCAGCGCTACGGTGACGTCGATCAGGTCGGCGGGCCCCTCCCCCTTCAGGCAGTCGATCGCCTCGGCCATTTCCAGCGCGTTGCCCACGGCGCGTCCCAGAGGGCGATCCATTCTGGTAAGCAGTGCGGTGCAGCGCACGCCCCTAGCCTCACCGACACCGACCATGGTCTGAGCGAGCTCCACCGCCCGCTCCACGTCGGGCAGAAACGCGCCCGCGCCTACCTTGATGTCGAGCACGAGGCCGCGAAGGCCCTCCGCCAGCTTCTTGCTCATGATACTCGCCGAAATCAGCGGTATGGCCGGCACGGTACCGGTTGCGTCGCGAAGCGAGTAGAGGCGCTCGTCCAGCGGCGCGATTTCTGCCGTCTGGCCGATCATCGCGCATCTCAGCCGTTCCAGCACCGCCGAGAACTCGTCCAGTGGCAGATCCGTGCGGAAGCCCGGGATCGATTCGAGCTTGTCCAGCGTCCCGCCGGAGTGCCCAAGGCCCCGGCCTGACATCATGGGTACGTAGACGCCCAGCTCGGCCACCAACGGGGCGAGCACGATGGAAACCTTGTCTCCCACGCCACCGGTAGAGTGCTTGTCGACGGCCGGCGCCGGAAGGTGTGAATGGTCGAGGACCCTCCCCGAGTGAAGCATCAGGTCGACCGTCGTGTCCAACTCGGCCGGAGTGAGTCCCTGGAACACCACGGCCATAAGGAACGCGGCCATCTGGTAGTCCGGGATGTCCCCGGCCAGGTACCCTCCGAGAAAGTCTTGGAGCTCCCTGGTCGAGAGCTCCCGACCCTCGCGTTTCGTCTCGATGATCCTGGATGGAATCATCGAATCATCGCCCTCGATCGTACCGCTCAGCGGCTCGCGAAACGCTTGCGCGTGGCGTGGACGGCATCGTCCACTCTGCGCTTTACGTCCTCCGCAAGGTCCTCGAGCTGATCGCCCGCCGAATCCTTCGCGTCACCCGCTACCCTGCGGATGCGCCGGCGCGTGCGGTGGCCGCTGTCCGGTGCGGTGAGCAGGGCGATGCCCGCACCGAGCACGGCACCCAGTATGAGCCCCGACACAAAGCTCACCGCATTGGCGTCTTTTTCGTAGTCCATCTCGTTCTCCAAGGTGATCGTCCAATCCCGCTCAGCGGGGGCGAATCCAGCGCGGTGCTTCACGCATCAGTGCTTCGATCTCCCCGGCATCGCGCGGCAAATCCCCCGTCAGAAGCTCGAACCCGGTCTCGGTGACGAGCACATCGTCCTCGATGCGGACGCCCAACGCCTCGTCCGGAAGATAAAGCCCGGGCTCGATCGTGAGCACCATGCCGGGCGCCAACTCCGACCGATAGCTTCCGACATCGTGCACGTCCATGCCGAGCCAATGCGAGAGACCATGAATGAAATATCGGTTGCAGGACCGCGAGCCGCACAGATCATCTGAGTGCTCGTCGATGTAGTCGCGAGCGATCCCCGTGAGGAGACCAATGGTAACTCCCGGACGGACGGCGTCGATCGCGGCCTGCTGGGCGCCGAGCACCAGATCGTAGATGGCACGCTGGCGGTTGGTGAATCGACCGTTCACAGGCAACGTGCGGGTGATGTCGGCCGTGTAGTAACCCCACTCTGCGCCAATATCCACAACCACCAGGTCTCCATCGGTGGTACGCCGGCGGCTCTTGTCGTAGTGGAGCACGGTCGAGTTCGGCCCCGACCCGACAATGGAGGGGAAGCCTAGTCGTTCCGCACCCTCCGCCCGGAACACGTATTCGATGGCCGCTTCCAGTTCATACTCTGAGACGCCAGGAGTGGCGAGCCTCATCGCCTCGCGGTGGGCTTCCGATGTGATCGCCGCGGCACGACGAAGCCGTGCGATCTCGTCTGAGTCCTTGACCAGACGCAACTCGGCGAGAAGCGGAGCGGCCGGCTCGATTGAACCGGTGAGCGACGGCGCCGCCCGGGACAGTCGGGCTTCTTGATCCTCCGCACCTGTGGACAGATATACCACCGATCTCCCGCGTTCTCCGTTCGTCCCGCGACGGTCGGCAAAACGCCGAAGATCTCGATCGAGGTCCTCGCCCGACCGCACATCGTCGACACCGGTGATCGCCGCCGCTTCCGGACCCGGTCCCAGGGTCGCACCGGTCCAGGCCTCCGTCGACCGATCGCGGGGCGGTAGATAGAGCGTCGTTGTGCCGGGGCCTGTCACGTTGAACAGGAGCCAAGCCCGCGGCACCTCCAGCCCGGTCAAATAGAAGAACTGGTTGTCCTGCCGGAAGTCCGAGTCCTGCACATACTCCTTCTCCAGGTCCTTGAGCCGGGCCGCCGCGACGATAGCAGACGCGCCGTCCAGCTTGTTCAGGAGCGCGGCTCGGCGGGTCTTGAGAAGATCGGCCGGAACGGGGCCGGCCGGAGAGTGCGTCTGTGACGTCGCGGGAGCCGGAGCCAGGAGCACGCCGGCGGCGATCAGAGCTGAGATTCGCTTCAACGTAGAACTCACGAAAACGGGATCCGGGGCTAGGGGGAGGATGCAACCTCCGCGCTCGGTACCTGGTACACTTCTAAATCGAATAGTGGTTCCATGGTGACACAGGCGGCCTGGCTGACCATACTCCCCCGACATGCGAATTCTTGGAATCGACTACGGAGTACGCCGCATCGGGATGGCTATGAGCGACCCGACTGGCACGATCGCGCATCCGCTACCGACGCTCAAACGCCGGCGCGGAAAGCGCCCCCCCCTCAAGGCCATCACCGAGGTGGCCGTGGGATACGCGGTGGAGGCCCTGGTCATGGGGCTCCCCCTGGAGCTCTCGGGTGAGGAGTCGGATTGGACTGCCGAGGTGCGCTCGGTCGGTGACGAGCTCGGGCGACGGCTCGACGTGCCCGTGCATTATGTCGATGAGAGGTTCACGTCTGCCCGGGCTCTGAGAGGCCTGGCTGAGCTTGGGCTGTCCAAGACCAAGCGGCGCCAGAAGGAGCGCGTTGATGCCGCCGCGGCCGCCTTGATCCTCCAGACGTGGCTAGACAGCGGGAGGAGTTCAGGTGGATAGGCGTTTCATGACCATGTCCGCATTTGCCTCCACCCTCCTCGTGGCGTGCGGTGGGCCGCAGGGAGAGCCGCTCACCATCACGGTGCCACGCGGCGCGACCCTCCAGTCCGTGGCGGACACCCTGGCGGCACGTGGCATCATCGGCAGCAGGCGTGGGTTCTACTACTTCGCCCGAGTCCGGGGAGAGGCCCGCGAGATCCGAGCTGGACGGTATGCCTTTCGGGCGAGTGAGGGTTGGCGGAACATCCTCGACGACTTGACCACCGGCCGTGTGCTCACGGTCCCGTTCACGGTCCCGGAGGGCCTTCGCCTCCCCGAGATCGCCGAGCGAATCGCCAACTTCACCGGCGAGCCCGTTGCCGAGGTGCTCGTCCGGCTCGACGGCGATTCGACCCACCTGGATTGGAACGTTCCCGGGCCCGGCCTCGAGGGCTACCTGTTTCCGGACACCTACCGCTTCGCCGACGGCGTCGGCGCGGAGCAGGTCATCGCGGAGATGATCGAGCGCTACCATTCGGCGTGGACGGCCGAACGTCGAGCGCGCCTCGAGGAGTTGGGTATGACCGAGGTCGAGGCCATGACGCTGGCCTCCATCGTGCAGGCCGAAGCGCGCTTCGTCGACGAGATGCCGACCATCTCGGCCGTCTACCATAACCGGCTCGAGATCCGCTACCCGCTCCAAGCCGATCCCACGGTGCTCTACGCGCTGGGCGGCCGGCGGGACCGCCTGTTGTTCGCGGCGATCGACTCCGTGGCGGATCACCTCTACAACACCTACACGCAGCCTGGCCTTCCGCCGGGACCCATCGGCGCACCGGGCGATGCAGCGTTGGATGCTGCTCTAAACCCCGCCGATGTAGAATTCCTGTATTTCGTGGCGCGGCCGGACGGGACGCACATCTTCACGCGGAGCCTTCAGGAGCACAATGCAGCGAGGGTGACAGCGCGCAGAGAGTGGGCCCAGGCCCGGAGGGATTCCGCTCGGCGGGCGGACTCCGCATCGGCCGCGTCGGGCTCGGAATCCTGAACCCGAAAGGTCTGGTGAGCCGGCTGCGCCTCGTTGTCATCACGGACGAGGACCTGGCGGGCAAACGCAGTTTGCACGGGGTCGTGGACTCGGCGCTTCGCGGCGGCGCCCCGGCCATCCAGGTGCGTGCGAAACAAGCCGGCTCCGACGAGCTGTTCGAGTTGGCGGGTTGTCTCGCAGCGAGCATTCGCGCCGCCGGTGCGCTCCTGCTGGTGAACGATCGCCTCGACGTGGCGCTCGCGGTGGGCGCGGATGGAGTCCACCTTGGTCCCGACGACCTTCCGGTGGCCGCGGCTCGCCGCGCCGCGCCGGAGGGCTTTCTGGTCGGCTACTCCACAGATGACGCCGAGGTGGCCCGCCGAGCGGTCGAAGCCGGTGCCGACTACATCGGCTGCGGCGCCGTCTACCCCACCACCAACAAGGCCGACGCCGGCGAGGCCATCGGACTGGAGGGACTGAGGAGCGTGGTGGAAGCGGTCGACGTACCGGTGGTCGGAATCGGAGGCATCACGCCCGAACGTGCCGCCCAGGTCGCTGCGACCGGCGCGGCCGGATGTGCGGTAATCGGCGCAGTCATGTCAGCGTCGGATCCGGAGGTAGCTGCGAGGGAGCTACTCGAGGCCTTCGAGGGCGGTGGCTGACGCCGGATCACCGTCCCTTCAGCCTGCGTCCCTCGGGGTCGACTGGACCCGACTGCGGGCGAGCCGCGTGAGAACTCGGTCCAGCGCGTTCGCGAAGGACTGTTTGTCCTTCGGCCCGTAGGCCCTGGGGCCTCCAGTCTCCACTCCTGTCATACGCACCTGCTCCATGAAGTCCCGAATGGAGAGGCGCTCCCCGATGTTGTCCTCGGAGTACTCCGTGCCCCGGGGATCGAGAGTGAGCACGCCCTTCTCCACCAGTCGGGCAGCGAGCGGAATGTCGGCAGTCACCGCGACGTCACCCGGTATGGCGTGGTCGGCGATGTAGTCATCGGCCTTGTCCGGCCCGCCGTCCACCCGAATGCTGGTAGCAAAGCGGTTGTTCGCCGGCACCTGCAGCCTCTGGTTGGCCACCAACACCGCGTCGATCTGCAGGCGAAGAGCACTACGGAAGACGATTTCCTTGACGTCTCGCGGCGCGGCATCGGCATCGACCCAGAGTCTCAATATTCCTCCTTGGAGATTCGCGCTGTCCGGGGCATTGGTAGGGGTAACCCTCTGGAATGTAATGAGTACTGACGCTCCGACTGCAGGCGTTTTTCCCCCACCGCAGCGGAGAGTACGGCGCCGCCGGCGTCGGGTGCACAATGGCCACCTACCAACAAAGAGAGGCCCCGCTCGTAAGAACGGGGCCTCTCAACAAAAAAGCTGGCGGCGACGTACTCTCCCACCGGGTCCCCCCGGCAGTACCATCCGCGCTGCAGGGCTTAACGACCGTGTTCGGGATGGGAACGGGTGTATCCCCTGCGCTAAAGCCACCAGCAAATATCAGACGGGCTGTTGAAATCGGCGCTGGGGGTCGTCGGAACTTCGTCGGGCTCGCTGCGACGTATCTTTCGATACGCCTCACTCGGCCCTCCTTGCCCTCCTATCCCAGCACTCGATTTGAACAGCCCCCGAGCAAACCAGCTACTCGACCGAGCCATCCATTCAACAGCGCCGCAATATATACAGGGTGAGAAGGTTGTTTCGAAACCTGGATTCAACTCTAAGGTGTAGCGCTTTTCGATGAAGCGGAGGGGGGAGGAACTGGTCAAGCCTCTCGGGCGATTAGTACGGCTCGGCTACACGTGTTACCACGCTTCCACCTGCCGCCTATCAACGTGCTAGTCTCGCACGGCCCTTCTGAGAGCTTAACACTCTGGGAGTGCTCATCTTGGAGTGGGCTTCCCACTTAGATGCTTTCAGCGGTTATCCCTTCCCGACGTCGCTACCCGGCAATGCCCCTGGCGGAACAACCGGTACACGAGGGGTCGGTCCATCCCGGTCCTCTCGTACTAGGGACAGCTCTCCTCAACACTCCAACGCCCACGACGGATACAGACCGAACTGTCTCACGACGTTCTAAACCCAGCTCATGTACCGCTTTAACGGGCGAACAGCCCGACCCTTGGGACCTTCTCCGGCCCCAGGATGCGATAAGCCGACATCGAGGTGCCAAACCGCCCCGTCGAT
>BTRA01000066.1:0-17104 GCA_036986155.1 Gemmatimonadota bacterium | reverse complement strand
TGATTTCACCCGAAAGATTGCCCCTGGGAAGGACTTTCGTCGAGGCTTTCGTTTTCTCGCAGGTCGGATGTCAGCCACCAGCGTAACGCATTCTCCATGTGAACACCAACCTATATGCCACCCCTTGTGGTTTACGCCAGGGACGTTGTTCGTTAGAACTGGGGGGGAGATTCCCGGCGCCCGAGAGCTGAATCTCGAGCAGTTCGGGTATTGCGAGGAGAACCGTGACGTGGCCGATCATGTCTGACGAGACACCTCGGGAAGAGCGTCCGCAGAGGCCGACCCCGATCAGGGAAGCCGTCGGAGATGCGGGCGAGGCTCAGCTTGGGTCCGACGACCGAAGACCGGACGCCCGGGGCGACAGACCGACGCGCGCGGGCGCACATGGCCCCTCCCTCGGTCGGGCTTCTTCGCCTCCGGGCCTCAGGGGGCAGAAGGAACGGCCGGCGGGTCCGAAGCCCACGGGTAGCGCCCGGGCGGACCGAAAGCCGAAGCGCCCAGTTTCGGCCCGTGTTTCAGTTGAGGGCGCCGGCTCGCAGCCCCCCCTTCCTGAAGATATGCCGTCCAGGACGTTTTCGACCAATGGAGCTGAATGGATCGTCCGGCTCTCCGGCAAGGCCTTCGCAGGATTTACATCTCGGTCGAGTGCTCCGTTGCTCGAGCTCACCTTCTATCGTCCCGAGGCTCCCACCTCGGCGGTCAGCCGAACGTTGACGGTCGGTCGGTCTCTCGACGGTGTGGCTGACGAGTCCCTCGCGCGGCTCCTGGAGGAGGCGCGGCCAGTATCGGACAGCCCTGATAGGACGTAGGCCCTACCAGACTAGACCCGTTTGGTCGAGATTCCCGAGCGATTCTCAACAGCGCGGACCCACTGAGTGTCTCATGGTTGTAATGGGAAGACCCGACGACAGCGAGCTCATTCGCCGAGCCCGTGGCGGTGACGCTGACGCGTTCGGCGGACTCGTAGACCGGTACATGCGGGCCGCATATGCGGTCGCACTTTCGGTAACGGGAGCGCATGAAGATGCCGAGGATGCTGCCCAGGAGTCGTTCATGGTGGCTCTCCAGAAGCTCGAGGAGTGCCGGAATCCGGAGCGGTTCGCCGGCTGGTTGATGACGATCGTGAGGAACCGGTCCAGGAACCTCGTGCGGCGGGAGTCGCTCAGGGATACGGAAGAGGTGCCGGCAAGCGCGCCCTCACGGGCTCCCACGCCTGAGTGGGAAACGGAGCGCTCCGAACTGAGAGGCCGGCTCGCGGAGGCCCTCGACACCTTGCCGCAAGCACAACGAGAGATCGTGTTGCTGCATGACCTCGAAGGATGGAAGCACAGGGAAATCGCCGAGCGGTTGGAGATTCCGGCAGGAACTGTTCGCTCGCACCTTCATTTCGCCCGGAAGGCTCTCCGGGATGCACTCGTTGAGAGCCCTGTCCGGGAGGTAGGTGAGGAAAGGACATGACCAAGGTCGATGCGGGCGGCCCCGATGGCCGCGAAAACAACGATGACGGCTTGATTTCGCGCATCCTTAGGACGGAACTGGATCCGGGGATCTCGGATCCGGGGTACTGGGACCGTTTCCGCTCCCGCATCCTTTCCAGGGCTGCGGCGGATCTGGCCAGGAGGCGTGCCGCTGGAGTGACCGTCGGAGACGTGCTGGAAAAGTGGTCGAGGACACTCGTGCCGCTTGCGGCAGCAGCGGCGGCGGTAGCCCTGATCTTGACGTGGATGGGGCCCTCGAACCCCGCGCCGCCCACGATGGGAATCGAGGAGGCCCTCACATGGGATCTCGAGGACGAGGTCTTGCCGACGCTGCTCGGCAGTGAAACGCCCGGTGAGGTGAGTGCGTTCATCCTCGCGTCGGAGGCGTTCTAGTCATGGCTATGGAGAGTGGACTGAAGGCTCGGGTCGTGACCGCATTCGTGCTGGTGCTGGTTTTCGGCAGCGGAGTTACCGCTGGCTTGGCGTGGAACCGGACTCCAGAGGCGGCCCAAATGGCAGAGCCGGGGCAGGCCGAGCACCGGGGTGGGGAGCGAGAGGCCCGGGAACGCGGTGACCGATCCGACGACGGTCGGCGCCCACTCCTGGTCGAGCAGGTGGGGTTGACCGGCGAGCAGAAGGCCCAGGTCGATGAGATCGTAGAGAACAGCAGGCGGCGGATGAGAAGCCTCGAGCAGGACACGCGACCCCAGTACCGCACGATCATCGAGGAGACGCGCGCCGCCATCAAGGAAGTGTTGACGACTGAACAGCGTGCCGCGTACGAGGCCCTTTTGGCGGATCGTGACCGCAAGCGTGAGGAACATCGGCGCGGACGATCCAACTCGAGCAGGGATTCCGGAAGGTAAGGTGATGATGAAGGTGATGACCGTGGGGCTCGGCGTCATGCTGGTTCTCGGCGAACCATTGGCCGCACAAGTCGGTCCCCCACCCACTGAGCCGATGGAGACCATCTCGCTCGAGGACGCCATACGGATTGCGCTCCGGCGCAGTCCGGCTTTGGCTCAGTCGGATCAGGCCGTGGGTAACGCGGAGGAGGCGCGACGCACCGCGTGGGGTGCGTTCCTGCCGAGCTTGAACATGAGTTCTGGAGCCGCTCTCCGAAGTACACAGCGCTTCGACTCGAACACCGACCGAGTCGTTTCGGGGAGTTCCGATTCGTACAACGCCGGTCTCTCGGCGTCGATGGATGTGTTCCAGGGTGGGGCTCGGTTCGACCAGATGGCGCGAAGCCGGGCCGACATCGTGGCTGCGCAGGCGAGACGGGAGACCCAGCGCTTCAACGTCACGCTTCAGACCAAGAGCTTCTTCTTTCAGGCGCTCGAGCAGCAGGACCTGCTCGATGTGGCGCGCCGACGAATCGACCAGGCCGAGCAGAGTCTGGATTTGACGCGCCTCCGGGCGCTCGCTGGAGAGGCCACCCGGTCAGACACGTTGCGCGCGCGGTTGGAGTTGATCAATGCGCGCCAGAATGTGCTAACGTCCGAGGTTCAGACTCGGGCGGCGCGATTCGCGCTCGGACGCCACGTCGGCCTTTCCGGACCCGTCGCGCCCGAGCTTCCGGACGATCTGGATCCCAGGCCACTACACCTGAGTGAGGAGGAGATACTCGCTTCGGCTGAGCGTCAGGCCCCGACCGTCATCGCCGCTGAGGAGGGGGCTCGGGCCTCCAGGGCCGGCCTGAAGGCCGCTCAATCGGCCTTTCTCCCCAGTCTGCGCATCGGTGGTGGGTACACATGGGCCAATCAGGAGGCATCGTTCTCGGGCGGCTCCCTCAGTTGGAGTACGAACCTCACGATGTCGTACAGCATCTTCAATCGCTTTACCCGTGGAGCGAGCATCGCGAGAGCAGAATACACGGACCGAGTGGCGCGCTTCCAGGCTGAAGATGCGAGGCTGGCCGCCCGTCAGAACGCCGATGGCGCCCTCAGGGCGGTCACGACGGCAGAACGGGCGATCGCGATCGCCAATGAGGCTGTGGCCGTGTCCGATGAAGACCTGCGGGTGGTACGCGAGCGCTACAGGCTGGGTGTTGCGATCATACTCGATGTGATAACCAGTCAGATCTCGTCCGATCAGGCCAGGGTCGATCTTGTTCGGGCGCGGTATAACTACCTTGTCGCACGTGCGGAGTTGGAGTCCATCCTCGGGAGGGAACTGTGAGCGACTTGATCATCAGGACGGAGGGCCTCTCCAAGGACTACGTCCTCGGAGGGGAGACGGTGCACGCGCTGGCAGCGGTCGATCTGAAGATCGAGAAAAGTGAGTTCGTTGCCATGATGGGGCCGTCAGGGAGTGGAAAATCCACATTCATGAACCTGATTGGTTGCCTCGACACGGCTACGGCTGGGGAGTATTGGCTGAGCGGAAACCCGGTGAGCGAGTTGTCAGAGGATGAATTGGCGCGTGTTCGGAACCGCGAGATCGGATTCGTCTTCCAGACGTTCAATCTGCTCCCCCGCGCCACGGCGCTGCACAACGTGGAGCTTCCGTTGATCTACGCGGGGGTCGGCTCCAAAGAGCGCCGGGAACGAGCGGAGGCGAAGCTGGCCCTGGTAGGGTTGTCGGACCGGATGGGTCACCGGCCACCCGAGCTTTCGGGGGGTCAGCGGCAGCGTGTGGCCGTCGCCCGCGCCCTGGTGAACGAACCCGCGCTGCTTCTGGCGGACGAGCCGACCGGTAACCTGGATTCGGGAACGAGCGAGGAGATCATGAAGGTGCTCGTCGATCTAAACGCTAATGGCCAAACCATTGTCCTGGTTACGCACGAACACGACATCGCCGAACACGCCAAGCGTCAGGTTCACCTGCGCGATGGCATGATCGAGAGAGATTTTATGAAGGAGCAGGTTGGGGTGGAAGCATGATGCCAATGAAGAGATTCATCGGAGTGGCCCTGACGCTCCCCATCCTGGCCGCCTGCACTGAAGGCGAGGCGGACGAAGCACCTTCGGTGCCTTCCGCACCTGTCGAGCGGGGTGACTTGATCATTAAGGCCGAGGCGACCGGCTCAGTGGAGCCGATTCGGCGCGTCGAGGTGAAGTCGAAGGCGTCCGGAGAGATTCTGCGGCTGTACGTCGATGTGGGCGACCGAGTAGACCCCGGGGCACTGTTGGCCGACATCGATCCTCGTGACGTTCGTAACGGCTTCGAGCAGGCGGAGGCGGACCTCGATGTGGCGAAGGCTCGGCTGGAGATCTCGCTGGCCCAGCTTACCCGGGCCGAAGAACTCATCGCTGCAGACGTGATCACGACCCAGGAGTTGGAAACTCGCAAGCTGGATTATGCCAACGCCCGGGCGGCGCTCGTACGGGCGGAGGCCAACTTTGAGCTGAACGAACTCCGGCTCTCGGACGTGACGATCCGCGCTCCTATGGCTGGCACGATCATCCAGCGGTCGGTGGAGGAGGGCGTAGTGATCCAGTCGGCGTCTCAGAACGTCTCCGGCGGCACCACGCTCCTGATCATGGCCAACCTGGAGGATATGCAGGTTCGCACGCTCGTCGACGAGACCGACATGGGCGAGATCCGCGCGGAGATGGACGCGATAGTACGCGTCGAGGCGTTCCCGGATCGCACCTTCTCTGGTGTCGTCGAGAAGATTGAGCCCCAGGCCATCGTGCAGCAGAACGTTACCATGTTCCCCGTGATCGTACGGCTGAGCAACCGCGAGGGCCTGCTCAGGCCGGGCATGAACGCCGAGGTGGAGATCTTGATCGCCGAAGCGCCGGATGTCGTGCTGGTGCCCAACAACGCCGTCGTATCCCCCCAAAATGCGACTCCGGCGACAATGGTGCTGGGGCTCGACCCGGACGACTTCGACTTCAGGAGCATGTTGCCGCGGCGGGGTGGTCGCGGCGGCGATTTCGCGGGTCCGGGCGGCGAAGGGAGTGACGGTGCGGGATCTCGCGGAGAGGGCGGGGCCCGCGGAGACAACGCCGGCGGGAATCACCGGGGCGGACGTAGTCGTGCTCGTTTCGACTCGCTCCGTGCGCTCGTCGAGTCGGGTGAGATCTCTCAGGACTCGCTCCGGACACTCGTACGGCGTGGGCGCCGGGGCGGGCGTGACGCCGCAGGTGCAGGTCGAAGCCAGGGCAGGGTGGCACTGGTATTCGTGATTGCCGAGGATGGCACGATCGAGCCTCGCGTAATTACGGTGGGCCTGAGCGATTGGGACCGGTCGCAGGTTTTGAGCGGCCTCGAGGGAGGTGAGCAGGTGGCGCTCATCGGCGCCGCGCAACTCCAGCGGTCGCAGCAGGAGTTTCTGGAGCGAATACGCTCGCGCAATGGCGGTCCGTTCAGGGGAAGTGGTGGACGGGGGCGGGGCAGATAATTGCTCGGGCTCGAGATTCTCATGGTGGCTCTGAGCGCCATCAGGGCGAACCTCATGCGCTCTGCGCTCACCACGCTCGGCATCGTGATCGGCGTGTCGGCGGTGATCTCCGTGGTGGCCCTTGGAGAGGGCGCCCAACGGCAGGTCGAAGCGCAGATCGAGCGCATGGGCACGAACGTGCTCACGATCCACGCTGGCCAGCGGTTCTTCGGAGGTGTGTCCACCGGTGACTCGGAGGACCTCACCGTGCGAGACGCCGAGGCGCTACGCGACAAACCGGGCGGGGTCCTGACGATTTCTCCGGAGGTGAGTTCGCGTTCGCAGCTCGCCTACCTCCGCTGGAACTCGAGCAACGACGTCAGGGGAGTCTGGCCCGAATACTTCGGCATCTACAACCACGCGTTGGAGTTCGGGAGGTTCTTCAGTCAGGGTGAGGTACGAGGTCGTAGGCGGGTTGTGGTGCTCGGCAATGCCATTCCCGAAGAACTGGGCACTCCCGCCGCGAACCTGGTGGGTAAGACCATCCAAATAGGCGGCCAGCCTTTCGAAGTAATCGGGATCCTGGCGGAGAAGGGCGAGACCTCCTTCTATTTCCGGCCAGACGAATGGGCTTTCATCCCCACCAGCACGGCTCAATTCCGCCTGTTCGGGGGGCGTGGCCAGCGGCTTTCGAGCATCTACGCTCAAGTGCCCAGCGCCGAGTTCATGGACCAGGCATTTGCGGACATAGACCAAGTGCTTCGGCGCGAGCACAGGATCCGTCCGGGCAAGGATGTCGACTTCAGTATCAGGAACTCCAGCGATCTTGTCGCCACGTTCAACGAGACTACGCAGACGTTCACGCTGCTGCTGGCAGGCATCGCGGGTATCAGCCTTCTTGTCGGCGGGATTGGCATCATGAACATCATGCTCGTGAGCGTCACGGAGCGCACCCGGGAGATCGGCGTGCGAAAGGCGCTGGGTGCGACCCGTCGCGCGATCCTGCTTCAGTTCTTGATCGAGGCGCTCGTGTTGTGTGGTCTCGGGGGCCTCCTAGGGGTGATCGCGGGGTTTGCGGGGGCGCGGCTGATGACGCAGATGGCGAACTGGCAGACGGTCGTTGCGCCCTCTGCGGTCGTTATTGCGCTCGGCTTCTCAGTGGGGATTGGCTTGCTCTTTGGTATCTGGCCGGCTCGCCGTGCGGCCAGGATGGACCCGATCGACGCCCTTAGGTACGAATAGGGGGAGTCCCCTAGCGCGGCAGGATGAGCTGGATGCGATCGCTGTTTCGAACCACGGTGATGGTGGTTCCGCCAGGTCGCCGCGATGTGGCCAGCGCCGCGCGCAGGGCGTCCATCGAACGGACATCCTTGCGATCGACTCGGATGATCACGTCCCCAGGCGTGAGGTTTGCTTGCGCCGCCAGCGAACCTCTGAGCACATCCATCACGAGCACCCCGTCCGTTACCTCGAAATACTCTGCGAGGCCTACGTTGAGATCCGCTAACTGTGCACCTGCCACGAAGTTGCGTCCCACCAGGCGTGCGGAGAACGGGGATGTACGTGGTACCTGGAGGTCTGAGAAAACCGCCGCCGGTGCCCGCTCGCGGTCGGCGACGCCTCGGTCGGCTCGCCCCTCGATACGGATCTCCCTGAGGCGGCCGGCGAGCGCCCTGATCTCGGACTCGAGCAAGACCTCCTCGGTCCGGAGGTGGTGGAGTTCGTCGTCACGGGCGGTGGCTTCCTCGATTTCGTCTACTTTCGGGGCGTCCCGCAATCGTAGCACCGCCAACGCTTTCTGCCGCCGGCGCTGGGCCTCCTCGTTCTGTGCGAGCTTCACCTGAACGTTCCCGAGGACGGCCTTGACCGACTCGGCCTCGGGAGTGGTGAGCACGTAGAACTCGAATGGCAGAGCGGCAGCAGACTCGATCATCTCTGAAGCGGACGCAGTGCCAGGGATCGAGAGCACCAGCCCTCGGCGGGACGCCTCTCCAAGCTCATCGGGCTCTGTGCGAACGGTGAAGCTGAAACCGGAAGAATCTGCAATGACGGCAAACCCTGACCCGGCCCAGCCCACGCCGTTGCTCACGGCCCTCCCGATGCGCTCGATGCTCTCGGTAAGGGAGACCCGCGCCAGAGAGGTCGAGTCGCCGTCGATCACGATCGTGAAACCGGGCTCGTTCTGGTAGCGGTCTCGTACGGCTGCAATCCGCTTCGTGATCGAGTATTGCACCGCCGCCCACCCATCGGAGTACCCTCCCGACCCCACAGAGGGCGGCCGGCTGGCTGGCACGCTGGCAGGTCGCAGTCCGACGGGAACCACGACCTCTAGGGGGCGCCCGTTACGCTGGACGGAAAAGCGGACGTCGTCGCCGGGCGTCAATTGCGATGTCAGGCGATCCCATCCCCGCAAGGTGAGTCTGCGTCCGTCCGCCCGGTAGATCGTGTCACCCGGCAGGAGACCCGCGACATCCGCTGGGCTACCGTCGATCGTCTCGGCGATGACGATGAAGACCGTTTCTCTGCCGGCTTCGATGCTCGCGTTGATGCTCGTACTGAATCCGAACCAGCCGCTGCCGGCCGCCTGCGATCGGCGGACGCCAACGCCCTGGGCATCCACAGAGGTCGCCAGGAAGGCGAGCGCCAGCAGGCCCGACGTCAGGCCACCGAACAAGGACTTGAACATGCTCAGAACCAGCCACCGTCCCGCGTGGACGAAATCTGCCGGAGCATCTGCTCACGCTCGGCGAGTGTATTGACGAGCAATCCGTTGAAGAACGGATCGGACGGTGCTATGCGTACCGCTTCTTGCGTCGCCGCGAGCAGGGCGTCGAGCGTCGCAGCGCGGCCGAGAAGCTCTCCGTAATTCTGGGCCCGTCCACCGCGCTCGATTTGGCCGTACTGGACCAGGGCCTGTTGGTAGGCCTGCTCCGCATTATATACGGCCTCGGCCGCGTCTTGCACGGACTCTGGCACACTCGCGATCCGGGCATTCGCCGGGTCGTGTATGGCTCCCTCGACATCTCCGGACATCGCCGCACCGAAACTGGTGCCGCCGAGGAACAGAATCACCGCCGCGGCCGCCTGCATCCATCCGGTGCGCAGGAGCACGCTGAAGCCATTCGAGCGACCGCCGCCGTCGACCAGACCCTCGGACATCAATCGCGCCTCGAGCTCCACCCAATCGCCCGGCGGTGGCCTCAGGTCCGGCAAGGACCCGAGCGCCTCGGTCTGCTGGCGAAGGGCGCGGAGCTCCAGCGCGCACACCGTGCACGAAGCGAGGTGATCCCTCTGCTCCGGGTGCGGCCGTTCATCCACCAAGCGTGCCAGCGTTTCTTTCGTCAAATGCTCCATGCTTCTACTTCCTCTTGGCCGTTGGGCGCCATGAGCGCCTGCAGCAGAATCCTCATCTTGCCCCTTGCCTTGAAGAGCTGGGATTTCGATGTCCCCGGCGCCACGCCCAGCAACTCACCGATCTCCTCATGGGTATAGCCCTCTACGTCGTGGAGGATCAGCACCTGTCTCATCCTGACGGGCAACTGGTCCAGCGCCTGCTCCAGGCGTTCGTCCAAAAGCACGTCGCCGGACGTTGGGTTGGCGGCGATCGTTTCGGGCATGGGGCCCTCGCGCTTCTGCCGTGTTTCAGCCTTTCTGAGCGCCTGAAGCGCCGAGTTGACCGCGATTCGGTGCAACCACGTCGAGAACCGCGCGTCACCCCGGAACGTCGGGAGGGCCCTTATGGCCCGGATCCATGCCTCTTGTGCATAGTCCTGGGCGAGGTCGTCGTCACCCGCGATACGGCGCACCACGGCGTAGACCCGGGCGGCATAACGCTCATATAACACGCGGATCGCTGGCCCGTCGCCCTGACAGGCTCTTCTTATCAGTTGCGCTTCGGTCATACTTCGTCGTTTCGAGTCATCTTATCAGATGCCTGAAGCCCGAACAGGGTTGCCCCTACTACTGGTGTGGTGGTTCCGGTCCTGCGGCACGCCCGACGGAAGATATTACGTATGGAGAGCCGGCGTCAGAGCCGCAGGGTTGGGGCGGTTGCACCAGGGGTCTATAGTTCTTTTTCCCGGGCACGAGTGTGACGCTCGGCTTGTTGCTTCAAGACGATCCATGGAAAGGCCGATGACCGACTCCCCGAGACTCCCCGGAGCCACGCACCTCGAGTGCACGCGAACGGGCGAACATGCCGAGAGCGAGACGCTCCAGACCCTTTCTCCGGCGGGCAAGCCCTATTTCGCCTGTTATGACCTTGAGGCGATCAAGGCTGACTTCACGCCCGCAAGCCTCTTGGGTCGTAGCGCGGATCTGTGGCGCTACGAGGAGGTCCTACCGGTTCGTGACCCAGCCTTCCAGATCAAGCTCGGGGAAGGTTGGACGCCACTGTTGCACGCGCCCGACGTGGCGCGCCACATGGGTGTCGGGCGGGTGTGGATCAAGGACGAAGGCCAGAATCCTACCGGAAGCTTCAAGGCGCGAGGACTGTGCCTCGCGGTGTCCCGCGCCAAGGAGCTGGGAGCCAGGGAATTGGCACTACCCTCGGCGGGCAACGCCGGCAGTGCCGCGGCGGCCTATGGGGCTGCGGCCGGCCTGCCAGTACACGTCGTCGTGCCAAGCGACACGCCCGCGCCGATCATCGAGGAAACACGGGCCCTCGGGGCTGATCTGCAACTTCTCGACGGCCTCATCACGGATTGTGCCAAGGCGGTCAAAGAGGGAGTGGAAAAGCACGGCTGGTTCGACCTCTCGACGCTGAAGGAGCCGTACCGTGTCGAGGGCAAGAAAACCATGGGATACGAGATCTTCGAGCAACTCGGGGGACGCCTCCCCGACGCGGTCGTGTATCCGACCGGAGGTGGCACGGGACTGATCGGGATGTGGAAGGCGTTTGACGAGATGCAGGCCTTGGGCTGGATTGGCGATGAGCGCCCGAAGATGTTCTCCGTCCAAGCATCGGGATGCGCACCCATCGTGCGGGCGTGGGAGGCCGGCAGCGATGAAGCGAAGCCATGGACGGATTCGGCGACCTATGCGGCAGGGCTTCGCGTGCCTCAGGCGGTGGGTGACTTTCTCATCCTCGATGCAGTACGCCAATCCGGAGGCGCAGCGGTGGCCGTGAGCGATTCGGAGATGAATGAATGGGTCCATGCCCTGGGTGCGCAGACGGGAGTGTTCGTATGCCCCGAGGGTGGAGCGGTGGCTGCCGCCGTGGCGCCGTTGCTTCAGAGCGGGTTTTTATTGCCGAAGGATGAAGTCGTTCTATTCAACACGGGAAGCGGTCTCAAATACGTTGGGATGACACCGCTGGAATGATCCGCATGGGTTTTTCCTCGGTGCTTGTGTGGGCCGGACTCGGGGTTCTGGCGGCGGTGGCCTGGTATTCGGTGCGAGCCCGTCTCCGCCGTAGCCTGCGCACCCGGGCTGTCGAGGTTGACGACGAGGCGATTGCACAGATCCTCGAGGATGGCGTGTTGGCCACCGACGAAGACGACCCACTGGACCTCGAGCACATTCGGGAAGAAGAAGAGAACTTCTGGAAGAAACCCTGGGACGAGGCCGAGGAACTGTAGGGGCCTCGAGACGTCAGTTCTGCCAGCGGTAGTAAAAACCCGGCAGGGGGATTGGACGTCCACTCATCGGCGTATCGTCGTCGGGGTCGGAGCGCTTCACTGCCAGGGCCTTGTTGACGCTGATGGCGCCCCCCAGAAAGTGATTTCCGGTGACACGCCAGTCGAGCCCCACCGGCGCCCTGAGCAACAGGACCTTGCCGCTACTCGATTCCTGCCTCCCGAGTACGCCCCAGAGCCCGGCCCCCACGAAGGGCCGAGCATCTCCCGCACCGAAGTAGCGCTTTCCGACCACCGACACACTAGCGTCGTGAAATGTGAAGGTAGCTAGGTTGACATCGATGCTGTTGTCGCCGGAACGGAACTCCACCGCCACCCCGACAAGCCCGATTCCGCCCAGCGTCACGCCCACCCGGATCTGGTTGGAATCGGCGTTGACCTGTGCGAAAGCCGAGCCCGGAACGCCGGCCGCGATGAGTGCGGCCAACAGAAATATCCGGAGCAGCCGGTGTGATTCGGGATTTGGCGATGTGGTGCTCATGGGCCGGGAGTATAGAAGAATTGGCTAGGCGGGGCTATCCTGCCCGTTCGGGTGCCGTCTACGATACGGCCTAGACCAGTGGCACGTCGTGGAGGCAATTACGGAGGAGCGACAGCGTGACCCAAGGGCGGTCGGTTGGCCACACACTCCTGCCCCCGTGCATCGCACTCGGGCTGATCCTTGCGGCCGCGTGCGCTCCTCCCGACCGGCCCACGCAGCTCTTGCCGGCAGCGGCCGCTGCACTCGGAGCGCCTGATACCGCCACGTCCCTACGGGTCAGCGAAGGGCTCCGCTACCGCTTCTTGCGGATCGATGAGGGGCCCTGGGCTATCCACCTGCTGGAGATCGATCTCAGTCGTTGCGAGCTTGGGCTCAGCGTTCTGCGGGGCGCGGTATCGCCCTCCGCCGGCCCTGGCCTCGCACGCGTGTCGGAGATGGTGGAGCGGGCTGGCTCGTCGGTTCTGGCCGCGATCAACGGTGATTTTTTTACCCCCGAGGGTTGGCCCCTGGGAACCGATATCTCCGCAGGCTCGGTAAGGCGAGCGCGGGCTCGCCCTGCGCTTGCGTGGGCGCCGGGTCGCGATCCCTGGATCGGGCTTGCGAAGGTCGAAGAGGACACTGTCCACGTTGGGCGCGCCGTAGCGGTCGGCGCTCCACCATCAGAGCTCGAAGTGATAGGTGGGTTTCCGGAACTGCTGGCTGACGGTGGGCCACCCGCCGGCAACGAGACCGTGGCGCGATCCTCGTTCGCTACAACCCGGCACCCGCGCACGGCGGTAGCGTTCGATACCGATGAGCGCGTGATGTGGATGATCGTGGTCGATGGTCGGCAGGGTTCCTATTCGTCGGGGATGACGCTGATCGAGCTCACGGACGTGCTGATCGCCCTCGGGGCCGACGAGGCCATCAATATGGATGGCGGGGGATCGTCGGTGATGGTGATCGGTCGACGCCGCACGAGCAGCCCCTCCCGTGCCGATGGAGAGCGCCCTGTCGCCAACGCGCTGGCGGTAACGTACGACCAGCGGCGCTGCGGCACCTGAGGCCTAGTAGGCGGCTCCGAGCCCGATGTAAATGGCCCTCCCCGGGCCCGGTTCAAAGAACCGTCCGCGGAACGCGTTGACCGACACCGAGGCCGAGTACGCATTGTCGAACAGGTTCGTCACCCCCCCGAAGGGGGAGATCTCCAGGCGCCCAAGGCTGAAGCGGTCGATACCGGCGCGTACGGCGATGAGCCAGTAGGAATCGGCGAACGCCGAATTCCCGTTGTCGACGGGCACGCGGTCCACGTAATCGCCTCGGATCTCACCGAACCATGAGTTCCTCGAGATGCGCAGCAGGCCGTCGAGCCGGTGTGGAGCCAGCCCTGGGATCCTGTTGTCGTCGAAGACCTCTCCGTCGACCCGGAATTCGTCGAATTCGGCGGCTACGTAGGTATATGCCACTCTGGCCGAAACGCTGCTCACAAGCGTCGTTCGTAGGGCGGCCTCGAAGCCGACGTACCGTGACGAGCCCGCATTCCGGAAGAAGGTTCGGCCGGCTTGGACCGGGTCCTCGAAGGCGATGAGTTCGTCATCGAGCGCTGTAAGGAAAGCCGCCGCCTCATAACCCATGCGGTCACTCAGCACACCACGGGCGCCGACTTCGAATGTGGTGGACCGCACCGGGTCGAGTCTCGGGTTGAATCCTCCCTGACCGCTGGGCTGGTTCGCAAGCTCCGTGGTAGTTGGGGTCGTGATTGCCGTGCCGAGGTTGCCGTATACGGAGAAGGACTCAGTGAGCTGAACGTGTAGGCCCAGGCTCGGGCTCAACCCAGACATGACGCGGTCACCCGAGTCATCGGGATCGCCGGCCGCCACGAGGGCATCGTCGACGGCGAAGCGAAACCGGTCATAGCGGAGGGCGCCCACGACTGACAGCCTCTCGGTCAGCCGTCCACGGGTTTGGAGAAACACACCGACGGCGCGAACGGTCTCGAACTGATCGCGTGTGATCTCGCCCCGCTCGCCCCCGTCATTATAGAAATTGAGGCGGTCGTCTCGCTGAAAGTCGGAGTCGAACCCTCCTAACCACTGGACCTGGCCTGGCCGCTCCGCGGCATCTGTAGAGAACAGGGTCCGGGCGCCCCAGGCGGTGCGATCGAGACCCACCACGCGTGGAGGAATCGGATTGTCCAACTTGCGAAACAGGCCCCACACGACGAGTTGGCTGTCGAGGTCGCCCATCGGTCCGGTCCAGGAAGCTCCGAGTTGGCCCTGGCGCACGTCCTTGCGGGTGTTCTGCTCTACGTTGAACCTCCACGCCTGGAGGTTGCCATCGTCGAGAAAGCTTCGGGGCAACTGACCGGGGTTCTCTGCGCTCAGGTCGACGTAGTTGGCGGTGACCTTGAGCGATCCGCCTCCTGCCTGCGACGACACCTGGGCGTTCACGGTCACTCGATCAGTGAGGCCGTACAACGCACCAGGCTTGTTCGGATGGGTGCGGAACCCGTCGTATTTCAGCGAGGACACGTTTAGGAGGTATCCCAACCCGCCGGCTGTGCCACTTGTGGTGGATTGGAAGCGGAAGAGCCCATTTCCGCCGGCCACGGCCCTGGCTTCCTGGCGAATACTCACGGTTGGCGGAGGTCGGGTCTCGAAACTGAGAACACCACCTGCGCCATTACCATAGAGGGCGGAAGAAGGTCCGCGGAGCACTTCGACCCGTCCGAGAGAGCCTAAATCGAGATGGTCGAGGGTCCCCTGTCCGTCGGCAAGAGTGGCAGGAATCCCGTCGACCAGGATCTTGACACCACGGACGCCGAACTGCGAGCGGGCGCCGAACCCTCGGATGGACACCTTTTCCCCGACTGAGTAGTTGTATCGATTCTGGATCTGTACGCCCGGAAGCGCCTGCAAGGCCTCCTCGAGGGAAAAGCCACTGTTGCCCATTTGGAGTTCTCGGCCGCGTAGGACCGAAACTGCATACGGCGAACGGCCGACCCGGGTCGGCCCGCGCGTGATGTTCACCGTCACCGAGTCGATGTCTACGATCGCACCGGATGGTTCTTGACCCGCCGCCCATCGGGGGCCGAAGCCGACCATCAGCGTGGTGATTGCGATCAACGGAAGTGTCACGGAGCGGGCCGACGGAAGGGCGCGCGGTGGAGCGGTCATCGGTTCAGGTGCCCGTTAACTTGAGAGTTCAACAGAGGAGTATAGGCTCTCGGGTGGCCGAACGTCGAGACACCTAGGGAATAGCGTGTCACCGCCCGGTCTAGGTCCGAGTTCCCACACGCCGCAGCGTGAGTTGGCTCGTTTCTTGAGGCAACCCTCCGTCAGGCATAGATTTACTCCCTATCCACGAACAGATCTCGGCGAGCCGAAGGTTTTCAAGTTTGACCAGAATGACGATGTCAGCAGCGAGGACGGGCCGAAAAGCGGCTGGTGGAGTGATCTTCACAGCCGTAATGCTCGTCGTTGCAGCAGCTGCGCTCTCGGCTCAGCAGCGTGGTCTGAGGCCCGAGGATTACTACGATCTCGTGACGGTGAGCGAGGTGGCGGTTTCGCCTCTAGGGGACCTCGTGGCATTCACGGTCACGAGCGTTCAGGAAACCGAGAACCGGCGCCACCGAGAGGTCTGGATGCAGGTGCTCGAGAACGGCCGGCCCGATGGTGCCCCCTACCGATTCACGGACCCTACCGAGGACTCGTATTCTCCCCGGTGGGCTCCTGATGGTTCGATTCTGGCATTCACGTCTCGCCGAGGCAAAGATCCGAACACATCATGGTTCGTGCGAGTGAGCGGCCCCGGCGGGGAGGCCTTTCACATCGACGGCGTGCGGGGCGTACCGATCTGGTCGGGTGATGGGAGGTGGATCGGGTACACGTTCAGCGAGGCGCGAGAGGGTAATGATACGGTCCTGGATCGCGCGGGGTGGATCGCACCTGATGCGGTTTCTCGGACTCTGAACGCCGAGCGCTTCGACGGTCGCGTGGTGACTTCGACGCGGTACAAGAAGGAGGATGGCGACCCCGCGCTTCAGGCTCACTTCTCGGTGATCCCCAAGGCGAAGCTATATGTCGTGTCTTCCTCCGGAGGGCGCCCGCGGCAACTGACGGACGGCGCGTTCAACGTTAGGGACGTAGCGTGGGCCTCCGACGCTCGCTTGATCTACTTCACTGGCGATGCTGGGGAGGACGACGAGCAGGATCGAGAGGTGCGCTCGGACCTTTGGGTGGCCCGCCTGACAGACGGATCCGTTGCGAAGCTGACCGCGACGGATGGGGCGGGTTCCTCGCCGACGGTATCTCCGGACGGACGTCGAATCGCGTTCCTGTTCTCTGGCGGCCGGGGCGAGCCGGAAGATCTCATGGTGGTCGACGTGGCCGCCGACGGGAGCTTCCTGGGCGTTCCTATCAACCTCACGTCCCAGTGGGACCTCGAGCCGATGGAGCCCCAATGGACCGCGGATGGTTCCGGCGTTCTCTTCTCGGCGCAGATCGGCGGGAGCGAGCACCTATTCAGGGTGCCTGCGGTGGGAGGGATCGTAACCCAGGTCACCAAGGGTCCAAGGACGTTGCGGAGCGTCTCCTTTTCGGACCGCGGCCATGTGATGGCTTACGCTTCGTCCGACGCCGTGAGTCCGAGCGAGCTTTACGTTGCCCGTGGAGACGGCACGAGTGAGCGGCGCGCAACCGGGTTCAATGATGACTGGCTCGACGACGTGACGCTCATGGCGCCCGAGCGGCTGACATGGACGGTCGGCGACGGAACCATGATCGAAGGATGGGTGATCAAGCCGGTTGGGTATACGCCCGGGAACAGCTACCCGCTGATTCTGAAGATTCACGGAGGTCCGCATAGCGCATACGGACACCGGTTCTTCCCGACGTTCCACATCTTGTCCGCCGCGGGCTTCTTCGTGCTGTATTCCAATCCTCGTGGATCGACCGGATACGGGCAGGACTTCAAGTACGCCACGCGGGGGCAGTGGGGCGTGCTCGACTCGGAGGACTACGTCGGGGGTGTCGACGCCGCACTCAGAAAGTATCCGGACGCCGACGGCGGGCGTGTGGGGGTTTCGGGGGGAAGCTACGGTGGGTTCATGACGAACTGGCTCACGGCGACCACCGACCGGTTCAACGCCGCCGTAACCTCGCGATCGATCTCGAACTGGGAGAGTTGGTGGGGGAGTTCC
>BTRA01000065.1:0-17293 GCA_036986155.1 Gemmatimonadota bacterium | reverse complement strand
CTGGCCGACGTTCCCTACCAGGGTGATCTTATTCACGCTACGGCTCATGGAATGCCTCCATCCCCTCGGGGGTGACGGTATCGCAGGGTCCTCACGGTCATCGGCGAGGACGCTAATCGTGCCCGAAAGGTGGAGCCACGCGAGGGGCGTACCCATGGAGGAATACGCCGTTTGTTGGAGGGTGGGGGTCAGTGGTCCTTCGTCTCGTACCAACTCCGTCCGACGCCACCCTCGGCCACGAGCGGCACGTCGAGCTCCATGGCCCCCTCCATCTTCTCGATGACAATGGCCGCAAGGGCGTCCTCTTCCCCCTCCGGGACCTCGAAGAGCAACTCATCGTGCACTTGGAGCAACATGCGCGCTCCCGTTTCGGTGTCGTCGAGGGCGGCCTGGATGTCGATCATTGCGAGCTTGATCATATCGGCCGCTGTGCCCTGGATCGGAGTGTTCTGGGCGACGCGCTCGCCGAACTGTCTGATGTTCCAGTTCTTGGCCATCAACTCGGGTACGAATCGGCGCCGGCCCGAAAGGGTCTCGACGTACCCTTTCTCCCTCGCCATCTCGATCTGGGAATCCAGGAACAACCGCACACCAGCAAAGCGCTCGAAATACTGGTCGATGAAGGCCTGCGCCTGTTCTCGTTCGATCCCGAGTTGCCTCGCCAACGAAAAGGCCCCTTGTCCGTAGAGCGTGGCGAAGTTGATCGTCTTCGCTTGTCCCCGCATCTCCGCGGTGACGTCGTCCAGGGCGACGTCGAAGATCACGGAGGCGGTCTGCTTGTGCACGTCGATGCCCTGCCTGAATGCCATGACGAAGGCATCGTCTGCAGAAAAGTGCGCAAGTATTCGCAGCTCCACCTGGGAATAGTCGGCCCCGTAGAACAGATAGCCGGTGGCGGGGATGAATCCCTTACGGATCTCCCGCCCGAGGTCGGTCCGGATGGGAATGTTCTGCAGGTTCGGCTCGGACGATGAAAGGCGCCCCGTCGCCGCAACCGTCTGGTTGAAGCGTGTGTGGATGCGCCCCGTCCTAGGGTTCACGAGCTGGGGAAGGGCGTCCACATAAGTGGACCGGAGTTTCTCGAGCTCCCGATACTCCATCATGAGCCGCGGCACCTCGTGGCCCATCGCCGCGAGTTCTTCGAGCACCGAGGAGTCCGTCGAAGGGCCCGTTTTCGTGCGCTTGAGCACCGGAAGCTGCTGCTTCTCGAATAGGATTTCGCGGAGCTGCTGCGTCGAGTTGAGGTTGAACTCCTCACCCGTAACCTTGTAGATCTCCTCTCGGATGAGCTTGAGGTCACGTTCGAGCCGCTCGCTCATCGCCTTGAAGAACCCGTCGTCGATCCGAATCCCGGCCCGCTCCATCCGCGCGAGCGTCGGCACCAGAGTCATCTCGAGGTCGGCGAACAGTCCGGCCAGTCCCTGTTCATCGAGTTGGGGGCCAAAGCGCTCATACAGCCGTAACGCGAGTTCGGGTGCCTGACCCGCGTAGGTTCTCGCCGTAGCTTGCTCTACCTCAGCGAAGGAAATCCGCTTTTGGCCGCTCCCTACCACTTCGTTGTAGGGGGTCGGAGCCACGCCCAGAAGGTCCAGAGCGAGAGCATCGAGCGTGTGTTGGCGGCGGCTCGGATCGAGCACGTACGACGCGACCCCGATGTCGAAAGTGACCCCGCCGAGCGCCACGCCCTCTCCCGCCAAGAGGACCATGTCGGTCTTCAGGTCCCCGCCGACCTTGGCTACGGCCGGGTCTTCCAGCATGTCAGCGAACGGCCGCATGGCCGGTGAGTCGAGGGCTGGAAGATTGGCCACATCGTCTCCACCGAGTCCGAGGTCCAGTTCACCGGGAGGTGAGTGGGCGAAAGATAGGTAATGGGCCTCACCAAGCTCCATCGCCACCCCGATCCCTACCACGTGGGCGCGATGCGGATCGGAGCCGGAGGGGTACACCGCCAATGCCACAGTCCCACCTTCTCGGATCTGGTCCGCCAGTTTCGTGGCGGTATCGGCATCCGTCACGAGATGGGTCCTGAGCTCCAAGGACTCCTCCCCAACCAGCCCATCCGGGCCTCCACCGGGCGCGAACTGCTCGCTGAGCCGGCGGAACTCCAACTCCACGAAGAGCTTGTGCAGCCGCCCAGGATCCGGCTCGCCAAGCTGAAGACGTTCCAGATCGAGCTCCACGTCCAGGTCCTTCATCAACGTTACGAGCTGCCTCGACAGGCGCACCTGGTCGGCCTGCTCCGTGAGTGATTCTCGAGCGCGCTTCCCGGAGATCTCATCCGCCCGAGCGAGGATTTCATCGAGACTTCCGAACTGCTCAAGAAGCTTCAGCGCAGTCTTTGGGCCGACGCCGGCAGCACCAGGGATGTTGTCGGAGGAATCACCAACAAGGGCCAGATAATCCACCACCTTGGAAGCGGGCACGCCGAATTTCTCGTGGGCGTTGTGCTCATCTACCCACTCGGCCGCGACGCCGGTGCGCCCCCCCCTACCGGGGTTGAGTAGGTGCACGCCCGGACCCACGAGCTGATAGAGGTCCTTGTCACCGGAGACGATCACGGCCTCCAAGCCCGCCTCCCGTGCCTTGGCGGCAAGCGTGGCGATCACGTCATCCGCCTCGTAGTCCTCCAACTCGACGAGAGCGTCGTTAAAACCCGCAACCAACTCACGAATCCTCGGCAGGCTGTCACGCAGATCGTCGGGCATCTTGTCGCGTGTGGCCTTGTACTCGGGGTAGATCTTGTCGCGGTGGCTCATGCCCGAGTCGAAGACCACTGCCAAATAGTCCGGCTGATGCCTCTCCCGGATCTCCATCAGGAAGTTGACGAAGCCGAACGGGGCGGACGTGTTCTCGCCGCGTGAGTTGGTCAGCGGCTTGTTGATGAACGCGAAATACGCCCGGTAGATCAGTGCGTAGGCATCGATCAAGAACAGTCGAGGGGCGGTCTTTTCCGGGACGTCCACAGCGTTCGCTCAGCCCGAGGCGGGAGGGGCAGGCTCACATGTGATGTAGGTCCAGGATGCGCCAAACGCGCTCTGGCCCGCAAACATGCGCTGCAGGGCCGAGCGCATCAGCGACAGCCTGTCCTCGACGACCCGCTGAGGGGCGGGACTTCCCGTGACCTTTTCGGCGCCGCCGACCCATCCCAAGACGCCCTCGTGGTAGACAGAAAGAAAATCGTACCACTGGTCGACGCGAGCCGGAATGGTCATCCGCTCCACATTTGTGATGCGAAAACCCTCTTGCTCCAAGACCTCGACGTAGTAGTCCAAAGGCCGGACAGGCAAAAAGTACTTCCTCCGAAGTACGTCGTGAGCTTCGACGTAATCCGCGTCGGTCATTAGCTCACGGTAGGCTTCGTAACCCGAGTCCTCGAGAACGATCTCCCGGGCCGTCTCGTGAATCACGTGGACTGTCTCGTCGATGAGCCAGTCCGTCTCGCCCATCTCGGGGTGCCGGATGTTACCGGACTGGATGAACACCTTGCCGTTCGGCTTGAGCACCTGCCGCCAGGCGCGGACCGTATCCGGGAGGTCGAAGTAGAGATGGATGGCGTTCGTGGACGCCAATGCCTCGACGCGGCGTTCCAAGACCGCCGACCCGACGACCTCGTCGACGCGCTCGAGCCGACGCTCCTCCCGCAAATACCGGATGTGCCGAAAGGCCAATCGAGGCTCGTTCCTGAACTTCTCGAGGGCCAGTCTCAGGAACTTGGGCGACGAGTCGACTACCAGCACGCCACAGTCCAAGTCGGGAAACTCGCGCAACAGGCGCTGGGCGAGGATCCCGGTGCCTCCGGAATAGTCGATCAGGATGGAGCCGCTCTCGAGCGCCTCGCCAAGCTGGTGCACGGTATGGTCGAGGTTCGCGTACCAGCCGTGCGCTTCGACCGAGTCGTAGTTCAGCGCAAGAGCTTCGACAGGCCGCTGGACCCAGTCGGCGTCGGGTATCCTGGAAAACGAGGTCGGCCATTGGAATGACATAGAAGCGCAAACTAGACGCCGCCCCCTACGCCGGAAAGCCACCCCGAAACCACCGTGGTCCCTACCAACGAGAAAGGGCGCCCCGCTGAGAACTGCGGGGCGCCCATCTTACTAACTCCGAGGGCCCGTTAGGCGCGAATTACAGATGCGGCCTGGAGTCCCTTCTCGGATTCGCGAAGCTCGAACTCCACCTCTTGACCCTCGCTAAGAGTGCGAAACCCCTCGCCCTCGATTGCCGAGAAATGAACGAATACGTCACCACCCTCGGATTGGGTGATGAACCCGTATCCTTTGGAGTCGTTGAACCACTTGACGGTCCCTCTAGACATTCCGCAGCTCCTTCCTACATCTGGCCAATCTGCTCTGCGTCCGCCCTGCCCGCAGGAGGGGGGAGGCAGCGGGCTCGCACCCGTACCTCTACGTTAGATCGGCCAACTCACCGCCGCAAGATGGACGTGAACCGTCGCCGAAAGAGCCCGCTCAGGAACCGATGTCATCGCCGTACAGCACTCTGTACAGCGCCAGTAATCGCTGGATGCTCTTCACGTAGCCCCTGGTTTCCGTGAAGGGAATGCGCTCTGTGAACCGGGACGGATCGACGATCTCGGGGAAATCGCGCCACCGTCTAGCCCGGCTGGGACCAGCGTTGTAAGCGGCTAGAACGAGCGGAACATTGTCTCCAAAGCGCCGCGACATGTCGATCCAGAATCTGGCCCCGAGATGGACGTTGATCTCGGGCAACTCTAGGCTGGATGTCGTGAAGTCCCGGAAGCCCTCCGCACGCGCGAGCTCTCGGCCCGTCTCCGGCATGACCTGCATCAAGCCGATTGCCCCGGCACTCGATCGAATCACCGCGGAAAAGCCGGATTCCTGCCTGATCAGGGCCGCAAGAAGTATGGGATCAACCCCTCGCTCTGCGGCCTCCCACTCCACGATTTCCCGGTACGGGAACGGGTAGGTCACTCGCAACAGGCGGAGATTGAGCGGCCCGCCCTGGGCCCGGATTTCCCAGCCCAGCCCGACGCCCTCCGCCGTGAGGCCCCGGGCGATGAACGCCTCTGCCAGGGCGAACTTGGCGTCCAACGATTCGTCTGCGCGCTCCATCAAGCGATCGACAGCGGCGGCGGCGGCCTCATCCAGGCCGACGTCCCGAAGAAGATCGAGTTTCACCAGCTCACCTGCGAGCCACGACGGCGCCGTGGGTGCAGACCCTTCGGGAAAATCCATCTTGAAGGGCTTTCCATCCAGGTCGGCCGCCAGCGCGGAGTAGTAGGACAGAGGGAAGCGCGCCCGCAGACGATCCAGATGAGTCCGGGCCCGCACCTCATCGTTCAGGCCGAGCGCGGCCCTCGCGGCCCAATATGCCGCCTGATCCCAGCGGCGACCCTCGGGAAGGGTCTCGAGGTATTCCTCGTAGACATCGGCCGCATCCTCGAACTCCCGACGCTGAAGGTGGATCTGGCCCAACCGCATGCGAGACAGCCCTGCGCGATCGACCTCAGGTGCCATGTTGGCGGCTCGGCGGTATTGGCCGGCAGCCGCGGCAAGGTCTCCGCGGTCGTGGAGTTGGTCTCCCCGGAAGAAAATGACTGAGACAGCCTCGGGGCTCTCTGGGAAGCGTTCGACGATCCAGTTGTCGATTGCCCGGACAGCATCCCGCCGGCCCTGGGTCCGCCGCACCGTCCGCCACTGCTTGAGCAGCTTCAATTCGAAGTCGCCGTGGGCGGACTCGGCAAGGCTCCTGAGTTCACGGATCGCATCGTCGTGCCTCCCCGCCGCCGAGAGAAGGCGTGCCCGGTCGAGGAGCACGTCCTGCGAGCGTGTCGAATCCGCATCCCATCCATCGATATGCATTTGAATAGCCCGCAGGGCTCGCGGCGCGTCACCGGCCGCGTCCAGGGCCACGGACAGGGCGAGCGCGTCCGCGGCGCCCGGGTCACCCGTTGCCAGGATCATTCTGGCAGCTCGGCCAGCGCTCCCGCCCGTGGAGCGCAATGCGAACGAACTGTCCGCCGCCGCGAGGGCGCCGACCGAGTCGGTCGTTGCCAGCAGGAGCTCGGCAACGGTCTGTAGGGCGAACGCTCTGCGCCCCGACGAGAGGTCGGGAAGCATACCGCGATATTTCTCAACCGTTGCCGTGGTATCACCGGCAGCGAGGTACGAACGCGCCTCCAAGTTCCACGCGCGGGACAGGGCGGCAGGATCGGAGATCACTGCTATCATGGCCCGGACGCGGTCCGGATCCCCCCCCTCCGACGCCCTGCGGGCCATGCGGAGAGCGATCCAACTCGCCGCCACCGGTTGGCCACCTGCCAGAGCGCGAAGCTCGGGCATCGCCCCCTCACGCGAGGCTCGATCCAGTGCTTGCACTCGCCTGAGTCGGACAGCCGCTGACCGGGCGCCGCGACCCAGGTCCAGATAGGCCGCATACGCGTCCGCCGCCTCGCCCCACCTGCCGGCCTCCTCGAGAGCTCGCGCCCTCAGCAGGCGACCCCGGCCATCGTCGACATCGTCCAGCCACCCGGCCCCATCGAGGATCGCGAGAGTCGCCGACCAGTTACCCCAGCCCGACTCGGCCTCCGCCAACAGAAGCAACTCGGAGGGGCGCAGCGGGCCTTCCTCGGCGATTCGCACCAGAATCTTGGTGGCGTGCCAATAGCGGCCGACCGCGACTTCGGCGCGGGCGGAATCCACCGCGGCCTCGGTCGGGCTCGGCGACTGGCCACCCGGGCGCGGGCTTAGCCCGACACCGGCTGCCAGCAACGGAAGCAGGAGCGCTCGCTTCAAGTTCGCACCACGGGACTCGCATTCGTTGAGGTCAATGACTCTCCCTTGCGTACGCCATGGAGTGCAAGGGAGATCCACCACGTGCGAGTGGCGCGAGAAAAAAAAGCGAGGCCACCCCTCCACAGGGGTAGCCTCGCTGCGAGACCTGTCGGGGCGCTGCGCGTCAGCGTGCTGCGGCCCGCTGCGCCTCCATCGCGTGAAGTGCGTCGATCATCTTCTGGGCCGACTCTTCCATGTCGATCACCAGACTGTCGATACGAGACACGAAGTAGTTGTGCGAGATGCTCACCGGAATCGCGATGGTGAGGCCGGCTGCCGTAGTCAGCAACGCAACCTTGATCCCGCCGGCCACCAGAGTCGCCTCGACCTCGCCCGCAGCCTCGATCGACTGGAAGGCGATGATCATCCCGATAACCGTGCCGAGGAAACCCAGCAGGGGAGCGATGTTGGTGAGCGTAGCGAGAACTACGAGACCGTTCTCGAGTTTGCTCAACTCGATCAGCCCCTGGTTCTCGATCGCCTTCATGACCCGCTCGGTGCCCTGCTCGTGCCGCTCCAGTCCCGCGTAGAGAATGTTCGCGGCGGGGGCGTCGGAGTTCCTCGTAGCCTCTAGCGCCTCGTCGATGCGATGCTCGGCCAGGAGTTCGTCGACCTCTCCGAGAATCTTCTTGGTGCGAGAGCTCTTCGCCATCAGATCGAAGAACTTCCAGATAATCACCACGATACCGATCAGCAGGCAGAGTGCGAGTGGCCAGACCATGAAGCCGGTCTCTCTCCAAAAAAACCCGATCGACTCGCCTAAAGTCCGGTCTGGCGCCTCAAGACCCGGAATCTGGAGCAGAGCGCTGTAGACTCGCATGACACCCACCAAAAGAACCTCCAGCCACAGTTTCGACTTCTAGTGTCCCCCATCGCCAGGACGGGGCCGACAATCTAGTTGCCCATCGATCGCTTTTTCGCGAGGGCCCGGAAACTGAACGTACGCCCCCGGGACTGTCAAGCCCCGCCCCCGCGACGTGACCACTCCTTGATGCAGGCCACGAA
The DNA here is from genome assembly GCA_036986155.1 of Gemmatimonadota bacterium. Lineage (GTDB taxonomy): Bacteria > Gemmatimonadota > Gemmatimonadetes > Longimicrobiales > Gaopeijiaceae > JACZXQ01. Next base: position 9,479 of record BTRA01000065.1, on the reverse strand, counting down.
ACACCCCTCACCACATTCTGCGAGATCGGGCATGTCGCGGAAGCACTCCTCGTCCTTCTTCGCGTGGAAGCAGCGCGGATGAAACACACACCCCGAGGGTGGATTCATCGAGCTCGGTGGGTCACCCGTCAACATCGTACGCTCGTTACCCGGTTCAGATTTCCTAGCTAGCGCAGGAACAGCCGCGAGGAGAGCCTTCGTGTAGGGGTGACGCGGCGTTTGGTATAGCCGTTCGGATGGGCCGAACTCGACGATCTTTCCCAGATACATCACGGCAACTCGATCGCACAAATGCTCGACCACCGCCAGATCGTGCGCGATGAACAGGTACGCGAGGCCCAGGTCGGCCTTGAGATCCGACAGCAAGTTCAGAATCTGAGCTTGCACCGACACGTCCAACGCTGAAACCGCCTCATCGAGCACGATGAACTCCGGCTCGACGGAAAGGGCACGCGCGATCCCGAGTCGCTGGCGTTGGCCACCGCTGAACTCGTGCGGATACCGACCCGCATGCTCCGCCGATAGGCCAACCATTTCGAGTAACTCCAGAGCCCGCCGCCCGCGGCCGGCAGCATCCCCGGCCAGATCGTGAACCTTCAGCACCTCCTCGAGCATGCCGCCAGCCGTTAAGCGGGGGTTGAGCGAGCCGAACGGATCTTGAAACACTATCTGCGCCCGCCCTCGGAATGCACGGAGGGTGCGTGCGTCCATTGAGAGGACATCCACGCCGTCGAAAAGAACTCGCCCACCCGTGGGCTCGAGAAGGCGAAGCAACGCCCTCGCCGTCGTCGACTTCCCGCAGCCCGATTCGCCAACCAGGCCCAGGGTCTCCCCACGCCGAAGCCTGAAGCTGATACCGTCGACGGCCTTCACCAGTCCGCGCACCCGACCCGTAGCTCCGTCTCGCGCGGAAAAGTGCATGGAGAGATCCACGACATCGAGGAGGACCTCCGCCTCGCGGGAGCTCATGCTCGGGTATCCTCTGCAGTTGCCGATTCGGGCGACTCCAGCCAGCATCGGGTGGATCGGTCGGACCCGGCAACGGACCGGAGATCGGGAGGGTGTCGTGAGCATCGATCCATCACCAGCGCGCAGCGCTCGTGAAACCGGCAGCCGTGAGGCCACCGGATCGGACTCGGAACGACGCCGGGAATCACGGCGAGCGACTCACCCCTGGAATTCCTTCCCGGGAGCGACGCGAGCAGTCCCTGTGTGTAGGGGTGCCTCGGCTGATGAATCACCTCCTCCGCGGAGCCCTCCTCGACGATCTGACCGGCGTACATCACGGCAACCCTGTCGCAAAACTCCGAGACCACCCCCAGATCATGACTGATCAACAACACCGCCATGCCCCGTCGCCGCCGGAGGTCGGAGAGGAGATCCAGAATCTGCGCCTGAGTGGTGACGTCGAGCGCGGTGGTGGGCTCGTCGGCAATGAGGAGTCGCGGCTCACACGAAAGTGCCATCGCTATCATGACGCGCTGGCGCATGCCCCCCGACAGTTGGTGGGGATACTCACTGAACCGGATCTCGGGATCGGGGAGCCGCACCTCTGCGAAGAGTTCGACGGCGGCCGCAGTAGCCTCGCGCCCCTTCAAGCCCCTGTGGAAGTGAAGCGCCTCCACGACTTGGCTGCCCACGCTGCACACCGGGTTGAGCGAGGTCATGGGCTCCTGGAAGATCATGGCCACTTCATTGCCCCTCATGCGCCTCAGCCGGGCCTCATCGGCTCCTACGAGCTCTTCCCCTTCAAACCGGATCGAACTCCCTGGGAGAATCTCGCCCGCTGGCCCTGGCAGGAGTGCCATCAGCGAGAGCGCCGTCGCGGTCTTGCCGCAGCCCGACTCACCGACGAGACCCAGCGTCTCTCCCCGATCAACCCGAAAGCCGACTCCGTCTACGGCCCGCGCCGCGCCGGCGCGCGTACGGAACTGGGTTCTCAGGTCGCGAACCTCCAAGAGACCCTCGCGCGGCGCGGCGCGCTTCACAGAGTCCACACCTAACCGAGATGGGGATCTAGCGCGTCGCGCAGTCCATCCCCGACCAGGTTGAAGCTCACTACCGTAAAGACGATGGCGAGTCCCGCGAAGGTCGCCGGCCACCAAGCGTTCAGCATATTACTCTGTCCGTCGGCCACGATCGCCCCCCAGGACGGTACATCTCCCTGCACGCCGAGCCCGAGATAGGACAGGCCGGCCTCGAGCAGGATCATGTCACCTATGCCGAGCGTGGTGGCAACGATGACGGGACCCAGCGCATTGGGCACGATGTGTCGGAATATGATGCGCGCGCGCGAGTAACCTAGGGCTCGCGCCGCCTGAACGAAGTCCCGCTCGCGAAGGCTCAACACCTCTCCCCTTACGAGCCGCGTGGTCGCCGGCCACTGGGTCAGTCCGAGGACCAGGATGATCAACATGAGAGACGAGTCGAACAGAGCGACCACAGCGATGAGGAGCACCAGTCTCGGAAACGCGATCACAACGTCGACCACTCGCATGATCACACTGTCGGGCCAACCGCCCAGGTAGCCCGAGACGGCCCCCAAGATAGTCCCGATCGTGACGCTGATCGCCACCGCGATGAGCCCGATGGAGAGCGAGATCCGAGCACCGTACAGGACCATCGTAAGCACGTCACGAGCGAGCCGGTCCGTCCCGAACGGATGATCGAGCGAGGGTCTCAACATGCCTTCGGATCCAAACCCGGCCGTGATGCCTGGTTCGTAGGGGGCGATGAACGGCACGAGTAGCACCACCAAGTATGCCGTCCCGACGATCACGAGGCCCAGCACGGCGAGGCGCGACCGGCCGAACGACTCCGCCGCGACCCACCAGGTTCCCGCGACCTCGGACTGGGGATCCCTCGGCATGCTTCCCAGGTTTCTGAACGACCAGATCCAGGCTCCGAGTAGGCCGGTGAGGAGCGTGACAAAGGCCACCTTGTGATCCAGCGGACCCAGGGGAGCATCAAGCACCACGTCCCACTGAAGCACCAAGATCGATAGGGAGCCCACCCATACCCAAAGCACGAACCCACCGCTCGCCCGCCGGCCCTGCAGTACCTGGGCCAACCCCGGGAGCATCGCCGAGAGCACCACCGTGCGACGACTCACCGGCCCGGTATCCCTATGCTGCACTCCGCCGCCTCGCTCAATCATACCGAATCCTCGGATCGGCCAGTCCGTAGAGCAGGTCCGCGATGAGATTCCCCAGCACGACCATGCCGGCGAAGATCAGGCTGACGGCCATGACCACCGGGTAATCCCGCCGGCCGATGGATTCTACCATGAGCAACCCCATGCCCGGCCACGCGAACACCGTCTCGACGAGCACGGCTCCGCTGAAAAGGAACGGCAGGTAGAGGCCGAGCAGCGTTATCACCGGTAGGAGGGCGTTCCGCAATACGTGCTTGAGGATCACGGTTCGCTCAGGCAACCCCTTGGCACGTGCCGTGCGCACGAAATCCTGATGGATCACCTCCAGCATGCTGGACCTCACGTACCGGGCAACTCCGGCGGCCAGAACGAGGGCCAGCGTGGTCGCCGGCAAGACAAGATGCCGGATTATATCCACGAGTTTTTCGAACCCCGTGAAGAACGGGTAGTCCGGACTGTGAATGCCGGACGCGGGAAACCAGATTGGCCAATCCCAGACGTTCCGCGCAAACAGGCTGAACGTCAGCACCATCATGATGGCCAGCCAAAAAGAGGGCACGGAGTAGAAGAAAAGCGTCACCACGCTCAAGATGGAATCGACCGGGGATCGCTGCTTGACCGCCTGGAAAACGCCGACCAATATCCCCACCATGAACGCCCCGCCAATCGCGGTCCCGGCCAGGAGGATCGTGTTTGGAAGGCGCTCGAGAACGACGTCTAGAGCCGGCCGATCCAGGGACAGGGAGTACTGGAAATCGCCCCGAAGGACCCCCGCCAACCACTTCACGTACCGGATGACTACAGGATCGTTCAGCCCCATGGTCTGGCGCACGTGCTCCAGGCTTTCGGGCGACATGTTGCGGTTCAGATACAGCAAGGACGGATCGCCAGGCGCCAGGTGCAGAACGAAAAACACTATGGTGATAATGCCGAGGATGAGCGGGACGGCACCGAGCAGCCTCCGAACCGCGTACCTGGTCATCTCGGCATCAACTCAGACTCGCCAAGTCCATTCGTCCGACGCGTAGATCGCCTCCAGCCGAGCCTGGGTCGCCGATTCCCGCCCCCGCATGGCTCCGTTCGTCCACCGTCCCCCAAGCGCCTCCTCCAAGCCCCCTCGGATCGCGGCAGTGACTTCGTCCCACCCGGGCGACCGACCCAGCAGGCCGCTCAGCGTTGCGGGAGACTCGATCACCTGCTCATCCCACCGAAGCCGTTCCAGGGCGCCTTGGTCACCCCCCAGAAGGAGTGATCCGTGCTGAAGGAAGCCATCACCGATTCGCGCTTGTGCGCTCCCTATGAGCTTTCGTCCACCCGCCGTGACCTCGCCGGCGGCAGGCTCGCGAAAGCATGGGCCCGCGTCGGGCTTGCCAACGGCACCGGTCGACGACGCGAGCTCGACATCGGCTCCCAGGGCCCGGAGGCCCATCATCAGGCCCTCGTTCACTCGCTCGTACACCTGGCGCAGACTACCCAGTGACCGCAAGGGCGCGACGACCGCATAGGTGAGCTCGTCGCTGTGGAGTACGGCCCGACCGCCCGTGGGACGCCTGACGAACGGGAGGCCCGACTCTCGGGCGCGGGCCGTGTCGTAACAGCGCTTGCCAGGCTCGTTTCGGCCCAAAGACACGGTAGGTCTGTCCCACCCGTAGAGCCGCAACACGGCCTGGCCCGCCTCGAGCTCCTCCGCCAACGCGTGATCGCGGGCCATGTTCTCGAAGCCCTGCAATGGTGGATCGCTCAGAACCCGCCAGCTCAAGGAGTGATCCACCATTCCTCCTTCGAGCATCTCGTCTAGAGCTCGAGCGTGTCCCCGGGGTCCAGGACCTCGACCCTGGCCCGGTCACCCACGAGCGCCTTGAAGGCCTCAGGATCCTGTTCGACGAGCGGCCAACTGTTGTAGTGGATCGGAACAACCACCTCGGGCTGTATGAAGTCGATGGCGGTGACCGCGTCTTCGGGCCCCATGGTGAAGTTGTCGCCGATAGGAAGTAGCGCGACATCCACCTTTCCCTGCAGAAGCTGCATATCCATCGTCAGGGCGGTGTCTCCCGCGTGGTGGATTCTCCTTCCTGGACCGAGGTCGATGAGGAATCCTGCGGAGTTCGTGGAGAAGCCCTCCGCACCCTCCCCCGCCACCTGCCCTCCATGGACTGCGTTCGTCATCTTGACCCGGCCGAAGGGGAACTGCCACGATCCACCGATGTGCATCGGGTGGGCGTTCTCGACGCCCTGCGACTGGGCATAGCTCACGATCTCGAACGTAGCCACGAGCGTAGCTCCCGTCCTCTTCGCGATCGGAATCGCGTCCGCGAAGTGATCGAAGTGCCCATGGGTGCAAAGAATGAAGTCCACGTCCGTGACGTCGTCGGACGTGAGTTCGGTCATGGGATTCTCGTCAAAGAACGGATCGATGACGATCGAGACGCCGTCGTCCGTGGTAAGCGTGAACGTCGCGTGTCCGTGAAACTTCAGGCTCGCCATCGCCCATCTCTCCTGTAATTCGGGTTACCCGCTCTCTACAGCACTCTCGGCTTGCTCGTACGTTTCGATCGGAGGGCACGCACAAACGAGGTTTCGATCGCCGTACGCATTGTCTACCCTGCGTACGGCAGGCCAAAACTTGTGGTTCCGAGACCCGGGCGTAGGATACACCGCCTGCTCCCGGCTGTACCCATGATCCCAATGCTCGGCCACGACCATTCGGGCGGTGTGCGGCGCGTTCTTGAGCACGTTATCGGCGCGGTCGCTGAGACCGGACTCAATCTGCTGGATCTCGCTCCTGATCGAAATAAGGGCATCACAGAATCGGTCCAACTCCTCCTTGGATTCACTCTCCGTCGGCTCGATCATGATTGTACCCGCTACGGGAAACGACATGGTCGGTGCGTGGAACCCATAGTCCATGAGGCGCTTGGCCACGTCTTCGTCCGAGATACCGGAAGCCTTCTTGAGTGGCCGTAGGTCCAGAATGAACTCGTGTGCCACGCGCCCGCGCTCACCCGCGTACAGGATTGGGAAGTGCTCCGATAGCCTCTTGGCCATGTAATTAGCATTTAGGATGGCCACCTCCGTGGCTCGCGTCAGGCCTTCGGATCCCAGAAGTGCGATGTACGCCCATGAAATCACGAGAACACCAGCACTCCCCCAGGGAGCGGCCGAGACGGGTGCGATACCACGCTCCCCGCCCACCTGTGCGAGCGGATGGCTCGGAAGAAAAGGAGCGAGAGCGTGGGTCACGCAAATCGGACCCATACCGGGACCACCACCCCCGTGCGGTATCGCAAAGGTCTTGTGGAGGTTGATGTGGCACACGTCGGCACCATAGTCGGCCGGGCGACTGAGACCTACCTGCGCATTTAGGTTGGCTCCGTCCATGTACACCTGTCCACCATTGTCGTGCACTACGTCGCAGATCTCCCTTATGCGCTCCTCGAAGACACCGTGTGTCGACGGATAGGTGATCATGCTCGCCGCAAGTTGCTCGGCGTGCTCCGTGGCCTTGGCCGCGAGGTCGGCCACGTCGATGTTCCCGCTGTCGTCGCATCTGACCACGACGACTCGCATGCCCGCCATCACAGCGCTCGCCGGGTTTGTGCCATGTGCCGACTGCGGGATCAGGCAGACATCCCGGTGCACATCTCCTCGGTGATGGTGGTAGGCCCGAATCGTCAGCAAGCCGGCGTATTCGCCCTGGGCACCCGAGTTGGGTTGTAACGACACGGCCGCGAATCCAGTGATCTCGGCCAACCAACGCTCGAGATCAGCGAACATTTCACGGTAGCCTTCGGCCTGATCCACGGGGGCGAAGGGATGCATCGCGCCGAACTCGCGCCAGGTGATGGGCACCATCTGCGTCGTCGCGTTCAGCTTCATCGTGCACGAGCCGAGCGGAATCATACTCGTGTTGAGCGAGAGGTCACGCACCTCCAACCGGTGGATGTAGCGAAGCATCTCCGTCTCTGAGTGAAAGCTGTTGAAGACCGGATGCTCCATGAAAGGCGTGCTACGGGCGAGTTCTCGCCTGTAGGCCGGCACTTCCAGCTCGTTCGCGAGTCTCCGGGCGTTCAGCTTCACCCCTCCACCCTTGGAGCCGCCGTCGCTGAAGACCTGGAACAGATCGTCCACGTCGTCGGGGCTCGTCGTCTCGTCCAGTGAAATCCCGACTGTGCCATCGCCGTTGTCGCGCAGATTCATGCCCACCTCGACCGACCTGTGAAGAGCCTCGGCGGCGTCGATTCCGGCGCCCGGCACCACTGTGAGGGTGTCGAAGTACGATTCATGGACCACGGTGTGGCCGAGCTCGGTCAGCCCATGAGCCAGGAGCGTGGTGAGGTGATGAACCCTCGTCGCGATCCGCCTGAGACCCTCAGGCCCGTGGTAGACCGCATACATCCCGGCAATGATAGCCAGGAGCACCTGGGCCGTGCAGATATTCGAGGTCGCCTTCTCTCGCCGAATGTGCTGCTCCCGAGTCTGGAGCGCCATACGAAGCGCCGGGTCACCGTCAGCATCGATCGAAACGCCGATGATTCGCCCCGGAATCCGCCTCTTGAGCGAATCTCTCACGGCCAGGTAGGCCGCGTGCGGGCCACCGTAGCCCATCGGCACGCCGAACCGCTGAGCGCTACCCACGGCCACGTCGGCACCGAACTCCCCGGGAGACGCAAGCAACGTGAGCGCCAATAGATCCGCGGCCACCACCACACCCGCGCCCATCTCATGGACGGAGGCGCAGAAAGCCGAATAATCGTAGACGGCGCCGTCGCTGGCGGGATACTGGAGGAGGACGCCGAACAGTCGGGACTCCAACGAGTCCAGGTCGAAGTTGTCATGATCACCGACGACGACGTCGATTCCCAGGGGCTCGGCCCGACCCTGTACTACCGCGATGGTTTGCGGATGGCAGGCAGCCGAAACCATGAATAGGTTTCGTTGGGGCTCTCGAGTTCCGCCGAAGAGCAAGGTCATCGCCTCGGCGGCCGCGGTGCCCTCGTCCAGCAGGGAAGCGTTTGCTATTTCCAGACCGGTCAGATCCACCACCATGGTCTGAAAGTTCAGGAGCGCCTCCAGGCGCCCCTGTGAGATCTCCGCCTGATAGGGCGTATACTGCGTGTACCATCCAGGGTTCTCGAGGATGGTGCGCTGAATCACTCCCGGCGTGATCGTGTCGTAGTAACCCATGCCCACGAAGGAGCGTAGCGGTCGGTTCTTCGCTACCCGCATGCGTAGCTGCTCGAGAAGGATGTGCTCGGGCACGGCGGCGGGAATGTCGAGCGGTCTGCCGAGACGTATGGATTCGGGGATCGTCTGAGCGATCAGCTCGTCGAGCGAAGAGGCCTCCACAGTTTCCAACATGTCGGAGATGTCGCTTTCGCGCGGGCCATTATGCCGCCCCAGGAAGCCGGCGTCGGGCTCTATCGTGAGAGACATCGAGTCGTCCGCCTCACTCTCCCACGTGCACTTGATAAGCCGCCGAATCCATCAGGTCCTCCAACTCGCTCTCGTCCGACATCCGGATCTTGACCATCCACCCCGCCCCGTAAGGGTCCGAGTTCACCACGGAGGGATCGTCCTGGAGCGCGGCGTTCACCTCCACCACCTCGCCGGTGATCGGACTGAAGAGGTCGCTGACCGCCTTCACTGCCTCGATGGTCCCGAAAACATCCATCTTCCCGAACGATTCGCCTGCGCTGGGCAGTTCGAGATAGACGATATCTCCCAACTCACCCTGGGCGTAATCTGTAATCCCGACCGTATAAACGGCCGAATCATCGGTGACCATGAGATACTCGTGCTCTTCCGAGTACAGTAGTCCTTCCGGGAAATCCGCCATCATTCCTCCAGGGGGTTCATGGGTCAGGGCGGTGACAATAGAAGGCCCCTTCGACGAGCGTCAACCCTGGCCCGAACCCTCTTTAGCTTTTCAGCCCGCGGCCCATTCCATAAGTTTTTCTAAGTGCGGTGCGCACCGAACGGAATCCTGCAGAGGATACAAATATATGTCGTCCGTAGTCACCGATCAGAAGCCGCTCGCCCTGAGCTCTCTCACCGATGACGAGAAGATGTTCAAGGAGGCGGTCCGAGACTTCGCCACCTCCGAGATCGCACCACAGGTAAGCGCGATGGACGAGGGGCAGACGATGAGCCCCGAGCTCATCATCCAGCTCTTCGAGCTCGGATTGATGGGAATCGAGATTCCGGAGGAGTACGGCGGCACCGGCGCGAACTTCTTCACTGCCATACTGGTCGTAGAGGAGCTCTCCAAGATCGACCCTTCAGTGGCCGTGCTGGTCGATGTCCAGAATACGCTCGTCAACAACGC
>BTRA01000064.1:0-17443 GCA_036986155.1 Gemmatimonadota bacterium | reverse complement strand
AACCTGGTGTATCTGTCGACGATTCTCGTGCTTACGACGGTCTTGTCGTACTGGTATTACCTGAGGGTCGCATGGTTCATGTGGATGCATGATGCCCCGGACGCCGCGGCACACGTTGGACTGGCGATTCCGGTCGCGTTGAGATTGGCGCTCATCGTGGGCGTGGCCGTCGTTCTGTACACGGGGATCTTTCCGGGCTCGGCCCTCGAGTTGGCACGAGCGGCTGCCGCAAGCCTGACCACCGGCGGATTCGCATTGCTCGGCGCTCTCTAAGCTCCTGGAGGAAAGACTGGGTGTGCGCGCTTTGACGCCCTGTTTCGGCATGTCTACGTTCTACTCTTCCAGGTCCCACCCCTGTCGATGAGGCCCATGAAGGTTCCCCTCCATATCTTTCGCCAGTACGACATTCGCGGCCTGGTCGGGCACGAGTTGACGCCTGAGGTTTCACGGGCTGTTGGGCGGGCTTACGGGAGCATGGTGACCGACCAACTCGGCGGGAGCCCCCGAGTGGTGGTCGGCCATGACAACAGGCCCAGTTCTCCCGAGTTGGTCCGTGCGCTCATCGACGGACTCGAGGCCTCGGGCGTGAACGTGGTGGACGTCGGGATGGTGCCCACTCCCGTGCTCTACTGGTCCGAACATGACCTGGAGGCCGATGGTGGTATCCAGATCACTGGATCGCACAACCCGCCCGAATGGAACGGGATCAAGATGACGCTCGAAGGCGCGTCAGTGTACGGTGAGGCGATCCAGGCGCTACGGCTCCGGATCGAGGCCGGCGACGTAATCGCGGGTGCTGGATCGTGCGAGACCGAGGATGTGCTGGGACGATACGCGGCCGACGTGGTCGGGCGCTTCAGCCTTCCTCGCCCCGTCAAGGTCGTGGTTGACTGCAGCAACGGAACGGGCTCCCTCGTGGCGGTGTCGTTACTGGAGGCCCTGGGTGTCACGGTGGTGCCGCTCTTTTGCGACTCGGACGGTACCTTCCCCAACCATCATCCAGATCCCACGGTCGATGAGAACCTGGTCGACTTGATGCGGACGGTCAGGGAGACCGGGGCCGATCTCGGTATCGGCTTCGACGGGGATGCCGACCGTATCGGAGCCGTCGACGAGAACGGCACGGTTGTCCGGGGAGACATGCTGCTTCTCCTGTTCGGCATCGACATCCTGGCGCGGGATGGTCCCGGCCAAAAGCTGGTCTTCGATGTGAAGTGCTCTCAGGTTCTGCCCGAGGAATTCGGCAGGGCTGGCGGAGAGCCCATCATGTGGAAGACCGGTCACTCGCTCATGAAGGAAAAGATGCGGCTCGTCGGTGCTCCTCTCGCCGGTGAGCTGTCAGGGCATATCTGCTTCGCTGATCAGTACCTCGGGTTCGACGATGCCTTGTACGACGCTTGCCGCCTCATCGACCTGCTCGCCCGGTCGGCCCGTCCCTTCTCCGAGATGGTTGCCGATTATCCTGTCTTCGTTTCTACTCCGGAACTCAGGATCGAGGTGCCCGAAGAGGATAAGTTTCAACTCGTGCGAGAGGCGCAAGAGCACTTCAGGCGCGGCCACGAGGTGATCGATGTGGATGGCGCCAGGGTACTCTTCGGAGACGGCTGGGGCCTACTGAGAGCCTCCAACACCCAGCCGGTTCTGGTGGCGCGCTATGAAGCGGGAACGGCGGAGCGGCTGGAAGAGATTCGCAATGAAATAGAGAGTTGGCTACGGTCGAAGGGTGTGCATGTCTGAGGTTGGTAAGAACCGGTGGAAGGGTGGACGGCTACTCGCGATAGCGGGGATCCTTTTGATCACCGGCCTTCTGGCCGGCCGGTGGATCTCGAACCTCTACGTCGAGATCCTGTGGTTTCGCACGGTCGAGTATTCTGCCGTGTTCTGGAGGCGGGCGTTCTGGGCGTGGGGTGCGCGGGTCGGAGGCGGGGCCGTCGTCGCCGCGACCATCGTTTTGAATCTGCATTACGTAGCTCGGACCCTTGGGCGGATCCAGATCAAGCGGCGCTTTGGCGATCTGGAGATCTCCGAGCAGCTTCCGCGCAGCTACGTTCGGTGGACCGTGATCTCCACTGCAGTCCTACTGGGTTCCTGGTTCGGCGCGTCGATTCCTCCGGCGATGGGCCTCCAACTGCTTTTTCTCCGGAGTGCACCCGAGTGGGGCATCATTGATCCGATTCTAGGGAAGGATCTGATGTTCTACGTGGTCACGCTTCCCGTGCTCGGAGCGATTATCACCTTTGCGCTGGTGCTGGCGTTTCTCGTGTTCACGCTTTGCTCGGCAGGCTACGCAGCCACCGGTGCGCTGCAGTTCGGTAGGAATCGCGTCATCATCGACCGTGAGGCCAGGGTGCACCTGTCGATGTTGGTTGCGGCGTTTTTCGTATTCCTGGCCTTCCGGTTCTGGTTGGGCAGGTACTTGATGCTCTTGGACGGTACGTCCGAGGTCCAGGGCATTTTCGGTTACACCGACGCCTATGCTCGAATTCCGGCGATGCGTACGCTCACGGTACTCTCGACCTTCGCGGCTGTCGGGGCCGTATGGAGCGGTCTGAAGGGTCGAATGCTACCGCTCACGGCTGGGCTGATCGGAGTGATCGGCGGCGGTATCGTCGTGGGTCAGCTCTACCCCAGCCTCGTGCAGCGCTTGCGAGTGCAGCCCAACGAGTTGGAGCGGGAGACACCGTTCATCGAGCACAACATGCGCTTCACTCGGATCGGGTTCGGCCTGGACATCATCGAACGCAAGCAGTTCGCGTATAGCTCGGCCGATTCCGTGGACTGGAGGGCCGCCGCGGCACAGTTCGAGGGGTTGCCGATGTGGAACTCCGCGGCGCTGTTGGCTCGGTACAACAATCTCCGCACGGACAAGAACTACTATACGTTCCTTGGAGTGAGCATCGATCGATACGACGGAGCCGAGGGTGCCGTTCCGGTCGCGCTGGCCGTCCGTGAGATCGACCCGACCGGGATTCCGGATCCCAACTGGCAGAATCGGCACCTGCGGTACCCCTACGTGGCCGGACTGGGTGCGGTGGCGAGTCCGGCGACGACCAAGACACCCGAGGGTCGGCCCGAGATGTTCCTCAGTGGCATGCCTGTCGAGTTCGCGGAGGGAGTCGCGCCCGAGGGCCTGAGGTTGTCCGGTTCGCTTACGTATATCCGTTCGCGGCGGAGTCCTCGGAGCCAGGCGTACGTGGTGATCAACCCAACCGATCCCGAGTTGGCGGCGACGTTCAGTGCATCCGGTGTGGAAGGGGTCGACTATCCTCGCGGGATCCAGCTCAAGTCACTCCTGAGCAAGCTTGCCCTCGCATGGTACTTTCGGGATGCCAACCTCCTCCTCGCGAGTGAGTTGACGGATAACAACCGGCTTCTGTTCAGGCGGGGCGTGGTGGAGCGGGTCAGCCAGATTACCGGCAATCTGCTTCGTTTTCCGGAGGCCCCCTACCCGGTCGTGTACGACGGCCACATCGTTTGGATGCTCGACGGGTTTACGGGTACCCGCTGGTTCCCGCTCTCCCGCCAGTACGACCTCATGCCGCGAAGGCCTGTCAGGTACGTTCGCAACAGCGTGAAGATCACGGTGGACGCCAAGACCGGTGAGGTGAGCCTATACGTGGCGGATACTCGGGATCCTCTCCTCAAGGTGTATCAGAGTGGTTTCCCTGGGCTTTTCAAGCCTCTCAGCGCAATGCCGGAGGGACTTCAGCGGCACCTTCGGTATCCGAGGGCGCTCATGACTACGCAGGCCACGGTCTTGCATCAATACCATCTGGAGACTGCGGTCGAGTTCCACAGGCAGCAGGATGTCTGGGACGACGCCGCAGAGCTGGAGAGCGGGGACAGCCCAGTCCCGTATCGGCCCGAGTACGGGATATACCGGCTCCCAGGGGACGACGAGCCCTCGTTCTTACTCACTACGGTGTTCGTGCCTCTCGGACGTGATAACCTCGCGGGGATTCTTGTGGCTCGTAACGACCCAGGGAGGTATGGCGACCTGACGCTCTACGATGTACCCCGTGAGGTGATCGTGCAGGGCCCACGGCAAATCGAAGCCCTCATGGAGCAGGATCCCACGATCTCGGAGCAGTTTTCGCTGTGGCGGCAGGGCGGCAGCAATGTCTGGACAGGCCACCTTCATGTGGTGCCGGTCGGCGAAGCTTTACTCTACATCGAGCCCGTCTTCCTCGCCGCCAGCAGAGGTGCGATTCCCGATCTCCAGCGCTTTGTCGTGAGCGATGGGCGGCGAGTTTCGATGCGACCCACATTGCGAGCGGCCATAGCGGATCTTTCTCGGGCGGGCCGCGGGCAACGTGCGGCCCTCGATCTCCCCTCCGTGCCGGAGATAGACTCGCCCGGCGACCGCAGTGAGTGGCCGGCCGAGGCGCTCGATTTGCTCGACGAGGCGGAGCGGCGTCTGCGGTCGGGTGACTACGAAGGCTTCGGCAGTGCCCTGGCGGAGCTTCGGGCGCTTCTCAACCGCCTGAATGCGGCGGGGTGAATCGGGGGCCCGTCAGCCTCTTCCTTGATGAGCGGGCCCTTGGTAGCTTCAGCCGTCTGTGTGAGCCGGCGAAGCACCACTGCTTCCACGCACCGAGGCTGCCACGATAACCCAGCCGGGACGCTGCTCCTGCCCCATCTCCGTACAGTCGAACGGACGAACATGAACGTTCATGAATATCAGGCCAAAGAGATTTTCCGCGCCGCGGGCATTCCGGTGCCGCCCGGTGAGGTCGCCGACACGCCGGAGCGGGCAGAGGACCTCGCTCGTGAGTATGGCGGCACCGTTGTGGTGAAAGCCCAGGTGCACTCGGGAGGCCGAGGAAAAGCCGGAGGCGTGAAGCTCGCCGCCACCCCGGAAGAGGCGCGCCAGCATGCCGAGGCGATTCTCGGCATGGAAATCAACGGCCTCACGGTGAACCTTGTTCTCGTCACCCCAGCCGAGGACATCGCGACAGAGTCCTACGTCGGAGTGCTGGTCGATCGCAAGGCCCAGGCGGCCACCTTCATGGTGTCGCCAGAGGGAGGTATCGACATCGAGGAGGTGGCGCACACCAAACCCGAGGCGATCCGCAAGCTGGCGGTGGACCCTCGGTACGGGATGCTCCCGCACCAGGCGTACTGGTTGGCCTCCACTCTCTACGATGACCCTGCGCTGGCAAAGCAAGCCGCACGGATTATCGCCCAGCTATACGACGCGTTCACCTCGGCCGGCGCATCCATGGCCGAGATCAATCCATTGATCTCGACCGATGGCGGCGAGGTGAAGGCGATCGACGCGAAGCTCAGCATCGATGACAACGAGTTGTTCAGAAAGCCGTCGATCGCCGACTATCGCGATCTCTCGGCCGAACCCTGGGCCGAGACCCGCGCACGGGAGGCCGAACTCAGCTACGTGAAGCTCGACGGGAATGTCGGGTGCTGCGTAAATGGTGCCGGGTTGGCGATGGCTACGATGGACCTCGTCAAGTTCTACGGAGGGGAGCCGGCCAATTTTCTGGACATCGGGGGCTCCTCGAATCCGGACAAGGTCGTTGCGGCGCTCGAGATTATCACGTCCGACCCCAACGTAGAGGTAATCCTCTTCAACATCTTCGGCGGGATTACGCGCTGCGACGATGTTGCGAACGGAATCGTTACGGCGACGCAGAGCATCGACATCAAGCCTCCTATCCTCATCAGGCTAACGGGCACCAACGAGAAACTTGCACTTCAGATCCTTGCCGATGCTGGATTTTCCGCGTTCACCTCGATGGACGAAGTAGTGGAACGGGCCGTTCAGATGACGGAGGGGAACTGATCATGGCGATCTTCGTCGACGAACACACCCGACTCGCGGTGCAGGGCATCACGGGGCGTGATGGATCGTTCCACACACGGCAAATGATGGAATACGGCACCTGTATAGTGGCTGGTGTCACGCCGGGCAAGGGCGGGCAGACGTTCGATGGGCCCGACGGAGAGGGCGTACCGATCTTCAACACGATGGATGAGGCCGTGCGAGAGGGCGGAGCCAATACGTCCGTCGTCTACGTGCCTCCCGCGTTCGCGGCCGGGGCGATCCTGGAAGCGGCGGATGCTGGAGTGGAGTTTATCGTTGCCGTCACGGAAGGCATTCCCGTACTCGATATGGCGAGAGCCCACGCATTCGTGCGGGATCGCGGCGCGCGCCTGCTCGGCCCGAATTGCCCGGGTGTGATTTCTCCCGGGAAGGCAAAGGTGGGCATCATCCCAGGACAGATCGTAAGGCCAGGTCCGGTAGGTGTGATCTCCCGGTCGGGCACCCTCACCTATGAGGCCGTTGCGCAACTTACGGCAGCCGGCCTAGGCCAGACGACGTGCGTGGGCATCGGTGGGGATCCGCTCATCGGAACCAACTTCGTGGACGCTTTGGAGGCGTTCGCGAAGGATGGGGAGACTGAGGCGCTCGTGTTGATCGGAGAAATCGGTGGAACCGACGAACAGGAGGCGGCCGTCTGGGTCAGCGAAAACCTGGACAAGCCCGCGGTTGGGTTCATCGCCGGCCAGACCGCTCCGCCAGGCCGGCGCATGGGGCACGCCGGTGCCATCATCAGCGGATCCTCCGGAACCGCGGAGGAAAAGGTGAAGACCTTCGAGGACAACGGAATCCCGGTGGCCAAACGGCCGGCCGATATCGTGGTCCTCGTGCAAGAGGCGCTCAACGCCTAGGCCCGAGCTGCGGCGAGATTTCTCGCGAAATCGAGGGGTGACACCATGAGGGTCTCCGATATCCTATCCGAAGACCGCATCATTCTCCAGACGGAGGGGCGGACTCTCGAAGACGTGCTTTCGACTTTGGTCACAGCGGGTTCGATGGCCGGCGGCGGTGACCGGGATCAAAAGCTCGTGGCCGAGTTGGTGAACGGTGTTGGGGAGGTCTTCCGCGTAGGCGAGGAAACCGTGGTCGTTGCCGCCCAAACCGAGTTGGTGGACGATCTCCGTGGAGCCATGGCCGTGGCGTCCGATCCGATCGAGGTCCTGGTCCATGGTGCGGCTCCCGCAGCATGCCGGGTCATCCTCCTCCTCCTGACGCCTCGGCGCGTGGCCACGCTCCGTGATCAGATCATCCCGGCCATCACGCGGGCCCTTCGCGATCGGGAGCTGGAGGATCAGCTCACGAGCGCGACCCGGCCGGAGCAGGCGTTCGCGCTAACCGTCCTGATGGACGTCGAGCTCCAAGAGCACCTGCTCGTCGAGGACGCGTTGATCTCGCTCAACTACCGGGTCTATCCTGATACACCCCTCCCCGAAATCATCGACCTCATGGTTCGCCGTGAGGTGCGAGCGGTGCCGGTCGTCGGCGAGAAGTATGAAGTGCTGGGGATCATCACGGCCGGAGATGCGATCAAGCACCTCCTGCCTCGATTCCGCGTCGGCGAGGTCGAGGGCACGGTCTCCGATGTGGCCGAGGAGCCGACGGCTCGCGACGTGATGAGCCGCACGATCATGTGTGTGTCCGAGGACCAAAGCCTCTTAGAGGCCGCCAATATCCTCGTCAATCGCGATCTCGAACAGGTTCCGGTGGTCCGTGAAGGCGAACTGGTTGGTTTCGTGAACCGCGAGGTCGTACTGCGGTTGCTGTCCCATCCGGAGTCGAGCATCCCTGATTGATTAGCGAGGCCCCGAGAGGGCCAGAACCCAAGAGGATTTGATTACATGACCCTTACGTTGGCCATCATCAAGCCGGACGCAGTCGCCTCCAGCAGTGCCGGCAAGATTATCGCGCACCTCGAAGAGGGCGGATTCAGGGTACGAGCGCTCCGTATGACACACCTGAGCGTCGGTCAAGCCAGGGAGTTCTACGCGGTACACTCGGAGAGGCCGTTCTATGGCTCCCTGGTCCAGTTCATGACCTCGGGGCCGGTCATCCCGATGGTGCTCGAGGCGGAGGATGCGGTGCCGGCATTGCGCGCGGCGATCGGCGCGACGGACCCCGCTGAGGCGGCGGTCGGCACGGTTCGCGAGCTCTATGCCGAGTCGAAGGAACGGAATGCGATTCACGCCTCGGACTCGGATGACAACGCCAGGGAGGAGATCGGATTCTTTTTCTCCATGCACGAACGCCTTGGGCTCAGCGGCTGACTATGTGAGCTTGTCGGCGAAGCCATTCTCACGCGGGTTTCTGCGTTGACTGGCCTCATGGCTCCGGCTAGTTTTTCAGACTATGCTCAGAGTCGATCTGGTTCGCCTAGAGCGCGAGGGCGTACTCGGGGTCGAGGGTGCGATTGATGCGGACGACCCGTTGTTCGAAGGGTCGGATTTTCGGTTTGCGTCGCCCCTTAGGGTTAGGATAAGGGCGACTATCGCGGGCTCTGGTGAGGTCGTCATACGGGGGAGTGTCCAGGGATCGCTGAGACAGGAATGCCGCCGTTGCTTGGCGGAGTTGGACTCCCCTGTTGATACGGAGTTGACGTTGGTGTTCGTTCGGGCGGATGAGCTGGGTGAAAACCCCGCGGCGGATGTGTACCCAGTGGAGGCCAGTGCAACGGAGTTGGACCTGTGCGGGCCCATTCGCGAGGAGTTGGTACTGACGGTGCCCTCCTACGCGCTCTGCAATGAGGATTGCAGGGGGTTTTGTTTGCGGTGCGGAACCAACCGGAATGAACAGGACTGCCAGTGCTCGGAGGAAGATGTGGATCCCCGCTGGGACGCACTCCGGACGCTGGGTAGCGAGTGAGATTGAAACATGGCTGTCCCCAAGAAAAAGATCTCGAAGCAGCGCAAGCGTAAGCGGCGCACGCACTACAAGGCGGAACCGGTGACTACACACGGGTGCCCCCGATGCGGGGATCCGAAGATCCCACATCGTGTGTGCCCGAGTTGTGGATACTACGGCGGCAAGGCTGTCGTCGAGACCGAATTGGAGTAGCCCGCCGTTGGCACCCCAGGCACCTAGGAACAGACGGCGCTCCCGAGTCGCCCTCGGGGTTTCAGCACACCCCCGCCACTAAGCGAGGTCCGAGCCGTGCGGATTGCGCTGGACGCCATGGGTACCGACGGTGCCCCCGTCAGTGAGATTGCGGGCGTCGTCGAGGCACTTCGAGATTCGGAGGCGGAACTAGAGGTCATCCTCGTGGGGGATGAGGCCATCATCCGGGCCGAGCTCGAACATCACAGCGACTATCCAAGGGACCGTCTGAGCGTTGTTCATGCCCCGGACCGAGTTATTGCGAGCGACACCCCTTCCACGGTAATCCGTCGCAAACCTCAATCCTCCATCGTAATAGGCCTTCAGCTTCAGAAGGCCGGTATGGCCGAAGCGTTTATCAGCGCCGGCCCCACCGGCGCCGTGATGGCCGCTTCACTGTTCATTTTGCGTCGCCTCGAGGGTGTCGATCGACCGGCCATCGGTGCGGTGGTGCCTACCGCCAGGGGCTCGCTGCTTCTGCTGGACGCCGGCGCCAACGTCGACTGCAAGCCTCAGCAACTCGTTCAGTTCGCCCACCTGGGCAGCGCCTACGCCGAGCACTTGATGGAGGTGCGAGACCCTCGGGTCGGACTTCTCAACATTGGGGAAGAACCCGAGAAGGGTGGCGAGCTCGCGCTCGCCGCACATCGGATGCTAGCCGAGAGTGATATCAATTTCGTCGGGAATGTCGAAGGACGAGAGATTATTCTCGGCAATTGCGACGTGCTCGTGTGTGACGGATTCGTGGGGAACGTGCTTCTCAAGTTCTACGAGTCCGTAGCCTCCTTCATCGTCGGCTTGCTGAGGCGGAGCGCGGGTAGTTTGGCCACCACCGACGACCTGGAGGAGGTGTTCCGGGTGCTGGACTACACCGAGACCGGTGGGGCTCCGCTGTTGGGGCTGAACGGAGTCTCGATCATCTGCCATGGGAGCTCGCCGCCAAAGGCCATCCGCAACGCCATCCGCGTGGCGGCCAGGGCCGTTCGGTCTTCAATCGTCCAGCATGAGCAACGCGCCGTTACCTCCGGGCGTGAGGTTGGCGAACACGCATGAGGACTCCAGAACCGCTGGTAGAGATCGTATCCACCGGACGGTACCTCCCCGAGCATGTCGTTAGCAACGCCGACATGGAAGCACTCGTGGACACGTCCGACGAGTGGATCCGGGAGCGCACGGGCATTCGGGAGCGCCGCATCGCCGACAGGGACACGAGCGTTGCCTACATGGGAGCCGAGTCGGCGACTTTTGCGATGAAGCGAGCGGGTGTGGAGCCGGAGGACGTCGACCTCCTGATCGTCTCGACGGCCACTCCCGACCGGCTGCTGCCGTCGACCGCGTGCGACATACAGGCCGTTATCGGGGCGAACAAGGCGGTTGCCTTCGACCTCGCGGCGGCGTGTTCAGGCTTCCTCTATGGACTGTCCATGGCGGAGGGATACATCACTGCGGGGCGGGCCGAGGTCGCACTGGTGGTGAGCACCGAGAAGATGAGCTCGATCATCGATTGGGAGGACCGTGGCACCTGCGTGCTTTTCGGTGATGGGTCGGGTGCGGCCGTGGTAAAGCGTTCCGATGGCTCTCGGGGGATCGTGTCGAGCTACCACCGCTCCGACGGGCGGCTGGCAGAGTTGCTTCACCGGCCCGGGGGTGGGGCAGCTTTGCCCCTGGACGCCGCCGTGCTTGCCAACAAGGACCATTTGGTGAAGATGTCGGGTAGGGGCGTCTTCAAGAACGCCGTTCGTTGCATGGTGGATGGCGCAGATACCGCTCTCAAGAACGCTGGATTGACCGGCTCCGACATCGACCTCATGATCCCACACCAGGCGAACATCCGCATCATCGAAGCGACCGCGAAATATTCAGGCATCCCGGACGACAAGGTCTTCGTCAACGTGGATCGCTACGGGAATATGAGCTCGGCCACGATTCCGGTCGCCATGGACGAGGCGGTGGAGCAGGGTCGCTTGCAGAGCGGTATGAATGTGCTTGCGGTGGCGTTCGGTGCCGGATTCACCTGGGGCGGCATGGTGCTGCGCTGGTAGCGCCCGCTGAAGCCCTTTCACTCCCCACGACCCTAAGCCTACCTCGTGTCGACTGCCATCCTCTTTCCCGGCCAGGGATCACAGCATGTGGGAATGGGCCTCCAATTGGCTCGCGCCTACCGGGAGGCTGCGCGCACTTTCGAAGAGGCGGACGATATCCTCGGTTTCCCACTGTCGCGGTTGTGCTGGGAAGGTCCTGACGAGGAATTGGTTCTCACCCAGAACGCCCAACCGGCCATCCTGACCCACTCGGTCGCCGTATTCCGCATCGTCGGTGAGTCGGTCGGCGGAATCTCGCACGCGGCGGGGCACTCCCTAGGCGAATACTCTGCGCACGTCGCGGCAGGCACCCTGTCCTTTTCCGACGGGGTGGCCGGCGTTCGCCTGCGGGGCCAGCTCATGTTCGGCGCAGGTACCAAGCAGGCCGGGACGATGGCGGCGTTGATCGGCCTAGGTGATGACGAAGTCATTGCGGTGTGCGAGGCCGCCTCCGGCGAGGGTAGGATCTGCGTTCCCGCAAACTTCAACTGTCCCGGCCAGGTGGTAGTCAGCGGGGATATGGAGGGAGTGGCCGAGGGGATGCGACTCGCCAGCGAGGCGGGTGCCCGTCGCGTGGTCCCGCTCAGCGTCTCAGGAGCCTTCCACTCGCCTCTGATGGTGCCGGCGACCAGGGGATTGCGGGCCAAGCTGAATGACCTAGAATTCGGCGACCCACACTTCCAGGTCGTGTCCAACGTGACAGCCCTCCCCGTCACCGCCGGCGACATGGCCAGGGAGCTCTTGGTGGAGCAGTTGACCTCACCCGTACGGTGGGCAGGGTCCATGCAGGAGATGCTTGGCGCCGGCGTGGACCGATTCGTCGAGATGGGCCCCGGATCCGTGCTTTGTGGATTGAGCAGGCGGAACGCACGCGGGGTACCGTGCCAGGCAGTGGGCGAGCCCGAGGATATTGACGCGCTCTTGAGCGGGGGATCCGACCATGGGTGAGTTCGAAGGTAAAGTTGCGCTCGTGAGCGGCGGTTCCCGCGGTATCGGGCGCGCCGTCTGCGCAGAACTGGCTGCTGCGGGCGCGATGGTTGCGGTGATTGGCCGCAACGGGGAGGCCGCCGCCGCCGCCGCCAAGGCACTTCCCGGCTCGGGACATGCGGGCTACGCTTGCGACGTCGGCGATTACGATGCGGCCACGGAAACCGTCAAGCTGGCCGAGGAGGAACTGGGGCCCATATACACCCTCGTGAACAATGCAGGCATAACGAGAGACACGTTACTGCTGCGCATGAAGAGTGAGGATTGGGATGAGGTGATGAGGGTTAACCTAAAGGGCGCCTTTAACATGACACGTGCCGCCTGTAGGGGGCTCATGAAGCGCAGAGAGGGGTCGATCATCAATGTATCGTCGGTGGTCGGCTTGATGGGAAACGCGGGCCAGGCCAACTACGCCGCATCGAAGGCCGGGCTGCACGGCTTCACAAAAAGTGTCGCACGGGAGCTGGCACCGAGAGGCGTTCGCTGCAACGCGGTTGCGCCCGGCTACATTCGGACCGATATGACTTCCGGGTTGGACCAGTCGGTCGTGGAGGAGTTACAGGCCCACATTCCGATGGAGCGCTTGGGCGAGCCGGAGGATGTAGCGAGCGTCATCTGCTTTCTCGCAGGGCCGGGGGCTCGCTACATTACCGGCCAGGTCATCACAGTAGACGGCGGGATGGTCATGTAGGATTGGGCCGACCCGGGCACTAATGATCGAAATAGGCTACCTGAGTAGGAACACACAATCGCTGCGGAGGAAACATGGCTGATAGCGCCGAGGCCAAGGTCAAGGAAATCATCATCAACGAGTTGGGCGTCGATCCCGAGAAGGTCACGCAGGAGGCGTCGTTCGTCGAGGATTTGGGTGCGGACTCCCTGGACACGGTCGAGTTGGTCATGGCCTTCGAAGAGGAGTTCGGCGTGGACATTCCCGACGAGGATGCGGAGAAGATGCGCACGGTCGGTGATGCGATCGCCTATATCGAGCGGCAGGGCGGGGCGTAACGCGCCGGGCAAAGCGCGTCACCACGATGACCAGTACATCCGAAAAGGTTAAGGGGCGGCGTGTCGTCATTACCGGAGTGGGTCTGCTTACGCCGGTAGGCTGTGATGTTCCCGAGAGTTGGACGGCGCTTCTGCAAGGCAAGAGCGGAGGGGGGCCGGTAACCAACTTCGAGGCCACCGAGGAGTACACTACCCGGATCGCATGTGAGGTAAAGGATTTCGATCCGAGCGGTTTCCTAGACCTCAAGGAGGTGCGGCGCTTCGATCGGTTCGCTCAATTCGGTCTCGGCGTCGCCATTGAAGCGATGGCGTCGAGCGGACTCGAGGGGCCTCCCTCCGGCGTGGCCGCCGAGCGCTTCGGAGTGATCTTCGGTAGCGGAATCGGAGGCATTGCCACATTCGAGCGTCAACATTCGCTCCTTATCGAGCGGGGGCCGAGGCGAGTGAGTCCGTTCTTCGTGCCCATGTTCATTCCGGATATCGCGGCCGGGCTGATCTCGATCCGGTTCGGCGCGAAGGGTCCCAACTACGCTACCGTTTCCGCGTGTGCGTCGAGCGCCCACGCCATCGGTGATGCATTCCGGTTCATCCAGCAGAACCGGGCGGACGTCATGATCGCCGGGGGTAGCGAGGCGTCTGTGACGCCGATGGCGATGGCGGGCTTCTCGTCGATGAAGGCGATGTCGACCCGCAACGACGATCCTGCGACGGCTTCTCGGCCTTTCGACGCCACCAGAGACGGATTTGTCATCGGGGAAGGCGGCGGATGTGTCATCCTGGAGGAGTTGGACCAAGCGCAAGAGCGGGGCGCCGACATCGTCGCCGAGGTCGTAGGATATGGCGTCTCGGGCGATGCCTACCATATCACATCACCAGCGCCGGAAGGGGAGGGGGCGCAGTACGCCATGCGCATGGCACTGGAGGACGCAGATGAATTGCCCAGCGGCGTCGACTACATCAACGCCCACGGGACGTCCACTCAGGCAAACGATCGCAACGAGACGGCCGCCATCAAGGCGGTGTTCGGAGAGGCGGCGTACGAGGTCACGGTGGGATCGACCAAGTCGATGACGGGCCATCTTCTGGGCGCCGCCGGGGGTGTAGAGGCGGTTGCATCGGCATTGACGTGTAAGGAAGGCCGAATCCCCCCGACCATCAATTTTGTGGAGGCCGACCCGGACTGCGACCTCGACTATGCGCACGGCGGGATGGTCGAACGTCCGGTGCGTTTGGCGCTGAGCAACTCGTTCGGCTTCGGCGGCCACAACGTCTGCCTGGCCATTCGGCGCTGGGACGGAGAATAACCCCCACCCGCCACCGGGAGATGGAGACGAATGAGAGTAGGCCTCGGTTACGACTCCCATCGCTTCGATCCGGCCCGGCCCTTGGTTCTAGCTGGGGTCTCCATCCCGGACTCGCCCGGTCTCGCAGGACACTCCGACGGTGACGCGATCGCTCATGCGGTGATCGATGCCGTTTTGGGGGCCGCCGCCGCGGGCGACGTTGGCTCGCATTTCCCCCCCTCGGACGAGCGCTGGAAGGACGCCGACTCCTTGGATCTTCTGGCCCGGACCGTAGGTGTGGTCGAGGAGCGCGGATTCCGCGTGGGCAATATCGATGTGGTGGTGGTTTGCGAGCGGCCCAAGATTGCGCCGTTCTCCGCGGAAATGAGGCACAATCTCGCCCGGGTACTCCACGTGGATACGGACTGTGTCTCCCTGAAGGGCAAGACCAACGAAAAGATGGGGTGGACGGGCTCGGGCGAAGGCTTGGCTGTGCATGCGGTGGCCCTGCTGGGGTACGGCAGCGCCGACGATCCGGTCGACGGGTAGGCGGGCGCGGGTGGCCGGCGCGCACCATGCGTGAAGCCCTCGCATTTCTCGAGAACCTACCGCCGGTCCTCACGTATGCCGTTCTGGGCGCCGGAGCCGCAGTCGAGAACGTGTTTCCCCCGGTGCCTGCCGACACCTTCGTGCTTTTGGGAAGCTTCGTTGCGACCCACGGGCGCGCGACCCTCACGGCGGTCTTTTTCGTGACCTGGATTGCGAACGTCTCGTCGGCGATGGCCGTCTACTCTGCGGCACACCGGTACGGGCCGCTGTTCTTCCGCAGCCGATTGGGCAGGAAGATGCTGGACCCCAGTCAGATGACTCGGATCGGTCGGTTTTACGATCGCTGGGGTGTCGCCGCGATCTTCGTCACACGGTTCATTCCGGGCTTCAGGGCCGTAGTGCCGGTGTTTGCGGGTGTCACGCACCAGCGTGCACTGCCGGTAGGCGTGCCGATCCTGATCGCGTCGGGCATTTGGCACGCCATCCTTGTCTTATTGGGGCGCCTCGCCGCCGACAACCTAGAGCATATTTTGGCTGTGTTTTCGACGATGAATCGCGGTCTCCTTTCCGCGGCCTTGGTCTTGGCAGTCGGCGTGACCATGTGGTGGCGCCGCACACGAGATCGCGGATCATCGCCGGGGCGGCAGGGCGAGCCGTGAAGGACGCCCTGCTGCGAGCCTTCCGGCTCGAGCAGTTCGAGGATCATCTGGCCTTCGAGCGGGGGCTGGCCGACGCTACGCTGAGCGCCTACCGCCGAGACCTCCGGAGGGTCATCGCCTTCGCAGAGACACGCAAGCTCCGTGGGCCAGGCGATGTCGATGCTACGTTCCTCCGCGACTACGTGATCGATCTCAAGAGGGGCGGCTTGGCCGCCACTTCGATCCGGCGCGCCCAGTCGGCCGTGCGGACCTATTTCCGATTCCTGGTGGCCGAGGGAGTGCTCGAGAGCGACCCCAGCGATCGGCTGGAGTCCCCGAGGGTGGGACGCCCGCTGCCGGACTTCCTGACGCTCGACGAGACGAATCGCCTACTCGACGCCCCGAGCGAGAGCCACCCGATGTACTGGCGTGACAGAGCAATCCTTGAATTCCTTTACGCGACGGGCGTTAGGGTCTCGGAGTTGGTCAGTTTGCACCTTAACTCCCTGGCCCTCGAGGAGGGCTACGCCTTGGTGTTGGGAAAAGGGTCACGTGAGCGCATCGTGCCGGTCGGAACTCCGGCTCGGAGATCCTTGGAGCGGTACCTCCGGGACGTGAGGCCCGGTTTGGACGGAGGAAGAGCCGGGGGCGCGGTTTTTCTGAGTCGGCGGGGCACGCCACTATCCAGACAGGCCGTGTTCAATCTGGTGCGGGACTCGGCCAAGGCCGTGGGGATCACGAAGCGGGTTTCACCGCATACGCTGCGTCACACCTTTGCGACGCATCTACTGGAAGGCGGTGCGGACCTCGTGGCGGTGCAAGAACTACTCGGGCATGTAGATATCTCGACGACCCAGATCTACACGCACGTGGACCGTCAGTACCTGAGGGACGTCCATCGCAGGTTCCATCCGCGGGGCTGAGGGAATCTAGTCGCGGTCACCGCCGCTCGTGCTGCTGCTGCGACGATCCGTCTCGCGCTGGCCGACCATTACGAACAACTCGGGCTGCGTCTGGACCTCGCTGAGCAGGTGGACCGCCTCGGACAGCACCGGGTCCCGTTCGGCTCTAATCTCCAGTGATTCTCCCAGCAGCCCCATGCGGTCCGTCATGCGCACCGTCACACGCCACCTCAAGTACTCCAACACAACGGGGTCGCTGAGCTGCTCCTTCAGGTTCCCGTCCTCCGCGAGTCCATCTGCGAAGCTCCGGAAGGCGTCCTCGTCGAACGTGGGCCCGGCGCCGGCTTCCTTGAGCTTGGTCGCGAGGTCGAACGCGAATTCTTCGATGCGAAGGCCCAACGGAATGCTGTCCCGTGCGGCCTGCGACAGAAAGACGCGCTCCACGGTCTTGAGCGTATCGGCCTGGATCACAAGATCAGGGAAGATGCCACCTCCCCCCGAGAGCTGGCGACCGGCCGCCGTGACCACCGTCGGGAAGCTCTCAGGATCTTCCGGAAGCGGGCGACCCTTCTGGTCCCTAGGCCTGTGCAGGGAGCGGCCCAGCGGAGTGAACCATTCGCCCGTAGTGAGGCGCAGGTGTCGGGACTCCGATAGCCGGATAACACTCTGGACGATCCCCTTGCCGAACGTACGCTCACCGAGAACCACCGCGCGGTCGTGATCCTGGAGCGCGCCTGCCACGATCTCGGCAGCGGAGGCCGAAAAGCGATCGACCAACACCACCAGCGGCTTGTTGGGAATGCGAGCCGCCCGCTTGGCGTTCCACACCTCGTCAGTGGTGCCTTCACTCGCACGGGGCGAGCGGCTCTCGAGGCTGGCGAGGCGCTGCCCGGGCTGGAGAAAGAGGTCGCTCAACATGAGCGACTCGTCCAGGAAACCGCCGGGGTTGCCCCTCAGGTCGAAAACGATCGCCTCAGCGGTGGCGAGGTAGGTGAGCGCAGAGTCCACTTCCTGCGCCGACGAGCGGGCGACGCGATCGAGCGCGATGTACCCGATGTCGGGCGTG
>BTRA01000063.1:0-17474 GCA_036986155.1 Gemmatimonadota bacterium | reverse complement strand
CCGGGTCCGAGTTCGGGTTGCCCGTGCCGAGAATGACCAGGCGGGTGCCACCCTCCCTTGCCTGAGCGACGGTCGTCGTGGGCAACCCTCCCACGAGCGTCAACGCCATCGCCAACGCCCACGCTGGCCGCTCCCACGGCAGGTCGTACGCCGGTCCGCTCATCGGTCCCCCATCGGAAATCGTGAACTGATCCCGCTCCGGCTCGGCGGAGCCAGAAACGGCGAGCGGGCTGATTCTACGGCACCCACCACCAGGGCTGTCAACTCGACCGCGTCCCCACCCCGGGTCGTCGGCCGGGGCCGTTCGGATGTAGTGAATTCCCCTACAAACGAAACGGACGAATCCCCATAGCAGAAGACTCTCGAAATCGGCTTTTTGTATGTGTGTGCTGAACGGACCGGAAGGGCGTGCGAGTTTGGCTGGCTGTTTCCCTGATGTTCCCTCCGCAGTCAGATGTTCGAACTCGGCGCCCTCCCGGCCTTCACTTCGGGCCCTCGAAGCCCCACAGGGATCTCCTCCCCGTGGGGTTCTCGTTTGTTCAGGGTTCCCGGCGAACCTACCGCGCAAAGACTCCCCAAGATGACGTGGCGATCTGATTCTGGATATCGAGCACAATCATCTGATCGGCGGCCACGTAAAGGTTGCCGGTCAGGAAATGCTCCGTTGAGCCGATCAGCGTCACCTGCAAGCCGACCGATCCGTCGGCCCCCGCGAAACCCGCCGGGATTCTCAGCGAGCGCTGTGACATGCCGCTCACCTCACCGATACGAACCCTGATTCCAAGCCGGGTGGCGTAGACGACCGCGTCCAGCCAGTTGTTGTTCGTGACTTCGACGGGAGGTGCGATTCTGGCAGGGTTCGCCGAGCCATTGAACGGACTTCGAGAGGATCCCGCTCCACACCCCGCAGCGATCAGGACTACCGCTACAATAAGTAGGTGCCTTCCGGTGCGAATCATACCGCCCTCCTTCGAAATCCTCGCTCATCGTGCCTCCTCAACCTACGTTGGTGGCCAGCGAGCGCTTACCTCCTATTTGCAGAATACTCGACGCTCCGAGGAAGGTCCACAGTGGCATGCCTTCACCCCTCCCAGACCGCCCTCCGGGGCCACATCGCCTTCGGAGACGGCTCATGACGGGTGGCGGAAAACTGCATTGGGAACAGGTCCACGAGGCGAAAGAGCCGGAGCAGGCGAGCTGGTGGCAGGCTGTGCCCACCCGCTCGCTAAGCCTCATCGAGGCGAGCGGCGTGACCCATAGCGACCCGATCATCGACGTGGGTGCGGGAGCCTCTACCCTCGTAGATCAGTTGATCGCCGCCGGATATCGCAACCTCACAGTGCTGGACATCGCAGGGGCGGCGCTAAAGCAAGTGCGGGATCGCCTCGGAGAGCACGCCCAAGCCATTCGTTTCGTCCAGGCGGACGTCACCACGTGGAGGGCACCGGAGGACTACGCTCTCTGGCACGACCGAGCCGTGTTCCATTTCCTCACCGACCCGCACGATCGGCAGGCCTACAAGGCCACTCTGGCCGGGGCCCTGCGGCCGGGAGGACAGGCCATCATCGCCACATTCGGGCCCGATGGACCCGAGAACTGCAGCGGCCTCGACGTCCAGCGATACTCCGCCGCGACCCTCAGATCCGAACTGGGAGACATGTTCGAGTTGCTGGAGTCGGTGGACGACGTTCACCGGACGCCTTGGGGGGCTGCGCAGCCCTTCGTCTCTTGCCGATTCAGACGTACGAACCTCTAAACCGAGCCTCACAGCACATGGTCAGCGCAACCCATTTCACCAAGGCCACCTTCGGCTTCCTCGAGGAGCTTGCGGCCAACAACAACCGCCCGTGGTTCGAAAAGAACAGATCCCGGTACGAGGAACACGTGCGGGAGCCCGCGATGCGGTTCATTACCGACTTCAGGCCGCGCCTCAAGAAGATCAGTCTTCACTTCAAGGCCGATCCCCGGCCGGTGGGTGGCTCGATGTTCCGGATCTATCGGGACACCCGGTTTTCGAAGGACAAGAGTCCGTATAAGACCTACACCGGGATCCAGTTCCGCCACGACCTCGGGAAAGACGCACATGCGCCGGGATTCTACTTGCACCTGGAGCCCAAGAATGTCTTCGTCGGGCTGGGGTGTTGGCACCCTGACGGCCCCTCGGTGAAGAAGATCAGGGAGGCGATCGTCGACGACCCAGCGGGCTGGAAGCGAGCCACGCGAGGCCGGAGATTCACGAGCCGATTCGAGCTTGCCGGCGATTCGTTGGTGCGTCACCCGCGAGGATTCGACCCCGACCACCCGCTCATCGACGACCTCAAGCGGAAGGATTTCATCGGCGTCGCGCCCGTGACTCGGAAGGAGGTAACGGCGCATGGATTCTTGGAGGGGTTCGCCGAAGCCTGCGCCGACGGCAAGGGCCTCGTACGCTTCCTGTGCAAGGCCGTCGGCGCGCCGTTCTGATGACCCAGGTTGTCTGGGTCCCCATGACTCGCCACATTCGCCGGGTCGGGTCGTTCGCGCGGATGCGAGGCCACCCTCATCCCCACGTAGTGGAGTCCCCGTTGAAGCTGGCCGAGATCCAAGCCGTGATCGACAGCGCGAAGGCCAGGGGCACCGAGCCCTTGGAGCGCTTCATACGTGATCGCCTTCCGGAAGCCACAGAGGACGAGGTACAAGAGGCGGTCTTGGTGGCCGTGGAGATCATCGAGACCGTCCCGATCATGATGGCGCGCGCTTCGCAGGCTGCCGGGGAACGTGGCTTGACGGTCGTCGTCGCCCCGGTCCTCGAGCACGCGACACGATACTTCTTGCACCCGATGGACCTCATTCCCGAGATGACCCAGGGACTCGCCGGCCTGCTCGACGATGCCTACCTCGTGATGCGGATCCTCCAGAACCTCCAGCGTGGGCCGAACCCCCTGCTCGACTGGAATCTCGATGAACCGATCCGGTTCATTCGTAGGATCGTGGGCCGTGAACTGGGCGAGAAGCTCGATCAACTGGCCATGAGCGCCATGAGCGAAGTGTCGGAAAGTGTCTCTCATCTCTGGCAACATATGTCGGTGCAGGCGTAGCCGGAGACTTGCCACGCGCCGCGGATTCCCCGCGGGAGGGACGCCGCGCTGGACCCGCATGGGTTGGACCCCCGCCTAAACCGGCCCTCCGCCGACGCGCACCCGGCCGGAACGCTCCACCGTGGCTCGCACGCCTGAGCGTAGCCTGCTGAAGTCGTCCGGTCGCAGCGCAACTACCGGGAGGGGCGTTCGGTACATCTCGTCGGCGACGATGGAGGCGAGCGCGAGAAAGACATCGACCTCCGAAGTGAGAATCGCGGCCGGGGCCTTACCCGCCCGGATGGCTTCCAACAGCACGGCGCTCGTGGTGCTGGAGCCGCGCGTAGATGGGATCGCAAGGACGCGGCCGCTCGCGTTCGAGCCGGAGAGCGTATGGCGGCGGTCGATGATTTCTCCTGTGTCCGCATCGTAGCCGCCCCAAAAACTCAACGGCTCGGAAGCGACCAGGAGTTGCCCCGCCGCATCACCCGGGACGAGCGCGTGGCCCTCGAGCAAGAAGGCGAGCCCCGCCGTCACGTCCATGCCGCCTCATCCCGTGTGACTCTCCCCTCGATGGCGGAGCGCACACAATCGACCGTGCTTCCGAACGCCATCGCCCTTCCGAGCAGTCCCGGTGTGTAGTAGGCGTACTTGGCCGAGTTCGTCATCAAGACCCGGGCCTCGGTGGGCAGCATCGGCGTGGTGAGGATGCACGTATCCACCGTGACCTCGCCCCCGAACTCCTCCAGTGGCCCGAGCAAACCGGCCTGTTCGGCAATCATCTTCACCCCGCGTCCGCAGGTCACCAAGAAACGAACATCGGGGTGCCTCCGGGAGCCTTCCAGCAAAACCGCGAGGGTGCGGAACTCCTCCAACGAAAAGTGCGGACTTCCCAGCACGACCATGTCGAGAGCGTCGCCCTCGGCGGTGTGCAGGTCCGCACGAGCCGCTCGCAAATCGTCCATGGTCACCGGAATCACCTCCGACGGCCGGCGCCCGTGGAAGGCTGCCTCCAGCGTGGGTGCCTCGGGCGTGATGCCGACCGCATGGAACAGAGCCACGGCGCCCGATGAAGCCATGGCGGCGCCCAAAGCCTTGAGTTGGTCCTCGGTCGGGACGGCTTCTAGCCCGTCCAGAACGGGCACGCGACTACCCGCAATGGCCCCGATCCAGTGCCCGAGCACTGGATAGAGGGCGTCGTCCCCCTGCACGGTCGAGGGAACATCCCCGCAACGGAAGAGCACTTCGCCACGGCGGTTCTCTTCCAGGTGCAGACCCACCGCGGGGACCCGGCCCGTGATCGCCGCGCATATGTCCAGCAGGTCGGGATACCGCTCCGTTCGCGCGCCCAAAACGGAATTCGCGAAAACGATGGCGCTCGACTCCCCCCACGCGATCTGCTGGCCGAACTCGGGCCGCTCTTCTGTCTGGTAAGGGGCACATGTCCAGGACGGCGTGCACCCCATGCCCTGATAGGCATCCATCTGGCGACGGGCCTTTGAAGCCCACTGGGGAGGAACCGCCCAGCGCTCCCAACCGTGTGGATCGACGCCCGCCACATTGAGGGTGGTAGGCACTACAACCTGCGCGCCCAACCCAGCCAAATGCTCGGCGTACTCCAGCGTGGCATCCCCCATGTAGAGCGCGCTGTCGATATGCGCCTGCGTGATGTCCAGCAACGCTTCGGCACCCTGCACCTCGGCCATACGCGTGAGGATGGCCATGGCCATTCGTGGTGCCTCGCCGTGCTCGCCGGCGAGTAGCGCCCGGTCATGTTCGGTGAGCGAGGCGCTCACGACTCTTTCATCCACTCCGACCAAATCTCGGCGGCGTGGCCGATGGTCAGTCGGTGTTTCCACCTGACCAGCGGAGTCCTCAGGATCAACGGCTCCTCAGCGAGGATCTCGAGCCAGCGCTCGGGAGAGTAGCCGGCCTGGCGGAGGCCGAGGCTCAGAAACCGCTTCGATTCGCGGTCCATCACCGCGTCGGTGCCGAAGTTCTGCACGAAGCGCCTGAGCTCGCCGACGGAAGCGGCCTTCTGCTTCAAGTCCACGAAGTGTGTCTTGACCCGGCGCTCCGAGAAAAAGCGGAGCGCCTTCCGGGTATCCGTACACTTCTTCATGCCGAAGATCTGTATCTCCATCCACTGCCCGTCGCTCGGGGTGTCAAAGGCTGGACCAACAAGGTGCGAGTCCAACCCCCGTGATTCCAGCCCACTCCCGTTGCCCCGGCGAGCTGAAGCTCCCAACATGTGCCTGGCCTGAAACGGCGGCCAGTGACCTCCATGGAGACCAGCATGCCCCTGCCCACCCTTCGAGCCCTTCTCGAAGCCGGACACGACGACGCGCCCGCCCTGCTGGCACCCGGACGTGAGGCCCTCAGCTACTCTGGCCTGCGAGCCCATGTTGATCGGACTATCGCCGCCCTGAACGCCCGCGGCATCGGCCGCAACGACCGAGTGGCGATCGTGCTCCCGAATGGACCTGAGATGGCAGCCGCCTTCGTGTCGATCGGGGCGGGGGCGACCACCGCCCCGCTGAACCCCTCTTACAAAGAGCGGGAGTTCGACTTCTACCTGTCCGACCTCGGAGCGAAGGCGTTGGTGGTCGAGGAGGGAAGCGAGTCGGAAGCGATCGGCGTCGCCCGCCGGCTCGGCATTCGTGTACTCGAGATCCGGGTGGGCGATGAGATGCCATCGGGTGCGTTCGAGTTCGCGGGTGAGGCTTCGGACGGCGCGGAGCCACTCGAGGGTAGTGGGCCCGCCGAGGCCGACGACGTGGCACTGGTGCTGCATACGTCGGGGACGACCTCCCGCCCCAAGATCGTGCCACTCCGGCAGAGCAACGTTTGCGCCTCGGCAAGCAACATCGCGAAGGCGCTCGAGTTGACGACGGACGACTGCTGCATGAACGTCATGCCCCTGTTCCATATTCACGGCCTCATGGCGGCCGTGTTGTCGTCATTGGGCACGGGGGCCTCCATCTTCTGCACGCCGGGCTTCAACGCTCTCAAGTTTTTCTCGTGGCTTCAGGAGGCCGACCCGACGTGGTACACCGCCGTCCCGACCATGCACCAGGCAATCCTGGGGCGGGCGCCCCGAAATCGTGAGATCGTTGCGTCCGCCCGGCTGCGCCTAGTGCGTTCGTCCTCGTCGTCCCTACCTCCTCAGGTGATGGCCGAGCTGGAGAGGGTGTTCGACGCACCCGTGATCGAGGCGTACGGCATGACCGAGGCCGCACACCAGATGACCAGCAATCCGCTCCCACCAAGCGCCCGCAAGCCCGGTACGGTGGGTCTGGCCGCCGGGCCCGAGGTCAGCGTGATGGGCCAGGAGGGAGACCTGCTCGGTGCGGGTGCCGTGGGGGAGATCGTCATCCGTGGGCCCAACGTTACGGAGGCCTACGAGAGCAACCCGGAGGCCAACGCCCAGAGCTTCACCAACGGATGGTTTCGGACCGGCGATCAGGGGGTCATGGACGAGGAGGGTTACCTGAGCATCACGGGCCGCCTGAAGGAGATCATCAACCGCGGCGGCGAGAAGATCTCCCCGCGCGAGGTGGATGAAGTACTCCTGGACCACCCTGCCGTTCAGCAGGTGGTCACGTTCGCCATGCCGCACGAAAAGCTCGGCGAAGAGGTGGCGGCCGCGGTCGTGCTGCGCGAAGGAGCGGGGGCCACCGACAGAGAGCTCAGGGAATTCGCCGCCGAACGGTTGGCCGCCTTCAAGGTGCCGCGCATGGTGCTCTTCCTCGACGAGATCCCCAAGGGGCCGACGGGCAAGCTCCAGAGGATCGGCCTCGCCGAGAAGCTCGGGCTGGCGTGAACCAAGGAGGAAAACACGCATGAAGATCTGTGTCTACGGAGCCGGGGCGATCGGGGGCTACCTCGGCGCCGAGTTGGCTCTCTCCGGAGCGGACGTAACGCTGATCGCCCGCGGCCCCCACCTGGCCGCCATGAAGGAGCACGGCGTGCGACTCCAGATAAGTGGTGAGGAGCGGGTAGCGCATCCGACCTGCACTGACGATCCAGCCGAGGTCGGCCCGCAGGACTATGTGATCGTCACGCTCAAGGCCCACTCGGTGTCGGCCATCGTGGACGTCATGCAGCCACTGCTCGGCCCCGACACGGCCGTCGTGTGGGCAGTCAACGGAGTACCCTGGTGGTATTTTTACCGGCTCGAGGGTCCTTGGGAGAACCATCGTCTGAAGAGCGTCGATCCCGATGGATCGCTGTGGAACAAGATCGGTCCCGAGCGGGCGATCGGATGCGTAGTGTATCCGGCCGCCGAGGTGCCGGAGCCCGGCGTGATCCGCCATATCGCCGGCAACCGTTTCACCCTAGGCGACCCCACCGGCGAAAAAACCGAACGCGTCGAACGCCTCGCCAAGGTCCTGATCGCTGCCGGTTTTCGCGCGCCGGTTCGCCGTATCCGTGAGGAAATCTGGCTCAAGGTGTGGGGCAACGTATGCTTCAACCCCATCAGCGCCCTCACCCTGGAGACACTCGACGTGCTGGCGACCGAGCCCGACACCAGGGCCGTGGCGCGCGCCATGATGATCGAGGCGCAGGCCATCGGCGAGAAGCTGGGCATTCACTTCGCCGTTGACGTGGACAAACGCCTGGACGGGGCCGCCGCGGTGGGCGCGCACAGAACGTCGATGCTTCAGGACCTGGAAAAGGGCCGACCAATGGAGATCGATGCTGTGGTCACCGCCGTCCAGGAGATGGGCCGGTTGGTGGACGAGCCGACCCCAACGATCGACACGGTCCTCGCGCTGATCAGGCAGAGGGCGAGGGTGGCGGGAACGTACTAGCCTCCGAAGAGTGCTTCCCGGATCCGCCCAGCGAGCGGGATCGCACCCGCCACCGTCAACCCGATGAACACCACCAGGCTTCCCCAGGCGAGCCAGCGCTGTGGAAGGCTCGGGTAGAACGCCTTGTCTTCCTTGGGGATGACGGTCAGGCAGTAGTAAAGGTTCAGATAGAAGACCACCGGCGCGATGAAGAAGGCCAGCGCAGAGGCCAGCAACACCAATAGAACCGGCCTCTCGAACCCAGCGATGATCACCACGGACGCTACCAGCGAGTAGATCATGGTCGTGCGGTAGATGTTGTACTCCGAGTACCACGTCTTGCGATGCTCCTCAGTGAGTTCGGCCCGGTCGATGCCCGGCAGCTTCGCCGTCCCCGGAAACAGATTCCGACTGCAGGCGCCGACGATCCGCGGCCAACCGTCGAAGTAGTTGAAGGCGGTCGAGAATGTCGCCGCGAACGCGCCCAGCATGAAGACGATCATCATCCAAGGCCCGACACTGAGCGTGAAAATCCCGGCGATCTCGCCCATCACGGCGCGGCCCTCTACAGGGCTCGGATACAACCACACGGCCGACAGCAGTAGGAAGACGCTCGCGATCACGAAGGACACGAGGTGGCCCAGCCGGAAGTCCCAGAGGCCGATCACGAACCAGCGGCGCGCGTACTCGCGAGCTTTGGGGGGCATGATGGCCGTCTGGACCGTCAGATCCTCCTTATGTGGGTCCGACGAGTCGAAGCGGCCGGCGAGCCCAGTGGCCTCCAGCCTCTTGCGGATCTTGGCCATGCCCACCCGCTTGGCCTTGCCCCACTCCGACGCCTGGAGCGAGACGTCCATTCCCGTGGGGAGAAGGCCAAGGAAGGCGGCGATGATGAGCCACGACCCCACGGGGGTTTCCACCTGGAAGAAGTGTCCTAGGGCCGAGATCGGGGCGGGCTCGACGAAATACACCGCCAGGGTGGAGACGAGGAGGATGGCTGCCAAGATCTTGGCGGCCCACTCGACCGTCTTGTAGCGCCCCCGAAGGAGGATGGCCACAGAAACGATCCCCAAGATGGCGCCGTATCCCGCCATCGAGACGGGAAGGCCCAGCGACGCGGTAAAGATGTAGAAGAGCACCGCCGAGGCCGCGATCAGCCTCCCGGCTTGCCCGAGGGCGGCCTGGATGATCGTAGTGATCAGAACATACCAGAGCGGCCACTTGCCCCAGGCCGTGCCGTACGCCTCGATGATGCTCTTTCCGGTCGCGTTCGTGAACCGGAAGGCCATCTCGAAGCCGTAGTACTTGAAGATGTAAGCGATGGGGATGGCCCAGAGCAGGGCGAACTCGAAGCGTCCCCCCGCCGCCGGCGCCGTGACCAGGTGGCTCGTGCCGATCCCGGTCATCATCAGGATCACCCCGGGGCCGAAGTTCCACAGGAGGCTCCGGAGCCGCATGTCGGGGAGCTCGAGGTCTTCCCAATCGGCCGGCGGCCTGGCGGCTTGGTTCGGCGGGTCGGCTTGCATGTGAGGGACTCCTGGGCGGCACCCGGTTTCTGGTCGGCATCCGGATTGAGGTGGCCTTACCTAGATGCCGGCATCTCGAGCTAGCGGTTGAACTTGCCCCGCCGATTGAGTCTTATCGTGGCGCTCCCTGCGTCATTGCCCACGCGGAATCCGACATTGATGGGCATCGTGGGGTCTGTGCCGCTCAGGTCCAAATCCTCCCCATCGATCTTCAGCCGACCGTTTCGTCGGAGTTCGATGTTCAAATTGGAGTCATGGAAGGTGAACTTCCTTCCCCTCCTGCCGATTTTCTGGAACGAGCCCGCGGGAATCGTCACGCTGAAGGAGCCGAACGTAACCTCCACGTCCTCGTTTGCAACGTCGATCCCGTCACTGCCCGCACTCAGGGAGAATCTACCCCTGACCGAGAAACTGTCGTCAGGCCCGTGCTCTTCGTCGTGCTCTTCGTCATGCTCTTCGTCGTGCTCTTCTCCGCGGTCCCGGTCCTCCAAGTCCAAGGACGCCCGCCTGACCCTGAGGGTCGCGTCTCCGCCTCCCGGCCCCGGTGAGGGACCGGGGCCGGGACCTGGCGGGGCCGATGGAGGCCCGACCACTATATTGTCGAATTGAACCGGGAAGTTGCCGACCCATTCCAGAGAAACAATCGCCGTGAAACCCACGGGCGTGAACGTTTGGAACCCGACACCACCGTCCAGCGTGAACGAAGCCGAAACCGAAGTCCCATTCCCGCGCACGCCAGTGAACACGACGGTCCACCGCACGTTGCCCCTCGCCAATTGATCCTCGGCCAAGTCCATCGAGACGAAGTCGAAGGGCGCGCCGTTGTCCTGCGTGAGGCGCGTGACCCCGTTGGTGCCGTTGAACAGGGCCACCGAGCCCAGAAAGTCGGACGCCGAAGGTCTCCACAGGAGAAGCGCCCGCACACCGGCGTTATTCGGGTCCGCCACTGTGAAGCCGGCCTCGGAATGCTGCGTAACACCGCCGATGACCGTGTCGTTGCCACCAAGTCCGATGGTCTCGAAATCGATGATCACCGGTGCCAGCAGGGCTGCCATCGGAATCTGGGCCACCGAGAATGAGGATTCGTCGACGACCTGGGACGGCTCTGGATCGACACCAGTGATCCCTTCGCCGTTGCAACCCACGAGCATGAAAGTGAGCACCAGTAGGGACGATCGCCGGGCGAAATCGCTCACACGATGGTTCGCGGGCATGGCGGGGGACATGCCGATCATTCGATTCACAAGAAGCCTGGGGTCTGGGGGGGCTGTTATATCAACGCTATTCGGCTCTGCTGAACAGAGCAAGAACTTTCGGACGGACAGTGTCGACGCTCACGAGCGAAGGGCTCTTCGGTGAAGACCGGGATTTCACCCCGTTCTCCCTGGCCGGAAGCATCAATCCGCACCACACCTACCGGCTGTAGGAGGGGTCGCCCCTGGGCCGCCCTAGTCCACCGGTGTCCTGAACGCCAGGATGCGAGTGGGAGCACGTCCCACATCGGCCACTCGAATCACCTCACGGACCCCACGATGGATCGCCGCGACTTGGCCCGACCGCTCCAGCGTGACGTAGAGCGGCTCCCCCTCCGGGTTCAGCGTGAGCCAGTGCGGGCCGCCCGGCAGGTCGATTTCGGCGAGCGGGGCGCTCTCTGGCATGAGGAAGGCGTACACCTTGTCGGTGCCGTAGGCGCCGATCCACAACTCGCGCTGGTCTGGAGTGAGGAGTATACCGTGCGTGTATGTGTCGAGCGGAGGAACGGGCGTGCCTTCGGGAATCGGGATGGAGATTCGGCCGACCTCCTGGTCGGTCTGGAGGTCCACCGTGACGAAGCCGGTCAGTCCCGACAGTACTACGTAAGCCGACCGCCCGTCGGTCGTGAGCGCAACGGGCCGAGGTTGACCGTTCAGTGGGATGATGCGCTGGATCTCCAGCGTGGACGGGTCGATCACGCTGATTTGGTTTTCGCCCATGGAAGTCGAGTAGATGAGTTGGCCGTCCGAGGCGGTGTAGGCGTTGTGGCCTCCGGCCCCCGTGGCGAGCGACTTCACGCGCTTCATGGTACGGGTGTCCACAACGTCCGTCCCGCCAGCCCCCCGGAGCGGCACGAACAGGTAACGGCCATCGGCACTCAGGGCAGGCTCGTTGGGCACAGCTCCCACTTCGGCGCGGGCGAGGATCTCGTGGGTGGCCACGTCCACCTTGATGACCTCGTTGCTGACCTCGAGGGTGATGAACAGCGTGCGGCCGTCGTGCGAGGCCACGATCCCGTGCGGGCGGGGACCCGTGTCGATCGAGTCGATGACCTCGAGCGTATTCGGGTCCAGACGGCGGACTCCCTCGTAGCGGTCGACCGCATAGAGACGAACGTGGCCGTCCACCGAGGCCGCCCGACTAGATTCCGTAACCGGTTCGGCATCGCCTCCGGTGTCACCGCAAGCCGACAGGACCAATCCCGCGAAGAGGACCGCGGCAAGCCACACGGATTGAGGGACCCGTGCTTCATCAACCATGGATCGATCCTCCCTGGGGCTGGGCGGGTAACAGCGAGCGGAGAAGATGCCCCGTCACCTGAGCGGACAGCAAGTCGAACGACAATCTCTCAACCAAGAGGCCTCACGTGAAACATTGTAAGGCGCCCGGCATACGGGTGGCGTCAGCATCCGTTGGCTTTCGCTGCATGGGGCGGGTTGCTCCCGCAAGCTCGGTCGCCGCGATAACTTTAGGCGCGGTAACCCTTCTGACCTTGATGTTCCTCCCATCCCGGGCGGTGGCTCAGCGTCCGACGTGTTGGATCTGCGAACCCCTCGTGCTTCTCGAGCCAGCAGCATTTGTGCGGAACCTCGACTCAGACCCCGAAAGCGTCGATCTCCTTGCGCGGATACACATCATGGCACCCACTCGTATCCCGCGGCTGGGCGTCTCGCTGGTTACACAGTGGGTGGCTCCGCACGGCAGCAGCCCGATGATAATGGCCCATCTCAGCTACGCACTTTGGCAACGACCGGTCAGCGTGGCACCGTTTCTCGGCATGATGAATGTGAGGTTCCGGGGCGAATCAGTCATTAGGCCGATGACCGCGCTCTACGTAACGGCGCCAACCGGGTTCCCCCAGGTTCGATTCTATGCTCTCATGACGCTGTTGCTTGCCGATGAGGTGGTGCCGTCACTGGCATTTGGACTGCGCGTACCTTTCGCGCCGCTGCCCAAAAAGGGAGGGATGTAACTCGGAAAACGCGGAGTGGACGAAACCACTCCACTTAGAATCCCTTGGGCCAAGGGTTGCAACAGCTCGTCGACCTTGGCGTCCTCGCTTCGCCGGCTCATGTTCCTCGGGTGAACCCTTCAGCCTCGACCGACTTGCCCAAGGTTTCCGACGGAGAATGGGCAGGCTGTCTCGGAGTCGTCCGCTCCTCGCGTGTGGCCATCTTCGTCGTAGCCTATAACGCGGAAGCCCACATCCGCGAGACGTTGTGCCGGATCCCCGCTGATCTGGTCCCTCATTTGGCTGCCATTTACGTCATCGACGATAAAAGCGTCGACCGCACCACGGAGGTAGCCGGCCGCCTGAAGGAAGACGTCCCCGGCCTCGAGGTCTTCACCACCCCGTTCAACCAGGGGTACGGTGGAAATCAGAAGCTCGGCTTCAGCTACGCCATCCGCAGACAGTTCGACATCGTGGTGCTTCTCCACGGCGACGGGCAGTACGCGCCCGAGGTCCTCCCCCGGATTCTGAGCCCATTCTCGGACCCCGATACCTCCGCAGTCTTCGGCTCTCGCATGATGGACCGGGGAGCGGCCCGCCGCGGAGGGATGCCTCTCTACAAGCACTTGGGGAACCGAATCCTCACGAGGATCGAGAACCGCCTCCTGAACGCGGATCTCACCGAGTTCCACTCGGGATACCGGGCCTACCGCGTCTCGGCCTTAGCCGAGATTCCGTTCCAGTACAACACGAACGATTTCCACTTCGACACCGAGATCATCATCCAGCTCCTGGCTAGAGAGAAGAAGATCGTCGAGGTACCTATCCCCACGTATTACGGGGACGAGATCTGCCACGTGAACGGCTTCGCCTACGCCATCAACTGCGTCTCCGCAGTGATACGGTCCCGAGCCAACAGGGTTTACCTGGTCCACCATCCGAAGTTCGACGTCTTCGACGACGGAAGGTATGTCTTCAAGACTGGGCCCCGCACAGTCCACCAGCATGTGCTGGCGCGCAGCTGGGCCTCAGGCACGAAGGTGCTCGAACTGGGCGCAGGCCACGGCCGGGTGGGACAGGCCCTTCACGCGCAGGGGGCGAGCGTGGTGGCCGTGGACCTGTGCAAGCCAGATGCGGACCTACCCTTTCCCTACCTCGAACTGGATCTGGACGGAGACTTCGCGGACGAAGCCACCGAAGCCTTGAATGGAAAGGCCGATACTGTGGTTGCCCTCGACGTCATCGAGCATCTGCACCGACCTGAAGAGAGCCTTCGCGAGATCCGGAGGGCCATGAACCCGGGAGGCACGCTGCTGGCCAGCACCGGCAATGTCGCCTACCTCCTGGTGCGCATCATGCTCGCACTTGGCTTCTTCAACTACGGTAAGAAGGGGATTCTGGATCTCACGCACACTCGGTTGTTCACGGTCCGCTCCTTCTGTCGGACGCTTGAAGGAG
This sequence comes from Gemmatimonadota bacterium, assembly GCA_036986155.1. Taxonomy (GTDB): domain Bacteria; phylum Gemmatimonadota; class Gemmatimonadetes; order Longimicrobiales; family Gaopeijiaceae; genus JACZXQ01. The sequence continues at coordinate 3,436 of BTRA01000063.1, read as the reverse complement.
AGGGCTTCGAAGTGCTCGGTGTGAGAGGGTTCGGACCACCCATCTCGGACATGGTGGGCGAATCCGCCGTCCTGCGTCTCCTCGACTCCGTGGCCTCGATCCTTGCCAGAATCTGGCCATCCCTGTTCGGCTACCAATTCCTGGTCGAGGCCCGCCGCCTGGACGATGTGGAAAGCATCCTGAACTCTACCGTCTCGTGAGGGAGCCGGGCCGACCCATGGCATCCTATGTCGAGCGGTACGGACGGAGCGCAGCGCTGTTGCTGGTGGTCGTGGGACTCTTAGTCCGCATACCCGGCACCATGGAGTGGTGGTTGAACCCCGACGAGGGCATCTACTTTTCCATTCTCACCCAACCCACTCTCTCCGCCTTCTGGAAAGAGGTGGCGGAGAATGCCCACCCCCCCCTGTACTACATGCTTCTCCGGGCGGTGGGCATCCTCACCACGGACTTCTTCTGGTACAGGGCGCTGTCGCTGGCGGCGGGCGCCGCCGCCGTCTACGCCCTCTGGGAGTGCGGCCGGGAGATCGCCTGGGAAGCTCCCGTGCGGAGGACCGTAACCGGACTCGTGGCCGCCGCCCTGCTCGTGTCGTCCCCGCCGGCCGTCACCCTCTCCCAGATCATGCGCCCCTACATGCTCCAGTTGGTGCTGGTGGCGGGGGCCCTCGCCCTCCTGCTCCGGTTCGGTCGGGCGCCGGAGCGCCGCACACTCCTGTGGTACCTGGTGTTCATCGCGCTGGCGCTGCTCACGCACTACAGTTCCATCCTGGCGCTGGGGGCCTTGGGGGGGGTGGCACTCTACCTGATCCTCTCGCCTGAAATGCCCCGTGAGGCCCGCCGGGACCTCGCTCTCGCGCATATCGTTCCCGTGACGCTCGTGCTGGTCCTCTACCTCTTCCATCTGCGAGGACTCGTAGCCTCGGACACCGCCGACGACGCCCTCCAGGGTTGGCTGAGCTTCTACCTGGTGGGCTCGCCAAGGGAGGCGTGGCTCGCTTTCGTCGGCCTTCAGACCACTGTTGGCGGGAGGGGCCTGGGGGGGCCGATTACCGTGCTGACGATCGCGGCCCTCGCCGCAGCCGTGGCGCGCAGGGCGTGGCTTCCGGTCGTCGTGGCCGGGTCCGCGCTGCTCGTGGGGTTGGTAGCCGCCGCCGCGGGTGTCTACCCGATGGGCGCCGTCCGTCATTCTACCTGGATGCTCGCGTTCACCCTTCCGGCGTTGGCCTGGGGGGTGGGCTTCGTCCTCACTTCGGGGAGGAGATGGGCCGCGGTGGGGGTGGCCGTCGTCGTCGTCCTGATGGCCGCCCGGGAGCGTGTGGGGATCGCGATGGACGTCCCCGACAGCCCTTGGGCGGCTCCCGAGCGCGTGCTCAGGAGGGAGAATCTCCTGCAGATGCTGGATCTCCTAGACCCGGCGGGCGCCCCTCGTCTCGTAGTCATGGACCTGCAGACCTTTTATTTGCTCCTTCCCTTTTACTTCACCGAACGCGAGGCTGCCCGGCCTGGTCCGGAGGACACGTTCTTCCACTTCCGGTATGGAGCGCGGGACGTGGTGGTGGTGCGGTCGTGGCTCCTCACTGCCGGGGCCGACCTCGCGCAGGAGGAAAGTAACCTGCGATCGTTGGCCGATCGGGTGGACCGCTCCCCAACGCCCCTGGGTATGGCGTCCGCCAGTGAGGTGCAGGTACTCGTCGGTGGCTGGCGATCGAACGTTGTGGATCAACTCCTCGCCCTCGAGGATTCGGGGGTGGTCACGAACCATCGCCTGGTTCCCGGGCTCTTCGCGTTTCTCGTGAACATGGAGCGGCTGAACGCGCCGGCGACCCCGCCGAGAATCCCCTGACGGATCGAAGACGACCTTCGGCACCCAATCCGTACCGACGTCGAGTCCGTCGGGCGCGACCTCGTGGTCCTGCTCCTCGCTCATCTCACCTGAAGCCCACTCCGGATCGCGCAGGAGAGCACACCCCTTCCCACCCCTGAAAGCCGATCCTACCTTGCCCGTCGGCCCCATAGGGCGTTGGGATTTCCTATCCCTAACAGCACGATCGGGTTGATGTAACTATCCCGAGGGGCTTCCGGGCGAAACGTGGAAGGTCGAAGTCTGGGACGCGCGGAGGGTGACCCGTCGATTCGCATGACCGACGAGTCGTGAGGCGTACGGAGAGATCGTCCGGCCCCATGACCGGATCTGAGACATTGGAGCACCCAATGGATTGTGACGTAATCGTGGTGGGTGCGGGGCCGGCTGGTACCACGGCCGCGTACGAGCTCGCCCGGCAGGGGATCGCGGTGACTCTGCTCGAGCAGAAGGAGCTGCCCCGGTATAAACCGTGTGGTGGGTGCCTGTCGCTCAAGATCGACGCCATCCTAGATCCCGATTTCCACGATCTCGTGGAGCGGACCATCCACGGCGCTACGTTCACGTTCAAGGGGCTCGACGAGGTTCACGTTCGGTCCGATCGTCCCGTGTCGTACATGGTGATGCGCGACCGGTTCGATCACTTTCTCGCCGAAAAGGCGCAGGGTGCGGGCGCCGTGGTGCTCACAGGTCAGCGTGTCGTGGACGTCGCCGAGACCGCGGACGGTGTGCGGGTGACCACCCGAGAGCGTGAGTACCGGGCCCGTTATCTCGTCGGGGCCGATGGTGCTAATGGTATCGTAGGCCGGGTACTCGGGCTTACGCCGCGGCGGCGGGTGGCGGTTTGCGTGGAGGCCGAGGTGACGACGGGGCCCCGCGCCCCGACGTTCGCCAGCGACGAGGTGCGGATCGAATTCGGGGCCGTCCCCTTCGGCTACGGCTGGGTGTTCCCCAAGGGCGATCACCTGTCCATCGGTGTGGGAGGGCTTCGTGATAAGATCGGGAACCCGCGGGCGATCTACGACGAATTCCTGGTAGACCAGGACCTGGTGGACGCCTTGGTCTCGGAATCACGCAAGGGTTACATCATCCCTGTCTTCTCGGGCGGCCGGGATCCGATTGCGGAGCAACGGACCGTGCTGCTCGGTGACGCGGCGGCGCTCGTAGATCCGTTCCTCGGTGAGGGCATCTATTACGCAATCAGAAGTGGACAGCTCGCGGCCCAGGTGCTCGGTGACGCCGTGCGGGGTGGTGGCGTGTCCGCGCCCGCCGAGTACCAGCGCCTCGTCGCGGATGAGATGTATCACGAATTTCGGGCGGCCCGCAACATTGCCATTTTCCTCTTTCTGTTTCCCCGCGCGGGCTACGGGATGCTCAAGCGCAGCCAGGAGGGTTTCATCGATCTCTATTTCGATGTGCTGCGGGGCGAGGCCGGGTACGGTGAGCTGTGGCGCACACTCAGGAAGGGAGCAGCAGGCAATCTCGCACGTACGTTGTGGCCCGCCAAGCGGGGAACCCGGACAGTTGAGGAGCATTACGATCGGCTCGCGCGACACTACGACGCGGCGCTCCCCC